>NZ_QXCO01000019.1:0-113445 GCF_003458115.1 Bacillus sp. ISO11 | reverse complement strand
GCTTGAGAAATTATTTTCGGATTAAATCCTTGAACGAGCGTTAACTTTAAATCCTTCGTAAATTTTGTCATACAAAAAACTGCACCTCCAATTGTTAGACTGTGTCTAACAATTGGGGTGCAGCTCACATCAGCACGGCTTTTTACTTTATATGCGGACAGCAGTCCCGCTCACCGCAACCATTAACATACCTTCGCGAACTACTTCGTAATCCACGTCGATACCAACAATTGCATTTGCATTTTTTTGTCTTGCGAAAGTTTTCATCTCTTCCATTGCGATGTCGCGTGCTTCTTTTAATTTACTTTCATAAGCGCCAGCACGACCACCGACAACGTCACGAACAGAAGCGAAAAGGTCACGAACGATATTCGCACCCATAATCGCTTCTCCATTGACGATATCGATATACTCAATAATTTCTTTTCCTTGAATTGTAGACGTTGTTGTTACAATCATACTTTATAGCCTCCCATATGAGATTTTTACCTACTTATGGTGCACTAATTCAGTACAAATTATATTTACGAACTAAACTGAGCTTCGTATAACCTACTGTATCCTCCGCCTTGCTCAATTAATTCATTATGTGAACCTTGTTCTGCAATGCCATCTTTATTTACAACGACGATGCGATCTGCATTTTTAATCGTTGCAAGTCTGTGAGCGATAACTAGCGTTGTGCGACCGACAGCTAATTCAGCAAGCGATTTTTGAATCGCAAGTTCTGTCTCTGTATCTAGTGCAGAAGTTGCTTCATCCAATATTAAAATTGGCGGGTTTTTCAAGAACATACGAGCAATAGCTAGACGCTGCTTTTGTCCACCTGAAAGTTTCACGCCGCGCTCACCGATAACAGTATCCAAACCTTCCGGCTGTGAGTAAATTAAATCTTCTAACTGCGCACGTTTTACTGCCTGCCAAATTTCAGGCTCTGATGCCTTTAAATTTCCGTAAGCGATATTTTCACGAATTGTTCCTGAAAATAAGAACACGTCTTGCTGCACAATTCCAATTTGCTTACGAAGTGAAGATAATGTCATATCTTTCGTATCAATCCCATCAATTTGAATTGATCCAGATGATTGCTCATAAAAACGTGGTAATAGGCTACATAACGTCGTTTTCCCAGCTCCTGATGGTCCAACGAACGCAACCGTTTCACCTGCATGTATTTTCAAACTAATGTCATTTAAAATTGGTTCTTTATTTTCATATCCGAACGTAATGTTGTTATATTGAATATCACCATGTACATGTTTAACTTCCATTGCATCTTTAGAGTCTACAATGTCAGGCTCTGTTTCAAGAAGCTCTACATATCTTTTAAAACCGGCGATTCCCTTCGGATAGCTTTCGATTACCGCGTTAATTTTTTCAATTGGGCGGAAGAAAATATTCGTTAATAGAACGAATCCGATAAATCCACCGTACGTTAATTCTCCTTGCAGAACAAACCATGTACCGCATATTAAGACGAAGAGCGTTACGAGCCGCATGAGCATATAACTAATCGATGAATTTAACGCCATAATTTTATACGCCATTAATTTCGTTGTACGGAAACGAGCGTTGTTGACAGCAAATTGCTCTTTCTCAAACTTTTCATTTCCGAATGCTTGTACAACACGAATTCCCCCAACATTGTTCTCAATGCATGCATTAAAATCAGCAACGTCTGAGAATAAACGTCTAAATGTACCTGTCATTTTTTTATTAAAGTAAAGTGCTAACCATAATAGGAATGGAATGACGAAGAACGTTAATAACGCTAACTTCCAGTTGATCATCATCATAAATGAGAATGCCCCAACTAAAGTCATTACGGCGATAAATAGATCTTCTGGTCCATGGTGAGCAATTTCCCCAATTTCCATTAAATCGTTTGTAAGGCGTGAAATTAAATGACCAGTTTTATTATTATCAAAAAATCTGAATGATAGCTTTTGAATATGATCAAATAATTTCTGCCTCATATCTGTTTCAATGTTAACACCAAGCATATGTCCCCAATATGTAACGACATATTGTAAGCCTGCATTTAACATATAAACTGCGAGTAAACCGAAACAAGCCCATAAAATAAGCGTCCAGTTTTGCCCTGGCAATAACTTATCAATAAATTGATTTACGATAAGCGGGAAGCCGAGTTCTAATAATCCTGCGACAACCGCACAAGAAAAGTCGAGTATAAATAAACCTTTATACGGTTTATAGTACGAGAAAAATTTACGCAGCATATCTTACCTCCATTTTCCAAAATTAAAAAGACTCCCTAAATGATAACCATTATCAAATAATTATTCAAGTTATCCGTCTATGAAACTGAAAATAAGCTTTGCGATAGTTGTCGTTTTTTGCTGGAAAGTCGATATATTCGAATAATCGCCGATATATTTCGAGTTGCGCTGATATATTTGCAAAATCGCCGATATATTTCAAGTTGCGCTGATATATTCGGAAAATCGCCGATATAAATTTCATTTACTAACTACCCTCCCCCAAAAACAAAAAAGGTACCACCACAAGGTGATACCATTCCTTCTATTACATCGCTTCCGAATCCCACTCATGCTCCTGTTCAACGAATACAATACCTAATTCGTGATGTCCACCAGCATATAATGCAGTTTGTGCAAGACGAAGCTCACCATTTGTATCTAATACTTCTAATTTACAAAATGCTCCTGTCGTCTTCGTTTGAAGCGCATCATAAAATTCCTCGGCGCTTTTTGGAATGACTCCATTTACTTTCGTAATAATTTCTCCAGGCAGTAATTTTAGCTCTGCTCCAATTGTATTTGGAATTGTATCTAGTACAACGAGCCCATCATTGCGTGCAGCAAAATATGCTGGTCTTGTTTCATCGGCAATTTTCTCTTGCATCGAGATTGTGAAACGCCCAAGCATTGCGACTCCCATCGCGATAATTGCAAGTACGTGCCACCAATAACTTGCGATTCCTAAAACGAGCACAAGTCCTGCTAATCCATAAACACGTCTTCCTGTAAATAATAAAGCTTCCGTCGGCTCATAACTTTTAATCTTTCTCATAAATCCAATTAAAAATGGAACGAGGAATAGAGAATATGTATTTGAACCGATTGAAACGACAGGCCACCATGAAATAAACTGCGTTACCGCATCACCCGGTACAAGAATAAAAATAGGAACGATCCATAAACGCTTTGATTCGTGTAAACCAATCTTTAATCCACGCTTCCCCTTCCTAATCCTCGGCGTCGAATATCCTACTGCGTTTTTAGAAATCAATAAGCCTTCTACAATAAGCATAACGCCTAGTAAAATAACAAGGGATACAATGGTACTCTCTTCACCTTCTCGAAGCTGTAAAAAGGAAACTGGTAGCTTAGAAGATAATAGAACACATACAATCGCAATGCTAAATGTATAAGCCGCCGATAAATATCGATACATAGCCGTTAATCCAAATAGTAACGTCCAAATTAAAATGGCCCATAAGCTCGCTTTAGAAACAACAAGTCCAAGCCCAATCGTAACAATAGATACTACTAATCCGTATCCAATCCCTGCAAATAGAGAGGTTCGCAGTTCAAACCAAATATCATAAACTTTAAAAGAAAAATCTTTTCGTTCTCTTAACATACGTAAGTATCCAACGAAGATACTACTTATTACAAATATATAGACAGCAGGGTGTAAGAAAAAACGTCCAACTGCCCGCATTATTTCAAAAATCCACGCCTCCATGAACTCATTCACCACCATTTATATCATTCTTTCTTTTTATATTATCATAACTAAACAAACGTTTGTTTAACACAAAAAAATACAGGCAGCAAACTGCCTGTATTTCTTCTTATTTTGCCATTAATTTTAATGCTGACTGTAATTGTAGATCATTTTCTCCAGAACGAATTTTTTCGATAATTTTAGTTTGAATCGCTTCAGCTGTCTTTTTATCAAGCTGTCCTGTCGCTTCCATCTCATTTGCATTTTGGAATGCTTTCAGAGCCGATTCTGTCTCTTTACTAAAGTATCCATCTTCACGACCTGGTACATACCCTAAGCTCTTAAGCATTTCTTGAGCATGTTTTACTTGTACATCATTTGAATTGTATGAAAGTGTTTTTTCAATTTGAATTGGTGTCGCATGATAATAATTTGGTTGCTTCACTTCTACTGTTGGCGCGATTCCTTTTTTATGAATCCAGTTCCCATCCGGTGTTAACCATTTAAACATCGTTAATTTAATGTTGCTGCCGTCTTTAAATGGAACAGCTTGCTGGACAGTACCTTTACCAAATGTCTTTTCACCAATTAAATCGTATCCTTCTCCTTCTTTTAGCGCACCCGCTAAAATCTCTGAAGCAGAAGCACTTCCATTATCAATTAATACTGAAATTGGATATGGTTTTCTCTCTTTCAGTTCCGTAGAGAATTTCTTCTTCTCACCATTTCGCTGCTCTACTTGTAGCATCGGCTTTTTATTCGTCATAATTTCCCCTAGTATATCTTCTACACTATTTAAATAGCCACCAGGATTACCACGTACGTCAATAACTAAGCCTTTTATATTTTTCTTCTCTAACTCTTTTAACTGATCCTTAAATTCTTTCGCTGTATTTTCAGCAAAAGAAGTGATTTGCATATAACCGATATCTTTTCCACTCTCTTGCTTCACAGAACTAAATACTGTAAAGATTGGAATCTTTTCACGCTTAATTTTAAATACGATCGGATCAGTTACTCCCGCACGTTTAATTTCAATTGCGACAGTCGTTCCCTTTTTACCACGAATTTTTAATACTGCTTCTTCACGTGATAAGTCTTTCACACTGTTTCCATCTACAGATAAAATTTGGTCATTCGGTTTAATTCCTATCTTTTCTGCTGGTGAACCTTTAATTGGCGATACGATAATAAGCTTACCGTCCGTCTTGTTCACCTCAGCCCCAATCCCCTCTAATTCGGGATCAAGCGATTCACTAAACTGTTTGGCTGTTTCTTTATCCATATACGTGGAATAAGGGTCCTTCAGCGTAGACAACATACCTTGTATTGCACCTTCAACTAACTTTTCATCTTTCACGTCTTCCACATAACGTGAATCAATTAGTGCATACGCCTCATTAATTTTTGCCAAATTCCCTTGCGCAGTGCTAGCATTCCCACTCGAAATTGTTTGCGTTACTTCTGATGGGTTAACCCCAAATACAGACATGCCTGCAAACATTCCGCCAGCACCAATTAAAAATGCAACAACCATTCCAATAATTGCAACTCTACGTTTCAATGCGGAATTCCCCTTTCCAAAACACACAGGTGGTGTAGCAAAAGGCATCACACAGTGTGTGATGCCTTTACCTATTTCTACTATATGATAAGCTTGTACGAATTATGTTTGCAACTTTTTATACTTTTAAGAAGCGACGAATTGACATTACACTTCCCCACATACCGATTAAAGCACCGATTAACACTAGTAAACCAGCTAATTGGAATACGAACGGACTGTATGGTAGAAGCTCGAAAATTGTTCCGCCAAGTTTTTCATTAAACACACCTTGCAACGAATTATACGTAATTAGAATTAGGCCAATTGGAATAATTGATCCTAATACTCCTAAGAATAATCCCTCTAGCAAGAATGGCCAACGAATAAACCAGTTTGTTGCACCAACAAGTTTCATAATTTCAATTTCTGTACTACGAGCATAAATTGTAATTTTAATTGTATTAGAGATTAAGAACATCGCTGTGAATAAAAGACCAGCAATTAACGCAATCCCAATGTTACGACCAGTTTTTACAGTATCAAATAATCGTTCAACTTGTCCTTTTCCGTACTGAACATTACTAACAAACTGCATTTTTTCAACCTTCTTCGCGATTGTCGCTGTATCGGTTGGTTCTTTTGCTTTTACAACGAATACGTTTTTAAGTGGGTTATCTTGTTCAAATAACTCAAACGTTTTTCCACTATCACCTAAGCTTTTAATTAAACGTTTTAACTCTTCTTCTTTAGAAGAATATTTAATAGAATCTACTTTTGCAATCTTACTCATATCTTCTTCTAATTTCTTTTGATCCGCTTCTTTTGCAGCTGGATCAATGTGTACACGAATCTCTACATCTTGCTCTACTTTCGTCGCAAAATGGTTCATATTCATAATCGCTGTTAAAAAGACACCTACAAGTAATAATGTAACTGTTACTGCACTAACAGAAGCAAATGTCATCCATCCGTTACGTGATAGATTCTTTACACCTTCTCGCAAATGTCGACTAAGGGTCTTAGCCTTCATATCCGTATCCTCCCTCAATCTCATCTCGAACAATTTTTCCGCCTTCAATCGCGATTACACGATGACGGATTGTATTTACGATATCTGCATTATGCGTCGCCATAACGATCGTTGTGCCGCGCTCATTAATGCGAGTAAAAATATTCATAATATCAAGAGCTGTTTCAATATCTAAGTTACCTGTTGGCTCATCGGCAATTACAACCTTTGGTCTATTTACAATTGCTCTTGCAATAGCCACACGTTGTTGCTCCCCACCTGAAAGCTCACTTGGAAGTGCGTCTGCACGATCTTCAAGGCCTACAAGACCTAGAACTTCTGTTACACGCTCACGAATTGCATCCGGTTCTTCTTCAATTACTTCTAAAGCAAACGAAACATTCTCATATACCGTTAATTTAGGTAGCAATTTAAAATCTTGGAAAATTACGCCTAATTGACGACGAAAATACGGAACGTCTCTTTCTGCCAATGTTTCGATAGTAAGTCCATTTACATTAATAGATCCTGTAGATGGTTTCTCTTCACGATACATCATTTTAATAAATGTAGATTTCCCGGCTCCACTCGGTCCAACTACGTATACGAATTCACCTTGTTTAATGTTAACTGTAAGACCAGCAATGGCTTTCATACCATTCGGGTACTCCTTATAAACATTCGTCATTTTTATCATTATTTATCACCCAATACTTAATGATTTTTTTCGAAATACTTTTCTGTACATCTGAAAATAAAAGACATCCTTCATTTTCATTTAGTCATCCTTGTTGAAGGTAGTTTACTTATGCTTTCTCATAAGCAATACCACTCTATGTAATATATTTCAGCAAAATTCTACAAACCCCATTGTAACATCAAACGGTTTCCAATTTGGATACATTTTTGTTACAGTTATGTTACATACCAGAAAAAAGGAAAACGAGCTGACTATATTATCAACTCGCCCATTTCACCTTTTTATTTATGTTCAGCTAACCATTCAGATACTTTTTTCGCATCTTCACCTTGAATAAGTCCTGGTGACATTGAACCACGGCCTTTTTTAATAATCTCTTCGATATCTGCAGCGTCGTACTTACCGCCTACTTTTCTTAAATCAGGTCCAGTTGCCCCTGATAAATCTGTTGCGTGACATCCCGCACAACTTCTTTGGAAAATTTGTTCTGCGCTGTCTGTGCTTGCAGACTGTTTCGAAGACTTACTCTCTTCTTTATTTCCGCATGCTCCTAAAGCAAAAACAACCGATGTCCCTAGCGCAATAGCCAACAATTTCTTTTTCACTTCTATCGCTCCCCATTGTTGATATTCTTTTTATTCCTAACACACTCATTTTCATTATAAGCATTATCTTTATATAGAAAAACTAAGGTGTATTTCATATTCCTCAAAAATACAGTGAGAACCTTGATAAAATAAAGCTTTCATAAGTTGTTTCAATTCTGTGAACAACTTAAAAAACTTCTATAAAGTATCCTTTTTAAAAGGAAAATTAGAAAAGTTCTATATAAATCTTTACCCTATTACCGCTCTATTTTACTATTCTCTACTTTTTACAAAACAATATACAGCATTGTAATCTACATATAATCCCATCAAAAAGAGAAGTTGTCGTTTCCAACTTCTCTTCCTCTTTACTTCATCTATAAAAATAGAATCAAATTCTTTATATTCTTTATATCCTCTATTGTCCTCAGCATGCGCCAACAATTTCGTTGGCTTTTTTTCGCTTATTAGATACGAGAACGTAAGTAAGCATCAATAAATGGATCAATCTCTCCATCCATAACAGCTTGTACGTTACCAACCTCCGTATTTGTACGATGGTCTTTTACAAGAGAATACGGGTGGAATACGTAAGAACGGATTTGGCTACCCCATCCGATTTCTTTTTGCTCTCCGCGAATTTCATCTAATTCTGCTTGTTGCTCTTCTAGTTTCTTTTGATATAATTTCGCTTTTAACATTTTCATCGCATGCTCACGGTTTTTAATTTGAGAACGCTCCGACTGACATGTTACAACCGTATTTGTCGGTGTATGTGTAATACGAACTGCTGAATCTGTCGTATTTACGTGCTGCCCACCAGCTCCACTTGCTCGGTACGTATCAATTTTTAAGTCTTCTGTACGTACTTCGATTTCAACTTCATCATTGAACTCTGGTACAACTTCACAAGATACGAACGATGTATGACGGCGCCCTGAAGAATCGAATGGTGAAATACGTACAAGACGATGTACACCTTTCTCTGCTTTTAAGTAACCGTAAGCGTTATGACCTTTAATTAATAAAGTTACACTCTTAATACCAGCTTCATCACCTGGTAAATAATCAACCGTTTCTACTTTGAATCCGCGTTTTTCAGCCCAGCGTGTGTACATACGTAATAACATAGAACCCCAGTCTTGTGACTCAGTTCCACCTGCACCTGGATGTAATTCTAAAATCGCATTATTTTTATCATAAGGATCACTTAATAGTAACTGAAGCTCATACTCATTCATTTCTTGAATTAAGCCTTTTACTTCTGATTCTAATTCCTCATGTAAATCTTCATCATACTCTTCTTTTAAAAGCTCATGCGTGATTTCTAAATTTTCGAACGTCTCATCTAACTGACGGAACTTTCCAACCATATCTTTTAACGCATTCGCTTCATTAATTACAGCTTGTGCGCCTTGTTGGTCATCCCAAAATCCTGCGCCCATCATTTTTTCTTCTAATTCTGCAATTTGTTTCTCCTTAGTAGGGAGGTCAAAGAGACCCCCTAAAAGCCGCTAATCGCTTAGCCATTTTCTCTAATTCCTGTCTAATTTCTACTAATTCCATTTCCTTCACCTCTATGTAATTGCTGTTACTTTCGTATGAAAACAAGGGAAACTCTCTCCACTTATTACGGAGAGAGTTTAATCCTTCTTAATTATACATTTTTGATATAAAAGTTTGCAAAACAGCCAAAGCTACCGTCCTATATTACTGAACGATACCACAGCAGTTTTTATATTTTTTACCGCTACCACATTTACATAAATCGTTGCGGCCCACTTGGTCACCTTTTACAACTGGCTTTTTCTTTGCTTCTTCGCCATCGCTAGAAGGATGAACAGCTTCACCTTGAACAACTTCTTGACGTTCTAAGTTTTGTTCAATTTCAGCTTTCATAATGTAACGAGAAATTTCCTCTTCAATAGAGGCAACCATTGACTCGAACATCGCGAACCCTTCCATTTGGTACTCACGAAGTGGATCGATTTGACCGTAAGCACGTAAATGAATACCTTCACGAAGGTGATCCATCGCATCAATATGCTCTGTCCATTTCGTATCTACAACGCGGAATACAACAACCTTCTCAAACTCACGCATTTGCTCTTCTGGCATAAGCTTTTCCTTTTCATTGTATCGCTCTATTAATTTCGCGATAATCGGTTCGCTCATTTCCTCAGGAGCAAGGCGACGTAATTCTTCTTCTTTTACATCTCCGTCTTGAAGAAGGTTTGTATTTAAGTAGTCAACAAGACCTTTAATGTTCCAATCTTCTTCAATTTCCTCTTGTGTATGAAGGGCAACAGCACGTTCTACTGTAGATTTCATCATACCTTCAATAATGCCGCGTAAGTTGTCAGACTCCATTACCTCTTGACGCTGTTTGTAAATAACTTCACGTTGTTGACGAAGTACATCATCATATTGCAGTAACTGCTTACGTGCATCATAGTTATTTCCTTCAACACGTTTTTGTGCAGATTCTACCGCACGAGAAACCATTTTACTTTCAATCGGCTGAGAATCATCCATACCAAGGCGGTCCATCATTGCTTTCATATTATCTGAACCAAATCGGCGCATTAATTCATCTTCCATCGATAAGTAGAACTGCGTAACACCAGGGTCCCCTTGACGACCAGCACGACCACGTAACTGATTATCAATACGACGACTTTCGTGACGCTCTGTACCGATAACTGCTAAACCAACGTTTTTCACATCGTCTCCAAGCTTAATATCTGTACCACGACCTGCCATGTTCGTCGCGATTGTTACAGCACCTTTCATACCAGCCTCTGCAATGATATCTGCTTCACGAGCATGGTTTTTCGCATTTAAGATGTTATGACGTACACCTTTACGCGTTAACATTTTTGAAATAAGCTCTGAAGTTTCAATTGCAACTGTACCTACAAGAACAGGTTGTCCTTTTTTATGACGATTTACAATATCCTCAACAACAGCATTGAACTTACCTTCCATTGATTTAAAGATTAAATCGGCACGATCATCACGAATAATCGGTTTGTTGGTCGGAATTACAATAACGTTCATATTGTAAATGTTACGGAATTCCTCTTCCTCTGTTTTCGCTGTACCAGTCATACCAGATAATTTTTCATACATACGGAAGTAGTTCTGGAATGTAATTGTTGCAAGCGTCATGCTTTCATTTTGAATTTCTACACCTTCTTTTGCTTCAATCGCTTGGTGTAATCCTTCGCTATAACGACGACCTTTCATAAGACGACCAGTGAATTGGTCTACAATTACGATTTCGCCTTCTTGTACAACATAATCTGTATCACGGTGCATAACAACGTGTGCACGAAGTCCCTGATTAATATGGTGAAGAAGTGCTACATGTTTTAAATCGAATAAGTTTTCAATATGGAAAGCTTTCTCTGCTTTCGTAATACCATCTTCTGTTAGCATTACATTTTTCGTTTTCACATCAAATGAATAATCTTTTTCATTTTCTAACGTACGAACAAATGCATTTGCAAACATGTATAGCTCTGTTGATTTTTGAGCTTGTCCTGAAATAATAAGCGGCGTACGTGCTTCATCGACTAAAATAGAATCGACTTCATCGATAATAGCAAAGTGAAGTGGACGTTGAACGCACTGCTCTTTATATAAAACCATGTTATCACGTAAGTAATCGAATCCAAGCTCATTATTTGTGCTATACGTAATATCAGCAGCATAAGCCTCTTGTTTCTCTTCGCGTGACATACTATTTAAGTTAATTCCTACCGTTAAGCCAAGGAACTCATGAAGTTGTCCCATTTCGCTCGCATCACGTTGTGCTAAATATTCATTGACTGTAACAACATGAACACCTTTTCCTGTTAAAGCATTTAAATATACAGGTAATGTAGATGTTAACGTTTTACCTTCACCCGTTTTCATCTCAGAAATATTCCCTTCATGTAAGGCAATACCACCCATTAACTGTACGCCATATGGACGCATTCCAAGAACACGAGTTGCCGCTTCGCGAACAACTGCAAAAGCTTCAGGTAGTAGATCATCTACTGTTTCACCTTTTGTTAGACGTTCTTTAAATTCAAGCGTCTTTCCTTTTAATTGTTCATCAGTTAGTGGCTTAATAGATGACTCTAATGCATCAATTTGCTCAACTGTCTTTTGCATACGTTTAATTTGGCGTTGATTTACATCAAACACCTTTTTTAAAATACCGATCATAGGAAATACGCTCCTCTTTTTATTAAAATAAAACTTCCGATTGTTTTCTTTTTCTCTATTACAATCAGTCGTTATAAAAATCAAATGTATGTTATGCCAATTTTTCTCCTAATTAAAAAAACTAAAATGTATATACCTAATGATAATTGTAACACTTGTCTCATAACTATGACAACAATCGGCAAGATGTCGGGCCTTATATTCAGAAAAAGTTTTTATTTCATTTGTTACGTTCCTTTTCTCTGTCTCGCTATTTCAATTTCACGTTACAAATTTCGTATTAAATCTAAGTCATATTCTTTCAAGTTTCCTTTTAAAGAATATGACTACCAGAAATTCCTTAATAAAATCTAAATCGACAATTACAAAAAGCCGGAAACTTTGCAGGTGCAGCATCCATAGATACTTACACCTACAAAAAAACTCCGACTTTAAAAGATATTGTTATGTTGCAAGATCTACAAACACCATTAAAATATAGCTGTATCAATCATAAATTTTATTAATTTATCGGTATTTCTAATTCATGATATTTCCCTTTCTTATCCTTTATACAAGAAATGAATTTCACTTTAGTTGATTCATTTGAAAAGTTTTTATAATTTTTATAAGGGTCATCTCCTATAAAATAATTTGTCCCTATATACCCTCGTACTGTTTTACCAGCAGGTATTACAGGATCAAACTGATATTTTTTAGGTAATTCCATTGAATAAGGGATTAAATTATAAAACTCACCTATTTTAGAATAAAACATTGTATCGGAAATAGACTTATTACTAAGCAAGTTAATATCTCGATTTGTTGTATTTGTAATATCTAAAGGTAAAACATACGTCACTACTTCACGGTCTTCATAGGGATCATAAACTTTTGTAGGATCAAGAGGATTGAGTGCATGAAACGTAACTCCTTGCCCATCTTCAAAAGTTCTATTAGATAAAAACTCATCTTTTACCACTTTATAAGATTCATTATTAAGATTTAATGTTTTAAATCTTAATAAATTAGCAAATATACATAGCAACAGACACAATCCAATACTTATTAAGATATGTTTTCTCGTCACTCTTAATCTACCAACTTTCCATTATTAACATGTACAATACGATCTACCATTTCATTATCTAGAACATGCACATCATGACTGGCTACAACAATAGTCGTTCCCTTGGCTTTTTCTACTTTCAAAATATCTAAAACATCTTTTATCCCATCACTATCTAAAGCATTAGTTGGCTCGTCTAATAACAGTAATTTTGGTTGTTCCATTAAAGCTTGCGCTATCCCTAAACGTTGTTTCATACCTAAAGAGTATCTTTTATACTTTCTCTTATCTGTTTTATCAAGTCCAACCCTTTGAATAATATTATAAATCTCCTCATCGGAGATTTTATTGTTAATCGATGATAAAAATTTCAAATTCTGAAAACCAGTATACCCTGGAATAAAACTTGGATATTCAATCAATATTCCCATAGAATCAGGAAATTGCTTTTGTTTTCCAATTATTTCATTATCTATATAAACAACTCCAGAATTCAAGCGCATTAACCCTGATATAGCGCGTAAAATCATCGTTTTACCAGAGCCATTATGCCCCTTCAAAACTAAAAATTCGCCTTTTTTTACTGACAAACTAATATTATCTAACACAATATTTCCTTTTAATCTTTTCGTCATACATTCACATTTAATATAATTGTCCATAAATTATTCACCTATCACATCTAGTTTTTTAAAACAAAAACTACCTAATAAAATCATTACAACAACAATTACTACTCCTATTAAAAGTAAATCATTATATTGAATAGATTGATTATTACCTAAAGTCAATTGAATTGAACTGTGATCAACAAAATACCAACGATTTGGCATAACAAAAGAGCCTAAAAAATAAATACTATGAAAGAAAATAGACAAAAATAGGTACAACAACATTAGTACAAAAACAATAGTTATCGGTATATAAAAAGTTAAAAACTCAAAAATCAAAGCTAATAAAAAGCTTATAATTATTTGAATTAGCATAGTACCTAATATCTTATAAGGAAATTGACTATATAAATTTAAAAAATTATACTCGCCTAAAGAAAGCAAATAGTAAGCGCTAAACCAAATAAAATACATACCAATCCAAATAATAATTATATAAAAAAACAAAGATAATATTTTCGTTAACCACAGAAAATGCTTCTTCTTAACACGAGGAAATAAATAAACACCATTCTGTTGAATATCTGAAAAAGCAAAATTCCCTACAAACAACAAAGGAGTGATTTGAAAGAATATCCAATAAAAAGGGATAGAAAATCGCCCCTCCTTATAAAAATAAGATAAATCCACAAAATCTACTCCATGAAAAAATCGATAAAAGGTAACATCTACTAATACAGATTCTTTACCATTACTAAGAGGCTGATTGTATAAAAAGGCAATTGCAATAATAGCGTAAATTAAGAATAAAAAAACCATTATCTTGATGGAATCTCGAAACCTTACATATAAATCTCTTTTTAACAAATAATATAAGATCATAATGTAAACTAGACCACCTCTGTCTCATCATTCATAGAAATATAACTTTTTTTAGATAAAATCCATACACTTATAAAAAAGATAAAAAAACAGCCAAATAAGCGTATAAATAAACCAGTAGCATCTTCAAAGACATTTATATAAAAAGCATTTGTAAATAAAAATCCATGTAATATAAATCTATCTAATAAAACAGCAGTAATCATACATATTATTACAAGTAAACTAGGTAAAAATAATTGCAATAAAGCACTTATCATACATATAAAAACACTCGCAAATAATTGAATGCAAAATAATAATGGATAATTTACATCAACACTAGTTACAGCCATCATAGTTGACATCAAAAACAACTGTAAAATCATACTCCCAGCAAAAAAGTAAACAAAAACGAATAATTTTAAATAATATATAGAAACTAATTTCAATGCATTATTCACTCTGTAAACAACATAAATACTAAAAAAGTTCGACATAGAATATACAGAAAAAACAATTGTTAAAGGAATAAATATAGTCGACAAATTATACAACGACATAACCTTATACAAAGCTTCCAATTCGTTCATTTTCTCTTTTACAATTCCGGGTTCAAAATAATTGAACAAGCAACCAATGATACTAACATTAAGTACAAAAAGAATACTTAACCAAACATATTTCATCCTTATAGTTTCTTTCATAACATTATAAAAGAACATGCTTCCTACTCCCCCGTAAATAAAGAACTACAGAACAAAACCAAATACATAACAGTACACTAAGAAAAATTTGTAATTCAAAAAAGCCAAAATCTTTAATTAAATAATCTTTAAGATTGAGAATCCCTTTTCCAATACCAAGCCAAAAAATATGTAAAATAAATGGAACTAAATAAATAAAATAAACTCGTTTTATAAAAAACGAAACTGATAAAGCTAAACTCGAAAAAACCGCACCGTATAAACCATTTAAAAATACATACATTAGAAAATATAAAGTAGGGTACTTATAATAAACTATATGAAATTGAGCTGTTGGCGAAACAGTAGAAGCCATATAATTTAATATTGGATGCGGAGCAACTGTTGGATAAGTCATCACATATAAATAAAAATTAAATAGTAAAGGGACACTTATAATAAAAAAAGATACAATAAAATTAATAAAATAAAGCAGCTTAAAATAATAACATGTTCCCATCTTAGAAATAACAGGATAAATAAATCCATAATTTTTATCAATTCTATAAATCCCTGCTACAGCCATTGCGGAAAGCATAGGAAATATAAGTAAATAAAACTCACTATAAAACGATAATCTATTAAAATATAAAATATTAGATAAATATGGGGATACCTTTATAATCCCAGCATCGTTAAATCCTTTAGTTGTCACAAACATAGCAATATATTGAGCAATAACAATTACTAACATAATAAATAAAGACAACCAAAACATCCTACCTTTTAAAATCCTTCCTAAAAAGTAACTCATCTATAGCTCCTCCATAAACCATTAAATTTAAATCTTTTTTAATATGAACAATTGATCCGCAACACCATAACATTTCTTTTCTTTATTTAACCAAATGTAACGAAAAGAAACATTTGCTCTCTCTCCTTCAAATTTAGGAAACTCAACTTCATACTGATAAACATCATTTGTGCCTTTTCTTTTTACACTCTTAACTTCTTGTTTCCACTGAATTACTTCTCCATCAGTTTGTTCAATCCGTCCCAAGAGATACGTTGGTTTTTTCTTATTCGTAACACCCGTCAAAAAAACATAATAATTTTCTGGTATAACTCCTAATTTCAATTTTTTATTTGAAAGCTTATCCTCTATTAAACTATCATTTTTTTCTATTTGTCCTTGAAAGAAATCATCACCATTTTCACTTTCCAAAAACACTTGTTCAAAAATAGTATTTTTGTTAATTCCTTTTAATTCAATACTTTTCAAATTATCTTTTTCCGTTAAAGTATCTTCAATATGTACAATAGGTTCATCTACTTTCTTTTGACAAGAAACTAAGAAACTAATACTCAATATAAAAAAACAAACTAAAATATATTTTGAAATAAACCTCATTACAGCTCCTCCTATTTAAAAAATGAAATAGCAGGAAAAGTCGTATAATCCGGATTTGAAACTATACGACTTTTTCTAGCACTATAAAATAAATAATTTCAATTTATAATTTCTAAATCAATATTCAATGTAAGGTCCACTAGGTCTTACACTATCAGGACTCCAAGCAGTAGGATAAGCATTATTTTCTCTAGAATAACCACCAAATCTCACAGGCACATTTTCCCCATGGTTTTCATATGCATAATTTTGAAAAAGATATGTTCTACCTGGTATCACTGTTCCTTCATGCTTACCTGAAACATTTACCCATTTTCTATCTTCTGCATTTTTATTTTTATCTGCTTCTGTCCAAACATTGAAAGAACCTCCGCCCTTCTCACTGCTCTTCACACGCATATACATAGAGGTAGGCGTCTCTTTAGGACGTGCATTAGTATAATCATATGGACTCCAAAGTCTAAAGGTAAAATTCACATGGTCATCCCTTGTACTAGCCTTAGCCGGTTCGGTTAAAGCGAAAGTACTAGCTAAAATACCTAACGATAAAACAGATCCAAACATAAAACGACTTTTTTCTTAATGCCCACTAAAAGCACCTCCGATAATTTGTAGCATTATATTGATTGTATTTTTCCACTGAAGGAATAAATCAATATAATACAATATTATGGTAACAACACCTCAACACACCTTCAATGGATTTCAGAATATTTAATATTACTTTTACACTTGCGAACATTTCGTTAATTTTTTAAAAACAATACTATATCCCTAGCAAAGAATTACTTGTAAAGGTAGCTACATTCCTATGCTTGTTCCAAATAATAAAGAGTAACTCACCTCTCTAAGTTTCGAATTTTCTCCTGCTGTTTTGAGGAAATACCGCCTAAAAATCACTTCTTAATGAAATCGGCTACTTATAAAACTTTTTTAACCTTGCTGCGAAAAATACAAAAAAAGCGCAGCCATTTCGGCTGCGCTTTCGAATTATTATTTAGTTTCGATTAAACCGTATTTCCCATCTTTACGGCCATATACAACATTAGTTTCGTTTGTATCAGCATTTGTGAAGACGAAGAAATTATGTCCTAGCATATCCATTTGTAGGATTGCCTCTTCAACGTCCATCGGTTTTAAATCGAATCGTTTTGTACGTACAAGTTCTAATTCATCTTCTTCTACCTCATCCAAAACAGCTACTGCTTCTGGAAGGATAAAGTTCGTTTTCATAGAACCTTTCTCACGTAACTTACGATTTACTTTTGTTTTATGTTTACGAATTTGTCGCTCAATTTTATCAACTACTAAATCGATAGCAGCGTACATATCGCTATTAGTTTCTTCTGCACGAAGTAATAAATCAGTAAATGGTATTGTTACCTCGACACGTTGCTTGTCAGAGTATACTTTTAAATTAACTTTAATCTCTGGGAATGTATCAAAATAACGCTCTAACTTACTTAGTTTTTTCTCTACATATTCCTTTAATGCTGGAGTTACTTCAATATTTTCACCACGAATGTTGAATTTCATAGATGAATTCCTCCTTTCAAGCCTATGTATTATAATTTCGACATTGGCTTAAAAACTCCTTCTAACTTTTTTAAAAAAATTAGTGGAATTGCGATTTTTTTATCGTTTTTTGTTGAAATGAAAAGATGCATCGTTTCTATCTTTATTTTATCCTATTAACATCGTGAATAACGAATATAACTGTGGACAATT
Organism: Bacillus sp. ISO11; assembly: GCF_003458115.1. Taxonomy (NCBI): domain Bacteria; kingdom Bacillati; phylum Bacillota; class Bacilli; order Caryophanales; family Bacillaceae; genus Bacillus; species Bacillus sp. ISO11. The sequence goes on along the minus strand of NZ_QXCO01000019.1, from coordinate 95,326 downwards.
CGTTACAGAAAAGAAACAACTTTTTGACAACTTATCCTATAACAAAAACCCCTTGCGAAAAACAAGAGGTTCTACTACATATATATAACGTTGCCACAAACGCAGCTTTCTCTTCCAAAAACAATATACCCTACAGTTTCACAACATTAGCTGCTTGTGGTCCACGTGCTCCATCTACAATGTCAAACTCTACTTGTTGCCCTTCTTCTAATGACTTATATCCATCTTGTTGAATAGCAGAAAAATGGACAAATACATCGTCACCATCTTCACGCTCAATAAACCCAAATCCCTTTTCTGCATTGAACCATTTCACTCTTCCTTGCATGTTCATTCCATTCCCTTCACTCTAAAAATCAGGGCATTCGCCCCATATTTTGACTATAACGAATGACAACATATGAAGTCAAAGAAGACTTATCGCCTTTTTATTATCCCTTTCGACACTGCCATATTAACTTCTACAAAGTGTCAAACTAGATACTTCTCTTGCCCCTCTTTCATATAACAAACTTCCGATTTGCCTAACTGTAATCCCTATCGTATACACGTCATCAACGAGTAAAATATGTTGCCCAGAAAACATCTCTTCTCCCTGAAAATAAAAAGGATTGCTTCCTGACACCCTTTCTTTACGTGTCTTCTTACTTTGCTTTTCTGTTTCCCTTCTTCTTAATGATGGATAAAAAATTTTGACAGGCAAACAAGTTGCTAATAACTCAGCTTGATTAAAACCACGTTCAATTTCCCTTTCCTTACTAAGCGGAACAGCGATAACGGTTGAAACATTGGCAAAATACTTTTGAAATAAACTTCGAAAAGGACGATAAAAAATGTGCACTAACTCTGCATCCCCCCGAAACTTAAACTGTGCTACTATTTCTTTCATCTCATCATCATACATATATAAAGAACGGTTTTTAAAAGAACGATACTTCTCCTCTTTCGTCCACCTTATACAATCTATACAAATACCGTCTTCTTGAAATGAGGCAGGAACAAATTCTAAAGGTCGCCCGCACTCCATGCAAATTTCTCCTATAATATAGGAAAGTTTCTGCTCACATCTATCACATATATATTTTCTATGACACTTTACAAAAAAAGTGTACCAACTAATCTTTTCTACAAAACACTCATCACAAAGCAAACAATGCATTAATCGATCAATCCTTGTTCTTTCGCATTTTTATTCATACCTTGAATATGTTTTTTCGCGCGCACCATCGCCTCTGTCTTGCCATAGTGAAAATAAATGACCTCTCCATACGGTGCTTCAAAGCTCCGCCCTGCTCGGCCCGCAATTTGTACGAGCGCACTTTCTGAAAATATTTCTTCTTCCGCCCCTAAAACTGCAACTTGCAAATTTTTCACCGTTACGCCTCGCTCTAAAATTGTCGTTGTAACTAATAATGGGATTTCTCCCTTTCTGAAAGCCGCTACTTTTTCTTTTCTCCCTGGATCTTCTGCATGTACACCTTCAATTCGATTGTTTAATGGTTTTAACAACAAGCTTATTTCTTCTATATATCGCACATGGGGGACGAATAAAAAAATAGAGAATTTTTTATTTAAGTATGTTTGTAACCACTGTAGTAAAACTCGAGGAATTCTTTTATGAATGAGGTTTTTTTTCCAATTCCCGCACCAACAAAATAAAGGAACTGGCAAAGGATGACGATGATATCGTCCAGAAACAATAACACCTTTTTGTTTACCTTGTTTAAGTTTTCGCTTCCACGTTTCATCTGGAGTCGCAGTTAAATAAATACGCGCCGCTTTTTCTTTCATCGCTTGTTTTACCGCGTACTGTAACATTTGATCTGCACAATATGGAAACGCATCTATCTCATCTACAACCATGACATGAAACGCCCTATAATAACGTAATAATTGATGCGTAGTCGCAACGACTAGTACTGCATCTTTTTCTTTATCCACACTCCCTCCATATAAAGCCGCTACCTTTATATATGGAAATACTTCTTGCAATCTCGGTGCTAATTCCAGAACAACATCCGTTCTCGGCGTTGCGATACAAACTCTTTCTCCTTTTTGAAGCGCTTCGTTAATTCCGTAAAACAACATCTCTGTTTTCCCAGCCCCGCATACAGCCCAAATAAAAAATGATTCTTTTTGCTTAATAGCCTCTATAACTCCTTGCGCCGCCAAATTCTGGCCAGTAGACAACGTCCCGTTCCACTGTAACAAATTTGAATTCTTTTCTCTCTTTCTTTCAGCAATCCCGCGAACAAGTACAGCACATTCACTTACTCTCCCCATCGTTATACACTTCCGGCAATATGCGCACACTTTACTGCACCTTTTACATAAAAACGACGCAAATAGCCGCCGATCTACATTTCCGCAGCGTTGGCACATATATTTAGAATTCTTCTTTTTTACACCTTGTACACATACGATCTCTCCCTTCTTTTTCAAATCGTTTAATTCCCTCTGTAAATCTGAAGAAAGTTCTTCTAATAGCAACTGTTTCCCCGCTAGCATCAACAATCACCTCCAGCACTACTATAAACCTTTCTCATCATCTCGTAAAAACTCAAAAAAGCCGATAACCTACTTATAAAATAGTAAGCTATCGACTTTATACACGTTTTTTATTCTTTTATAAATCCTAGAATCGACCGTATCCTAAGAAATGTTTTTGGTTATACGAACTGTTAATATCACCGTACGCAATTCCTTTATCGCTAGCATGGATCATTTGGCCATTACCAACGTAAATACCGATGTGAGATGGACCTGCTTTATAAGTACCTTGGAAGAATACTAAGTCTCCTGGTTGTGGGCTACCTACTTTAGAAACTGAGTTCCAGTAACCTGCAACGTCTTGACGACCTACACCAAAGATGTAAGAAATGAATCCACTACAGTCAAAACCACCGTTTGATGGAGATGCACTTCCCCAAACATATGGCATACCTAAGTATTGCTTTGCCTTACCAATTACGCCCGGAGTCGGATTTGGATCTGGTGTTGGAGCTGGTTTTTTCTCTTCTTGTTTAGGTGCTTCTTTCTTAGGCTCTTCTTTTTTTGGTTCTTCTTTTTTAGGCTCTTCTTTTTGAGCTTGTCCACCATTGTTTGCTGGTGCAGCTTGCTCTGCAGGTGCTTGTGCTGGTTGAGCTTGCGCAGCTTTAGCAGCTTGCTCTGCTTGTTTTTGAGCAGCAGCTTCTTGTGCAGCTTTTGCTTGTGCTTCTTCTTCTGCAATGCGTTGTAATTGTAACGCTTGTTTCTCAAGCTCTTTCAATTGACCTTCCGTACTTGTCATTGAAGTTACAACTGTATCCATTTTACCGCTTAAATCGTTTACCGCTGTTGCTTTTTTCTCTTTTTCAGCGTCAAGTTCTTTCTTAGCAGTTTCAATTTGAGCTTGTGCTTCTTTTAATTCTTTTTGTTTCTCTTTTACCGTTGCAACATCTTTTTTCACACTAGCTTGGTCTTCTTGTTGTGTTTTCATGATATCTTCATCAGACTCAAGAATTTTAGAAACAGAAGTTAAACGATCAACTAAATCTGCAACGTTTTTAGAGTTTACAAGAACTTCTGTTACAACGTTTGTATTTGGTTGTTCTTGAAGTGCAACTAAACGCTTTCTTAATAACTCTTCACGTTTTGCAATCTTTGTTTGTAATTCTGCAATATCTTTATTTTTCTTTTCAATTAATTGCTCAGTATCAGCAACTTTTTTCATTGTTTCATCAAGCTTTGCAGCATTCTCTTGAACAGATTTATCTAAACCTTGAATTGTTTTGTTTAAGTCATTCATTTGCTTTTGTAATTCATCACGTTCTTGTTGTTGTTTATGTAAAGTGTCATTTTGTGTGTTAATTTGTGATTTCACGTCAGAAATTTTATCTTCTGCAAATACATTTGGTGTTAGCCCAGAAAACATTAATCCTGCAACTAATGCACAAGATGCCATTTTTAGCTTTTTCATTTTATTTTTTACACCGCTTTCTTTTTTCTTTTTCCGTATATAACCTATAAAATTTATACCATAATTCGGGATTTTTTTTGCTAATGTTACGTTTTTGTAAAACAAATGTAATATTATATGTAGCTCTAGCGCAAAATGCGTATATTTTTGTATGTATGTGTAGAAATTTATATACTTTTCTCACTTCTATAAACAAAGAAAAAACGTAAGGAATCCCTTACGTTTTATTAAATATACGAATACAAATGAAATACTACTTCATCCATTTCTCAGCCCAATTTTGGACCTCATCCATAACACTTTCTAACGCTTTTCCCTTGTCAGTTAAGCCATACTCGATTCGAACTGGTACTTCTGGATAGACATTACGAACTACAATGCCCTCGCTTTCCAATTCCTTTAAACGCTCTGACAACATACGATCGCTCATATTTGGGATAATATCTGCGATTTCTCTAAAACGTTTCGACTCTTCAAGCAAAGATTTAATAATTAAGCCAGTCCACTTCTTACTAAGCAGAGTAAAAGCTGACTCAAACTTTGGACATAAACAAGAATTATGCTCCATATGTTTCACCTCTCTTCCATTATAATATAGTTTCTTGTAAAAAGTAAGTTATAAAACTTTCCTCATTATTTTATTTTACGTACATTTTACCATTTCCAAATATTAACTTGTCAACTAAACGTAACATACCCGTAAAAAAACCCTCTTAAAAAGAGAGCTTTTTATATCTTTATTACTTCGTATACCATCCAAGACCTAATGCACCTTCACCTAAGTGCGTACCAATTACAGCTCCAAAATAACCTGTACGAATTGTGACGTGAGGATATTTTGCTTCTAATTCTTTCTTCCATTCATTCGCTTCCTCTTCACGTTGCGCATGAATGATAACTGCTTCCATAGGTACACCTTTACTTGCTTGCTCATCAAAAATTTCAATGATACGTTTTAATGCTTTTTTACGTGTACGAATCTTTTCAAACGGAATAATGATTTTATCTCTAAAATATAAAACTGGCTTCACTTGTAACAGGCTACCGATGAAAGCTTGCGCGCTATTTAATCGACCACCACGTTGTAAATGATGTAAATCATCAACTACAAAATAGGCGTCCATCGTTTTCTTCATTTCATCAAAACGAGCGATAATCTCTTTTGGATTCTTTCCTTCACTTGCTAACTTTGCACCTTCACGCACATAAAATCCTTGTACTTCACAACTAATTTCAGAGTCATACGTGTATACATCAATACCTTCTACCATCTGTCCAGCTGTTGTTGATGTTTGATATGTACCACTAATTCCACTTGATAGGTGAATACTAATAACTGCATCATAATCTTTAGCTAGTTCTTCATATAGCTCAACAAACTTTCCGATTGCTGGTTGAGAAGTTTTTGGAAGTTCCTCTTGTTCACGTACTTTCACATAAAAATCATCTGCTGAAATTTCAGCTTCTTCTTGATAAGATTCTGTTCCAAACACAACGTTTAATGGAATCATATATATATTGAGTTCATCACGAATTTGCTTCGGTATATATGCCGTACTATCAGTAACAATAGCTATTTTCATTTTCGTACCTGCCTTATAAAAAGTTTTATTTCCTAATTTTACACGAAAACTACAAATGGTGCATCCATACATGAAAATGCCGGTTGAAATTATACCTACCATCTCGACAAATTACAACAAAAAGATAAAATACTCACCAAAAACTTCAGCATATTTAGAAAAAATGTTTGAATATAAAAAGGCTCGCTTTTAAAATGGAAAGTACTAGTCATTTTGATAGATAGGGGCGTACACAATTGCTATTACAATATTTTACAATCAAAGACTACGGCGAACACGAAATCGTCATTCAAAAATCAAGATTTATTTGTTATATTAGCCGAGCAACGACTGAGGAAGAGGCTCAAGAATTTATACAAAAAATAAAAAAACAACATTGGAATGCAACACATAATTGTTCCGCTTATTTAATTGGCGAACAAGATCATATTCAAAAAGCAAATGATGACGGCGAGCCTAGCGGTACAGCTGGCGTACCAATGTTAGAGGTACTAAAAAAACGCGGACTAAAAGATACCGTTGTTGTCGTAACACGCTATTTTGGTGGCATTAAACTTGGCGCAGGTGGATTAATTCGTGCATATGGAAAGTGTACAAGCGAAGGCATTAATCATGTCGGTGTTGTCCAGCGAAAACTAATGCGTGTGATGCAAACCGAGATTGATTACACATTACTTGGCAAAGCGGAAAATGAATTACGCAATTCAAAATATGCCATTAAAGATATACATTATCTAGAAAATGTCACATTTGATACGTATGTAGAAGAAGACGGCAAACAAGCATTTACAGATTGGATGATTGAATTAACAAACGGGAAATGTACAATTACAGAAGGAGATATGTTGTACTTAGAACAAGATGTTATCTAAGCATAACCCATTTATCACCTTCAAAGATTAATGTAGTGAATTACTTCCCTACAAATGAACTAACGAACTAAGGAGATTATATATGGAAGAACGTTATTATCATCTCCAAAATAGCAGAATAAAAAAGAAGCGAAGAAGGAAACTTTTCTTCTTCCTTATTTTCGCATTTTTATTTGGCAGTATAGGAGTTTATGTGTTAAATTCTTACTCTTCTCTTATGGGGATGTATAGTGGTTTTACTCGTGAAAAATCGGATTTAAGAAACGAAGATGTAGAAATTACAAAGGAACCTTTTACAATTCTCATTATGGGTATAGAAGATTATGCGACAGATGGTCAAAATGGTCGTACAGACTCATTAATGTTTGCAACAGTCAATCCGAAAACTAAAAAGATTTCGCTTATGAGCATTCCTCGTGATAGCCGCGTTCCGATTGTTGGAAAGGGAAAAGAAGACAAAATTAATGCCGCCCATGCTTACGGTGGAGAGGAAATGGCAATCAAAACTGTAGAAGGTTTTCTAAAAGTTCCTGTAGACCATTATATTAAAATTGATTTCCAAGGCTTTAAAGGTATCGTTGATGCTGTTGGCGGTGTTACCGTTGACGTACCCTTCGATTTCTGGGAGCGCTCTGACGTGGATTACTACAAAAAAATTCAATTTAAGCAAGGACAGCAAAACTTAAACGGTGAAGAAGCACTTGCTTATGTCCGTATGCGAAAGCAAGATCCAAATGGCGATTATGGTCGAGCTGCTAGACAAAGACAATTACTGGCCGCTGTTGCCCAAAAGCTAAACTCCACCTCTACTGTATTTAAAATTAAAGATTTAACAGCTGTCGTTGGAAAATATATAAAAACCGACATTCCTATTTCAGACGGACTTGCTCTTTACAATAAACTTTCTGGATTTGATCCTTCTACAATGCAAACGTTAAAGCTTGAAGGCGAAGACAAAAAGATAGGCGGTATTTATTACTTCCTTCCAGATCCAATCAGTGTAGAAACGGTGCGTAACGAAATTGAAAAAGAATTAGGAGAAAAAGCAAAAAAAACAACTACAAAAAACAACTCAAGTCCTGATTCAAATTCTAATTCTAACGAACAAACAAAAAAAGCAACAAACCAAAATAAAACACCAACTGATCCGCCACCTTCTACAAATGCTCATGCAGAGTGGATTATGCGCAATCAGCCGTAACAAAAAGGCCCAATCTATGCGATTGGGCCTTTTTTATTTACTTATTAAAGTGCTGTAAAATTGCTTCTACAATACGCTCTGATGCACGACCATCACCGTAAGGGTTAGATGCTTTCGCCATCTTATCATGAGCTTCTTTATCTGATAACAGCTCATCAGCAAGACCAAAGATTGTCTCTTCGTCTGTTCCTGCTAATTTCAGCGTACCTGCTTCAATACCTTCGGGGCGCTCTGTTGTATCACGAAGAACAAGAACTGGTACACCAAGTGATGGAGCTTCTTCTTGTACACCACCAGAATCCGTTAACATTAAGTATGAACGAGCTGCAACATTGTGGAAATCAATTACATCTAGCGGCTCAATTAAATGAATACGGTTATGTTCACCTAAAATTTCATTTGCTATTTCACGAACAACAGGGTTCATATGAACAGGGTACACAACTTGTACATCTTCATGTTTGTCAACAAGACGCTTAATTGCACGGAACATATTACGCATCGGTTCACCTAAGTTTTCACGGCGGTGAGCTGTCATAAGTACAAGACGATCATTTCCAAGTTTCTCTAGTACAGGATGACTATATGTTTCTTTTACAGTCGTTTGTAGCGCGTCAATCGCTGTATTTCCTGTGATGAAAATACGTGACTCATCTTTATTTTCCTTCTGTAAGTTCGTTGCTGATTTTGCTGTCGGTGAGAAATGAAGATCCGCCATTACACCTGTTAATTGACGATTCATCTCTTCTGGGTATGGAGAATACTTATCCCACGTACGAAGGCCCGCCTCAACATGACCTACTGGAATTTGATTATAAAAAGCAGCTAAACTTGCAATAAATGTTGTTGTTGTATCACCATGTACAAGTACAATATCCGGCTTCGCTTCTTTCATTACTTTATCCAAACCTTCTAAACCACGCGTTGTAACATCAATTAAAGTTTGGCGGTCTTTCATAATATTTAAATCGAAATCTGGCGTAATTCCAAAGATACTTAATACTTGATCTAACATTTGGCGATGTTGTGCTGTTACAGTCACAATCGATTCAATTTTTTCTGGGTGTTTTTGCAACTCTAATACAAGAGGTGCCATTTTAATTGCTTCTGGACGTGTCCCAAAAATTGTCATTACTTTTAAACGTTCAGTCATGTGATTGCCTCTTTTCTTTCACTAATTACAGCTTCTATTATGACATATAAAAATATGCATGAGTACATCCCTTTTTAACGCATAACAGAAACTTTTCTATTACAAATACTTTTTCTTCCCACCGAGTAATAATCTATCTTTTGTTTCTTAACATCTTCATCAGTATAACAATTTCTCCCATCAAATAAAATAGGCTCCCTCATAAGTTGTACGTACTTTTCTAACGGATAAGTTTGAATATCTCCCCATTCTGTTACGATAAAAACCGCACTCGCATCTCTAATCGATTCATCTATACATCTATACATCTACTATATTGTATAGCATCTCCAAATATATTCTTTACATATTGAATTGCTTTTGGGTCATAAAGAACAATATCTGCACCTATATTAATTAATGCTTCTATTATAATAAGAGATGATGCCTCTCTAATATCATCCGTATTCGGTTTAAAGGATGCGCCAAGAACTGCAATCCGCTTTTTATTCATGTTCATAACTTTTTTCGCTTTTTCAATCAATAGCAGCTGTTGCTTATTATTTACTTCAATAACTGCTTTTAACAAACGAAAATCATGAGCAACATTTCCCGCAATTTGTACCAGTGCTTTCGTATCTTTCGGAAAACACGACCCTCCGTAGCCAATGCCCGCATTTAAAAAAGATGCACCGATTCTCTTATCCATTCCCATCCCTTTGGCAACATCCAATACATTCGCGCCTACCTTCTCACATATATTTGAAATTTCATTAATGAAACTAATCTTTGTAGCTAAAAAGGCGTTCGACGCGTATTTAATCATCTCCGCACTTTTAATATCTGTAACATACGTTTCTAAGCATAATTGACTATACAAACTCTCAACTCTTCTTGCTACTTCCTTACTATCCGCTCCAATTACAATACGATCTCCATGAAAGAAATCATAAATACCTGAACCCTCACGCAAAAACTCCGGATTCGATACGATATGTACTGTATGCCTCCCTTTTAACTTCTCCTCAATCCATCCCTTCATTACATCATTTGTGCCTGCTGGAACTGTACTTTTCGTAACAACAATAATATCGTTCGTCGCATATAATCCAATATCGTTACAAGCACTCTGAATATACGTTAAATCTACCGTCCCATCTAATAACGGTGGTGTTCCAACTGCAATAAATATAAACTCTACATCATCAAATGCCTCTTCTTTATTTGATGTAAAAGTTAAAGCATTATTCTCATATGCATAATTTATTAATTCATGTAATCTGGCCTCATAAATAGGTAAATCTCCTTGTTTTATCCGTTCAATTTTTTCATCATCTATATCAAAACATGTAACTGAATGCCCTAATTTTGCCAATCCTACTCCTGTAATCAATCCAACATATCCAGTACCTACTATCGTAATTTTCATTTCCTTTTCGCACAGGAATTTACAATAGAAAAGATATGAAATATAGAACTCTTCCTGTGCTTCCCCCTCTCATATTAAAAATGAGAAAACCCTTTTCCTTCTTCATTATATGAATTACTTCCCTTATTTTTTTAAAAGTTTTTGTAAAATTAAATGCACTATAAAGTAAAACTTAATCAGTGAGAATCCGGCTGCCAGTTCACGCGTGATAAATTCCCACATTTTAACACGAAACTTACTCATTTCTACGTGCAACACTTATAATACTGAAATAAAAGTATTCACTATTGAAGAAAAAGAGGAAATGTTACATTCCAAAGCCCAGTACGATTAACCTTCTTATATGATTCAACATTCTATATACAATTGTCATATATTCTATCCGCTTCCATTAACCGTAAAAAGAAAAAAAGATTGAATTCTAATCTTTTTGTGATACCATATGTTATGAGCCTGTAAATAAACATCATAATTTTCAGATAAATATATTTTCAAAAAAAAATTACGTTAGACTATAAAGGGTGGGGTATTAATGGACTCACAAGTGATTTATGCCATTTTGGCATCTTTCATCACTGTACTCGTCGTTACTCCTTTAGTTATTAAATTAGCTTTTAAAATAGGAGCGACAGATAAGCCAAACGCACGTAAAGTGCACCAAAAGATTATGCCACGTCTTGGCGGGTTGGCAATATTTATTGGTGTAGCAGTAGGATTTGTTGTCGGCGGCTTATATGAGCAAAGAATGTTATCGATAACGCTAGGTGCGATTATCATTGTAATCATCGGAATTTTAGATGATATGTACGAGTTATCTGCGAGAGTAAAATTCGGTGGACAACTGTTAGTTGCCATTATGATTGTAAAAAGTGGATTATTAGTGCAAGTATTATATATCCCATTCCTTGGGGATACTGAACTTGGATGGCTTGCTTATCCAATTACAGTATTTTGGCTTGTAGGTATTACGAATGCAATCAACTTAATTGACGGCTTAGATGGATTATCTGCTGGGATTTCATCTATCGTACTTGCAACGCTAGCATATATGGCCTTCACTAGCCCATGGGGTACTGGAACAGCTATTATCTTGCCACTTGCATTAATTATATTAGCAAGTACAATTGGATTTTTATTCTACAACTTCCATCCAGCAAAAATTTTCATGGGAGATACAGGAGCACTATTTTTAGGATACTGTATTTCTGTTATATCGTTACTTGGATTATACAAAAGTGTAACGTTATTCAGTTTTATCGTTCCAATTATCATTTTAGGTGTACCTATATTTGATACGATATTTGCAATCATCCGTCGTATCGTAAATAAAAAACCTATTTCAGCACCAGATAAATCGCATTTACATCACCGCTTACTTGCAATGGGATTCTCTCATCGCAAAACGGTACTAATTATATACGCATTCGGTATTTTCTTTAGTGTAAATGCCATTATTTTCACTAGTGCAACGTTATGGTTATCCATTATTCTTCTTTTCGCTTTGATTTTCTTCACAGAAATCATCGCTGAAATAATCGGGCTTGTACATGAACGCTACAAACCAATCATTTCCTTTTATAAAAAAGTGAAAAAACGCGAAGACTAATTGTAGTATAGCCTTTTCAATTATGAAATATTCAAATAGCATCCTCTTTCTTATAAGAGGATGCTATTTTTTATTCTCATTTTATATTTCCAAAATATAGATTGTTTGAGAGTTCCTCTATTGGAGAAAGATATACATAATAAGAAAAGTATCAAGTTTTCTTTTTTACATCTTGATTGTCAAACTGAGGGTGAATGTTATGATCAAGCGAGTATTTCAATGTATTATTTTATTTTTAACGATTACTATGTACGTATCATCTAATACTGAAGCAACAACTGTTATTCCTGCTGAATATCATCCAAATACTGAAACAACTTCTCCTACACAAAAAATTGCGTACTTAACATTTGATGACGGGCCAAACAAATATACTACACAAATTTTAAACATCTTAAAAGAAAAGAACGGAAAAGCAACTTTCTTTGTTATTGGCGGAAAAGTGCCACATTACACAAAAACGATGCAACGATTAATTAAAGAAGGACATTATATCGGGCTCCACAGCATGTCACATGATGTAAAACGCCTTTACACTGGTGACCCTTCCACTTTAATTGCAGAAATGGAGCAAACACAAAGCATTGTCCAGCAAGTTACGAAATTAAATACACATCTCGTTCGCGTTCCATATGGTAGTATGCCTTACTTAAAAAAGAATTACCGTGACGCACTTGTATCGGCCCAGTATAAAATGTGGGATTGGACGATCGATACATACGACTGGAAAAGCTATGACAATCCTTCTGCCATACTCGAAAGAGTACGTAATCAAAGTGATGAACAAGTCGAAGTCATTTTAATGCATGATTCGAGTGTAACCGTACAAATACTGCCAAAAGTAATTGATTATTTACAGTCACAAGGATACAAACTTCTTCCCTATAATCCTTCTTCTCATCTCAAGGTGAATTTTTGGAAAGACACAAGATTGTAACAGCTTTAGTGCCTATGTGCTAAAGCTGTTTTATTTTTCTCTTCCCACCCTTCCCATTTTTGTGTAAAATTTTAAATAGTGATGAAGTTTCGAGGTGAATAGAAATGAAACGAATAGATCTCATTTTTAACGCAATACAAAAAGGCAATTATACAGAAGGTGTAACCGCATCAGAACTCGCTACATTTCTGCAACTAGATCGCGCCAATGTAAGTAGCGATTTAAACAAACTTGTAAAAGATAAACGTTTATTAAAAACAAATACGCGACCTGTTCGTTTTTACATAGAAACGAACACTTCGTTGGAAACGCATTCAAAAGACATAACTTCATTAGATACATTTGCAATTGAAAATACGAGCCTTAAAATTGCAATTGAAAAAGCGAAAGCTTCTATTCTCTATCCTCCAAACGGTATGCATACTTTACTACTGGGAGAAACAGGGGTCGGAAAGTCTATGTTTGCTTCTTTAATGCACGAATATGCAATTGAAGTTGAACAGCTTCCCAAAGATGCACCATTTATCGTCTTTAACTGTGCTGATTACGCAAATAATCCACAGCTACTACTCGGGCAATTATTTGGGATTAAAAAAGGAGCTTATACAGGAGCAAGTGATCAAAAAGGGTTAATTGAAAAAGCACATGAAGGAATTCTTTTCTTAGATGAAGTACATCGCCTGCCTCCAGAGGGACAAGAAATGCTTTTCACCTTTATTGACCGCGGAGTATACCGCCGCCTTGGAGAAACAGAGAACGAACGTAAAGCACAAGTATTAATCATTACTGCAACAACAGAAGAACCAAATTCATTTTTATTAAAAACATTTACAAGACGTATACCAATGACTGTTACGCTGCCACCACTTCGTGAGCGTACACATAAAGAGCGCTTTGCTTTACTACAGCTATTTTTCACAAATGAAGCAATTCGTCTGCGAAAAGACATTCACGTTAGCCCAAATGCAATGCGTGCTTTCGTCTTTTACAATTGTCCCAATAACATTGGTCAATTAAAAACAGATGTTCAAATTGCCTGTGCGAAAGCCTATTCTGATTTGGTCACAAAGAAACGTGATTCTGTCTATGTTTCAAGTACAGATTTACCTTGGTATATGAAAGAAGGATTGTTCATTGAAAGGAAGAGCCGTCACTTATACCAAATACCAAATGAAACATTTGTATTTACAGGTGAGGAAGGTTGGAGTAATCATAAAACAGAAGATGAAAAACGCTCTTCTATTTACGATTATATTGATTATAAATACGAAGAACTTCAAGCACGTGGTATTGAAGAGGAAGAATTAGAATTACTAATAGAAAATGATGTTCAAAGCTTTTTCGTACAATATTTTAACCAAATATCAAAAAAAACAAGCCATGAAAATGTTTTTAAAATTGTGGATCGTAATATCGTTTCCGTATGTGAAAAAATAGCGGAACTTGCTGAAAAACATTTATCTAAGACGTTTGATGAAAAAGTATTTCTCGCTTTAAGTTTACATGTACAGACAACTCTACAACGTTTACAAAGCGGAAAACAAATACATCACCCACAATTAAATCAAATTCGTACGAAATATAAAGAAGCTTTTTCCGTAGCTATGCAATGCATTCAACTACTGGAGGAAGAATTACAAATAACAATGCCTATTGATGAAGCTGGCTTTTTAACAATGTTCTTCGTTGTTGATCCAATTCCTGCCTCACAAACAGAAGTAAAAGTATTAATATTAGCACACGGTAATGGCATCGCAACTGAAATGGCAAACGTCGCAAACGAACTTCTCGGCATTGAGGAAGTAACCGGTATTGATATGCCGTTACACGAATCACCGAAAGATTTCTTGGAACGTGTGAAAGTGTATATGAAAACACTACAAAATGTAAATGGGCTTCTCTTACTTGTCGATATGGGGTCACTTGCTTATATCGGTGACATATTAGAAACGGAGTTCAAAATCCCTGTACGTGTTCTCTCGATGACGAGCACACCACACGCACTAGAAGCAGCTCGAAAAGCTCAGCTCGGTTATTCATTAGATGCGCTGTATGAAACAGTAAAAAATTTAACACCATTTTACTTAAACGTACAAGAAGAAAAGAAAAAACCTCTCTCTCCAATGAAATCTGTTATTTTAACAGCTTGCTTAACTGGTGAAGGAAGTGCTTTAGCTATTCAAAAAATGTTAGAGAACTATTTACGATTTGATAAAGACTTAATTGAAATTATTCCGATTAGTATCGTCCATGAAAAAGATTTAACGAAAATGATTGAGAACATAAAAAAAGAGCGTAACATCATTTGTATCGTCACGAATTTCGATGTGCAAGTACCATGCTTAACATATCATTTCCAAGACATCGTAAACTACACAGCGATTCAGCCCATTCAAGAATTAATTACGTATGAAGAAACATATGCAAAAATGGCGGATATTCTTGAACAACAAATGCAGCGTAACGATGGAGCATTACTAATCAAAACAATTCGTTACGCATTAAATACAATTCAGGAATTAATTTCCTTACAGCTAACTCCTGATAGCTTAATGGGTGTTATTCTGCATATGAGCTGTATGGTTGACCGTCTTCAAAAAGGAGAAAGCCTTCTTCCTCACCCTGATAAAGAGAAAAGAAGACAAGATGAGTACTGGATGTATATGAAAGTAAAAAAAGCGTTGCAACCAATTGAAAACACATTTGAAATACAAATACCTGATGACGAAGTATTTTATGTTATGGACTTCTTTATTAAAAATCAGCCTGTTAAAAATTAATTGAGGCAATTTTTTAAAATATCGACCGTAACGTGAGTTATATCAGCGATTATTGAAATATATCGGCGCAACTCAGATTATATCAGCGATTTTCAAAATATATCGGCGCAACCCAGATTATATCAGCGATTTTCAAAATATATCGATTTACCGACAATAATCGCTAAAACTAGCACCTTATATAATGAGAAAAGGCTGTTCCAACATATGGACAGCCTTTTCCTCTATTTCTTTACTTTTCTAACTCGCCCTCTTATTTCTCCTCTTTTTTGTGATTTCGTATGGACATTAACATATACATTTGCTTGAATAATTTCTTGAAGTAAATGTACAAATGATTTCCCTTGTAAAGGTCCCTCAAAATCCTCTACATTCACTACACCAGTAATACTTCCCTCGTTCAAGCTAATCCCTTGCTCCAGTGGACCATACAAATATAAAACAACAGGACCAATTTGAGTAGACTTCCCTAAATGAATTTGACACGATGTAACCTTTTCTATATTTTTTAGTATTACTCTGTAATGCAATTTCGTTAAATCATCATTAAAAATAAACTCTGCTACCCCAAAAGCTTCTGTATTTACAGGAGGCACTTCCCTCTTACCTGTTAACCTGGCAAAGAAATGTGTTGTCATAAGGCATTCTCCTTATATAAATTTCCCATCACTACTTCTACTACTTTATGGTTTAGACATAATCATTTATGACTTTTTCAATTTTAATTACAAAGAAAAGATTCACAAAATCTTTACATTGTAATTGTTCCTGTAGATTGAAAGTCTCTTGTATAATGCACATAGAAAAACATTATAGGAGGTTCCATTGAAAACTAACAAATACACTTTTCATACATTATTAGAGATTTTTCTCGTCTCATTTAAATTAGGACTTACTTCATTCGGCGGTCCTGTCGCTCATCTCGGCTATTTCCACCACGAATACGTGCAAAAAAGAAAATGGATGGATGAACGAAGCTATGGAGATTTAGTAGCACTATGTCAATTCCTTCCCGGTCCTGCCAGCAGTCAAGTCGGTATGGGGGTTGGATTATTACGGGGCGGGCTATTAGGAGCTATTATTTCATGGATTGGATTCACTTTACCGTCTGTGCTTGTTTTGATTTTCTTCGCCTCATTCCTTAATCAGTTCGATCTTGGAAGTGCTGGCTGGATTCATGGACTAAAACTTGTAGCAGTCGCTATTGTCGCTCATGCCATATGGGGAATGGCGCGAAAGTTAACTCCAGATCGAAACCGTGCAACAATTGCGATTGTAACTGCCGCAATCGCCTTATTATGGCCAAGTAGTTGGACACAAGTCATCCTTATTATAATATGTGGCTTTATCGGTTGGTTTTTATATCGCAACCAACCAATTAGCCAATCTCAAAATATAAAAGTACCTATTTCAAAAAAGATAGCAGTTTCTTGTCTCGTCTTATTCTTTGGACTATTACTACTGCTACCAATATTAAGACCGTTCTCTTATTACATCGCTTTATTTGACAGTTTCTATCGCTCTGGCGCACTTGTATTTGGAGGAGGACACGTCGTGCTGCCCCTTCTTGAAGGTGAGTTCGTACAAAACGGAATGATGACGAAAGAACAGTTCCTAGCTGGATACGGATTAACACAAGCAGTACCAGGACCACTATTTACATTCGCCTCTTATATAGGAGCAGTGTTAAACGGGACGCTTGGGGCAACAATCGCAACAATTGCGATTTTCCTCCCTGCTTTCTTACTCGTTATTGGTGTTTTACCATTTTGGAACAGTGTGAGAAAAATATCATTCATACAAGGCGCACTACTTGGTGTTAACGCCGCAGTTGTTGGTATTTTAATTGCCGCTTTTTACGATCCCATTTGGACGAGTACAATTATAAATGCTTCAGATTTCGTTTTCGCTTCGCTTCTTTTTTGCTTACTAGCTTTTTGGAAAGCACCGCCTTGGGTTATCGTTATACTTGGAGCTTTTGGCGGATATATTCTATCCATTTTGTAAATAAAAAACGACGGCATGATGTAGCCGTCGTTTTTCTATTAAAACTTCACAAGTTCTATCCCTTCAGGCAACTCACTCTCTGTTAAAATACGCAATTCCTTCACACGATCCATTACGTAAGAAGAACGCTTCACAAGCTCTGGATCAATATAAGCTGGATGAACCATAATTTCTACCGTTTGTTCACCTTGTACTCTTTCTTTTAACTTCACAAAGTAATCTTCCGTCACACCATCCGCATAAAAGTCACTGTAAAATACATCAGAAAATGGATGCATCGCTCTATCTTCCCCACAACGACGAATTGGAACATTATATTTAGCTGCTAATCTCTCAAGAACATCGTGTAAGATCGGTAATCCGTGTACATGATGATGACTATCTAAATGAGTTGGTGTTAATCCGTAAGATAGGAATTTCTCAATTTGAGCAGTCCACTCTCTCTCAACTTCTTCTGGATTTATATTCCCTTCCCTTACAACACTTTGTTTATGAAACGATCCGTCGCTACCTACAAGTGATGGTACGTCTCCAAGAAGTGGTTCCCCTGCTGTTAATACGAGATGTACGCCTACTCCGAGTAGGTTATACTCTTTCGCTAAGCGTACCGCATGCTCTGTTCCTGGCATATTCATCATCATCGTCGTTGAATTTACAAGTCCATTTATATGACCATCAATAATGCCGTAATTTGTACCTTCTGTAAGACCGAAATCATCTGCATTTACAATTAACTTAATCATCATAATACCTCCTAATAGAATAAAAAAAGCGGGCTAAATAGCGCCGCTTTTACTTCTCTACCTTTTTAAAGAACTGTGGAAGATACTCTTTATGTGCTTCCAACATTTCATCTAAAATTTGTTTTGCAACTTTATCTGATGGTACAAGTGGATTGATTGTCATAGCAAGCAGCGCCTTATGATAATCCCCTGTAACAGCAGCTTCAATTGTTGTGCGCTCGAATGATTTAATTTGTTGTACTAAACCGCGAACTGGTACTGGAAGATCTCCAACTGCAATTGGTTTTGGGCCTTCTTTCGTAATAATACAGTTCACCTCAACAGCTGAATCATGTGGTAAGCTTGCAATTGTTCCGTTGTTTCGTGTATTAACAGGCTGGATATCACCTTTATTATTGTAAATAGACGTAATTAAGCTACATGCTGCATCACTATAATAAGCTCCGCCACGTTTTTCTAATTGTGGTGGTTTAATATCTAAGTTCGGGTCTTTATATAACTCAAATAAATCATTTTCTAATTGTTTTACTACTTCTGCACGTGTACCTTTTTCAACAGAAGCCTCTTTCTCTTCTTCTAACATTTCACGTGTTTTGTAGTAGTAACGATGGTATGGACATGGAATTGCACGAAGTCCGCGAATAAAGTCTGGTTCCCAGTTAAGCGCTGCGATATTTTCCATCGTAATTTGCTTTTCTGGATCTGTCACAAGCTCTAACACACGATCCATTACACTTACGCCATCTAAGTATACATCTAGTCCGTATACCATATGATTTAAACCTGCGAAATCAACGTGGACACGACTCGCATCTACTTCAAGTAATCTTGCAAGACCCATGCGGATTCCGATTGGAACGTTACATAGACCAACTACTCTTTGAATATTTGTATAACGAAGGACAGCTTCTGTTACCATACCAGCTGGATTTGCAAAGTTAATTAACCATGCATTTGGACAGAGCTCCTCCATATCTTTACAAATATCTAAAATAACAGGAATCGTTCTCAACGCTTTAAATAGACCACCAGGACCATTTGTTTCCTGACCGATTACATCATATTTTAATGGGATTGCTTCATCTTTTGCACGTGCTTCTAATAAACCAACGCGAAGTTGTGTTGTTACGAAGTCTGCATCTTTTAATGCCTCACGGCGATCAAGTGTTAAATGTACCTCGATTGGTAAACCTGATTTTTTCACCATACGTTTCGCTAAGTTACCAACTATTTCCAACTTTTCTTTTCCTGCCTCAATATCTACTAACCAAATTTCACGAACAGGAAGCTCGTCATAACGCTTAATAAATCCTTCAATTAACTCTGGTGTATAACTAGATCCACCGCCGATTGTAGCAATTTTAATTCCAGTCATGCTTTATTCCCCTTTCGCTTCAAGCTTTTTATAAAGATCGATAAACTCTGCTGCTAATTCTTTCACTGTAATCGCATTCATTAAATGATCTTGTGCGTGAATTAAAAGAACACTAACCTCTGTTTTTTCTCCTCTTGCTTCTGATTGTATGAGCTCTGTTTGAAAATGATGCGCTTCATTAATCGCTTCTTTCGCCTTTACCATCGCTTCATCTGCTTCTGCCATTTTCCCCTGTTTGGCAAATTGAAGTGCCTCCATCGCAAAGCTTCGTGCGTTACCACTATTTAAAATCAATTGGAATGGAATTTGTTCTGCTGTAGTCATCATAATTACCGCCCTCTCTATAAGGTTCAACCGATTTAAATACCCATTCAGTTTGAACATGTCTATTAAAGTATGAATTTATTAATGATAGTTTAGTGTTCATATAGATGTTTTTCATCTTTTTGAACATGATATAAAGGTAATTATTCTGACGAGCTATAGGAACTCGCCAGAATAATATTTTTTAAAGTGATACTGAATTGTCGCTTCCTTTTGTTTCAGCTTTTGCAGCCTGTACATAAGTACGGTCACACATTAATACGAATGGATAGTAAATTACTACCGCAATAGCAAAGTTCACCACTTGTAGTGCTGCACCAGCGATGCTTCCGCCCGATACAAGATAACCACTAAAGATTGGTGGCATTGTCCATGGAACTAACGCAACTGTTTTTGGTACCCATCCTAAAGTGATTGCTGTATAAGAAGTAATAACTAATACAACTGGTGTAAGTACGAACGGGATAATTAACGTTGGGTTTAATACAATTGGCGTACCGAAAATAACTGGTTCGTTAATATTAAAGAAACCAGGACCGATAGATACACGGCCTACACCGCGAAGCTGCGCACTTTTCGCTACAAGCATTACTGCCACTAAGAACGCTAACGTTGCACCCGATCCCCCGATATATACGTATACATCAAAGAATGGTTTTGTGAAGATATGCGGTACGTCATATGCAGACATACCATCATTAAATAATTTCATATTTTTCTCTAATGCTGGTAAATAGATTGGGTCAATAATCCCCCCAATAATATTTGGACCATGTAATCCGAAGAACCATAATACGTGAATAAGTAGAGCAATAATAATTGCACTTGGTAATGTACCCGCTAAACCTTGTAATGGTAATTGAATTGTTTCAAATACCATTTTATGAATGCTTGTTCCCGCAAGTTTCACAGCTAATTGAATACCTGCTGTTACAATCAAAATAACGAATGCTGGAACTAACGCTGCGAATGATTTCATTACTGCCGGTGGAACACCATCTGGCATTTTAATTGTAATATCCCTTTGAACAAAGAATCTAAACACTTCTGTTACAAGAAGAGCCACTATAATGGAAACGAATAGACCTTGTGCCCCTGTCCACGCTAAATCAATACCGCCTTCTTTTGGCGTTGTCGGAGAAATAATAATTAATGCACCGAATGTAATGATTGCTGCTGACAACGCATCGACGCCGTAAGATTTCGCTAAATTGTAACTTATCCCAACTGCGACTATGAGGGCGAGTATAGCAAAGGAACCAGTCCACATACCGCCACCGACATCTTTCCAAGCGTCACCAAATGTGCCCTTCATAAAGTTTTGGAAAGCATCAATTGGTAAGTTATTTATAAGTACTGCAAATGATCCAACTAAAATAAGAGGCATAACTGCGATAAATCCGTCACGGATTGCAACTAAGTGGCGCTGCGATCCAATTCTACCTGCGACTGGAACTAAATATTTCTCCATAAATGCAATAAACTTTTGCATTTCGCTTCCCCCCTAATTATTTTTTAAGTGTTAATGCGTGATCTAAAACTGCTTCTCCATTCATCATGCCGTAGTGCATTGGATTGATAACGTCGATTCCAACGTTTTTCTCATCAGCAAGCGTTTTCATTGAAGAGAGCATGTAACGAACTTGTGGTCCTAGTAATAACACATCTGCTTGATCGATATTCGTTTTTACTGCATCCCCAGATACAGCCCAAATCTTGCCTTCTAGACCGCGAGCTTTTGCAGCCGCTTCCATTTTTGTAACTAGTAAACTTGTAGACATCCCTGCTGAACAACATAATAAAATATTCATTTGAAAATCCCCCTTGTGTAGTATAAAAAATTTATGTTTATTTATTTTTCTTTACGCTATTTATTAATGCAATTAGCGTGCCAACTTTTTAAAACCACTAAAATCAGTGCTTTTTCGAGCATTTTCTTTGTGTGTTAACGCTTCCAATTAGTGTGTCGTCCAAAAAACACACAGTGTGTTATAAAACAACACGCTTTTAACACATAACTGTATGAAAATAGATTAGTGTTTAGTTGTCTAGTTGTATTCAATATGAAAAAACACTAAAAAACTTTTTCAATGAAAAATAATTCATTATTTTAACCCACTATTTAGTGAAATAAAAAAACCTTGCATAAGCAAGGTTCATTCATCCACCGACATCTTCCTATATAACTCTACAAACTCACTCGCTAATTCTTTCACCGTAATTGCATTCATTAAATGGTCTTGCGCGTGTACCATTAAAAGAGTAACTTCGGTCTTTTCGCCACCAGCCTCTTTCTGGATAAGCTCCGTTTGTACGCGGTGCGCCTCCTTTAATTCCTCTAGTGCTTCTTGTAATTTAGCTTCAGCTTCTGTAAACTCCCCACGCTTCGCACAATCAATTGCTTCCATTGAACAACTTCTCGCGTTTCCCCCATGCAAGATTAAATGAAAAGCTTTCGTCTCTATCGTATCCATTGTAGTTCTTTACTCCCCCTTTTCTTCTGCCAGTTTTTGTTTATCCCATATTTTTAAGAACGGTAAATAAATGAAGAATGCTAACGCAAAGTTAACAAGTTGCAAAATAACACCTGAAATTTTCCCGCCCGATCCTAAATATCCACTAAAAAGAATAGGTGTCGTCCAAGGTACAGCGGCCCCACTCGGACGTGCGACCCATCCCCATTCCATTGCAAAGTAAGAAACAATCGTTAGCACGACTGGAACTAATATAAATGGAATTAGTAAAAGTGGGTTCATCACAATCGGCATACCAAAAGTTACCATCTCATTAATATTAAATATACCAGGTGCAATTGACAATCTCCCTAAACTTTTTAATTGTTGACTTCGTGCAAATAGTAACATTCCGACAACTAGAGCAAGCGTTGCACCAGAACCGCCCATATAAATCCATAAGTCAAAAAACTGTGCCGTAATCGTATTTGGTACATCTTGCCCAGCTTGAAAAGCAACTCGGTTTTGATCCATTAACGACAACCAAACGGGGCTCATTACACCACCAACAATAGTAGCACCATGAATTCCACACGACCAAAGAACATGAACGAGAATAACTGCTATTATTGCGCCCCAAAGACTAGCACCAAGTACACTAAGCGGTTCCTGTAAAATTTGTCCTACAATATTATGGATACTGCCAAAAGAAGTATTTTCTATAATTAAGCGCAAAATCCAAATAACTGTGACAACAATAAATCCTGGAACAAGTGCTGCAAATGAACGCGTGACAGCTGGTGGAACTGTCTCTGGCATCTTTATAATTATCTTTTTTTGTACAATAAACCGATAAAGTTCAGTAGATATAAGTGCAATAATCATTGCTACAAATAACCCTTGGCTTCCCATTAATGCAGCTGGGATAGCGCCTTCTACAAGTACACTCTCTTTTGTACTTGGTATAATATATGCAACTTGAAATGGAGTCACAAGTAAAAACGTCACAAGCGACAATGCCCCGGATGCTAAAGCATCCACTTTATAATACTCTCCAAGCCTGTAAGCGATTCCAAAAACAGCTATTAAAGCCATTATATTAAAAGTTGCACTAACTGGATACCCTAAAGCTCTCTGCCAATTCTGCCCAAACAAACCTGCCATAAACTCGTTATATCCCGGTATCGGTAGCGCACTAATAATAAGGAAAAATGATCCAATAATTAAGAACGGCATCGTTAAAATAATTCCATCTCGAATCGCTTGTAAATGCCTCTGCTCTGCAACCTTCCCTGCTACCGGCATCACGTACTTCTCTAAAAACCGTATCATCTATCCCACTCTCCTCATGATTTCATTGACAAAGCTGCTTGCAAGATAGCTTCTCCATTACAAAGTCCGTAATGGACGGATTGAATGACATCAACAGGTATCCCTTTCTCCTTACATAATTCTTTCATTTTCGGTAATAAATAACGTACTTGTGGTCCAAGTAAAAGAACATCCGCTTTATCAATATGACTATTCACTTCAGAACCTGATACTGCCCAGATTTTTACTTCTATCCCTCTTGCCTCTGCTGCTTTCTCCATTTTTGTAACAATCAAACTGGAAGACATTCCCGCTGCACAGCAAAGTAAAATATTCATCCCGCTTCCCTCCCCTTTTTCTCTACCTAAGTTATGGTGCATCCCTTGCCACCACTAGGTTACAAATATATATGTCTAGATTTCCTGCTGTATGCCGAGCTTAAAAACAAAAATTTCTTCGTTTTCACGCTATTCCATTTATCCGTATTCTCCTAGTAAAGAGGACGCTAACTCGCTATAATAATTCAGTATGATTTTTTTAATTGCTAGGAGGATATATTTATGAAGGCATATCGCTTTCCACTTATTTTATTATCTTCTATCCTAATTGGTGGTTTCATTGGTTATTTCATGGGTGCCGATGCAGTTGCTTTAAAGCCGCTTGGTGACATTTTCTTAAACTTAATGTTTACGATTGTTGTACCTCTAGTGTTCTTTAGCATCGCATCGTCTATTGCTAATATGGATGGATTAAAACGTTTCGGTAAAATTATGTCTAGTATGGCTGGAACTTTCTTATTTACAAGTATTTTAGCTGCTATTTTTATGATTATTGTCGTGAAAGTATTCCCGCCAGCACAAGGTGTTGTACTAGAACTAACACAACCTGACAAAGCCGGCAAAGCTGTTAGTGTTGCAGATCAAATCGTCGGTATTTTAACAGTATCTGACTTCTCGAAGTTACTATCTCGTGAAAATATGTTAGCTCTTATTTTCTTCTCTATCTTAATGGGGATTGCAACTTCAGCAGTTGGCGAAAAAGGAAAGCCATTCGCTACATTCCTACAAGCTGGTGCAGAGATTTCAATGAAGGTTGTATCTTTCATTATGTACTACGCCCCAATCGGACTTGCTGCTTACTTCGCAGCATTAGTTGGCGAATTCGGACCACAACTTCTTGGAACTTACTTCCGAGCAGCAATGGTATACTATCCTGCTTCTCTAATTTATTTCTTTGTATTCTTCACGTTCTATGCATACCTTGCAGGTCGCAAACAAGGTGTACAAGTATTTTGGAAGAACATGGTCTCTCCTACAGTTACATCACTTGCAACTTGTAGTAGTGCCGCAAGTATTCCAGCAAACTTAGAAGCAACGAAGAAAATGGGTATTTCTTCAGACGTTCGTGAAACAGTTGTCCTTCTTGGTTCTACTCTTCATAAAGACGGCTCTGTTTTAGGTGGCGTATTAAAAATTGCTTTCTTATTCGGTATTTTCAACATGGAATTCGAAGGACCGAAAACATTAGCAATCGCACTTGTTGTTTCTCTATTAGTAGGAACAGTAATGGGCGCTATTCCAGGCGGCGGTATGATCGGTGAAATGTTAATCGTATCTCTATACGGTTTCCCGCCAGAAGCACTGCCAATTATCGCAGCAATCAGTACAATCATTGATCCTCCTGCAACGATGTTAAACGTAACAGCAGATAACGCTTGTGCCGTAATGACAGCTCGCCTTGTAGAAGGTAAGAACTGGATCAAAAACAAATTTGCTTAATAAATAGAAAGAGGATGCTCGTTTTGAGCATCCTCTTTCTTTGTTGTTAATCCATTCCGCCACAAATTTGTTAAAACCTTCACAAATATTCCACACCTCTTATCCATTCTCCGTACTATAATCATGTATGGAAAAGGAGATGGATCTAATGACTCAAAGCGCACCAGAATTTAAAGTTTTGCAAAGCATTGCATTTCTCGCTGTCGTTTTGCAAAGTTCTTTATTATATACAATGAATCAAGGAAATGTCTTACTTGAGCAATCCCTCATTATGGGCATGCTATTTAATCTTGCAAAATTCTCAGCACCAGCATTCATATTTATCGTTGGATTTCACTTAATTCGTCACTATACAAAGCAATTAGTATATAAAGAATATATTTCCGAAAAAGCGATACACTTACTCATTCCTTATTTCTTTTGGTCTATTCTTTACTTATTAACAACAAATGATCTTATTACGTTACAAAGTGGAATAAAAAGTTTATTACTCGGAACAGCCGCTCCCCATCTTTGGTACGTTATTATGATGTTCCAAATTCACTTATTGTTCCCTTTACTATGCACACTTTTTTATTGGTTTCAAAAACGAACAGAAAATAAAAAAGACATATATAAATATATGACCTTTTTTGCTTACCTATATTTTCTATTAATGTGGTTCTCTTCTCACTATATTTTTAATGGAGAAAAATTAACAAGTTCAACAATTTTAAATTATACAGATCGATCATTTCTATTCTACTCATTCTATTTCGTTATGGGCGGCATTGCCGCTGTAGCACTAAAAACGTGGCGTCTATTCGTCATGAAGCATATCCCGCTTATAACAATATTATTTTTCATCTTATTTTTATTCATCAATTATGAGTTGTTTAGTTTTTACGGAGCAAACTCTATTCATTTAACTGTTTCTACCTATTTAAAACCATCTATGTTTTTATATATCGTATGCGAAATTATCATACTGTATGTGTTATCTATTATGATAGTACAGCGTCGTGGTTTCTTATATAAAACGTTACGTTTCATTGGAAATTACACGTATGGTGCTTATTTAGCTCATTTATTCTTCTTGCAACTATGCACAAAACTTCTTTCCTTATTCACGCTGCAAGAAAATACTATATTATATAGCCTATTACTATTTGTGTTAACGGCTATTATCTCTATTTCAACAATGGTCATTTGTAGCACAATACCATTTCATACTTGGATTACAGGTCCTTCTCCTACAACAAAGATGAAATGGACGAAGGTTGTATTACGAAAAAATCATAAAAAACTATTCAAGCCATATATTTGATATAATAATACGCATATAAAAAGAAAGCGAGAGACACCTATGATTAATCAAGTTGGACAAATTATGCTATATGTAAATAACCAAGACGAAACAGTACAATTTTGGACAGAAAAAGTAGGGTTCCAAATCATTGCGGAAGAAAATAACGGAAACGGATTCCGCTGGATTGAAATTGCACCGGCGAAAGAAGCAGGAACAAGCATCGTCCTTCACGATAAAGCGTTAATCGCGAAGATGCAACCTGAACTAAACCTAAATACACCTTCACTTATGTTCTTCTCAAATGACTTAGACCGTCTATATAAAGATCTTTCTGAGAAAAATGTCACAGTTGGACAGGTTGTAGATTTACCTACTGGTAGAGCATTCAACTTTGCTGATAATGAAAATAATTACTTTGCAGTAATGGAACGCAAATAAAAAATAAGCTATCCGAAAAAATCGGATAGCTTATTTCATTTTAAGAAACTTGTTCTACATTCGTTTCTCTATGCTGTATATGACTCGTGATCCAAGCAATTCCACCGGCAACAACGAGATAACATAACAATATTAAAATTTGCATTTGTAATTGCGACCAATCTCCTAAAGAAATAACATCTTGTAATCCTCTAAGAGAATGAGACATTGGGAGAAACTGTCCAATTTTGCTAAGAACAGCTATGTTTAATTCTCCTGGGAAAGTACCTCCGCTCGTCGCTAATTGCAGGACAAGAAGCGTTACCGCTAAGAACTTTCCAACAAGACCAAATACTGTTACTAACATAAGAATAAATGTCATGAACGTAAAGGAAATAACAATACTTGATAAAACAAAAAGTGGCACACTTGCAACTTCTAATTTCATAACTCCTAGCACAACTACATCTACGAGTAGCGCTTGAATGAGTCCAATTAAATATACCAATCCTAGTTTATTAATAAAATGTACCGTTCCGCTTACCTTCATGTTTTGTCTGCGGCCAAGAGGTAAAATATTCGATGCCATAATTCCGCCAACATAAAATGCAAGTGATAAGAAATATGGTGCAATGCCTGAACCGTAGTTAGGAACGTCAGAAACTGTTGACTTCACTAACTGAACTGGCTCTGAGAACATCGTATTGCGTGCATCATCATTACGAACATCCGCTATCTTCTCTGCGCCCTCTCCTAATTTCGTAGAAAGTTCTTTCGCACCATCATCAAGTTTAACAAGTCCATTTGTTAATTTACTAGCACCGTTATTCAGCTCCGTTCCACCACTCGCAAGCTGATTTACACCTTCTTGCAGGGATGTAAATCCATTTCCCCACTTCATAAATCCATCAGCCAAATTCGATGCACCATCTGCTATCTTTTTCGTTCCAGCAGTAGCTTCATTTAACTTAAATCCGAATGTATTCATGCCTTCTTCAATCTTATGTTGACCATCAGTTAGCTTCTTCGCACCTTGTGTCAATTGTTGTTGGCTATTATTTAAAGTACTTGTTGCTTTAGCTAGTCCATTAGACGTAGCAACAATTTTTTGAAAAGCGGGATCTTGCTGCACTTCTGGATGATTTTTCACGTACTCTTCTAATTGTTGTTTCACACTATTTGCCGCATTGTCCGCTTTCGCTTGCCCTTCAGCAAGTTTTTCATTTCCATTCACCCATTCATTTGTACCAGCACTTAATTCACTAATTCCTGATTGTAACGTTTTTTCACCTTGTGCTAATAACTCCATACCACTATGAAGTGATGTCGCTCCTTGACTCAGCTCATTTGCTCCCCCCGTTAAGGCAGATTGGCTAGACGCAAGCTTGTCACTTCCTTCTTTCAATTTCGATGTCCCGTAACTTAAACGATCAATACCATTCGCAAGCTGATTCGCTCCATTTTTTGCATCGGTCGTTCCTTCATGTAACTTCTCAGCACCATTACTTGCATCACTCAACCCTTGTGCCAAATCTTGAAACTTTGAAAAAACACCTTCTGTATATGATTTCGTAATACTGTTTGAGATTTTTGTTTTCATATTTTCAACAGCTGTCGTTCCAATTTGAGCCGCTACAAAGTTTTTACCTGGATTTACTTTGTACTGCAACTTTGCTGGCTCTGGTTTCTCATTCATAAGTGTACTTACCTTTTTAGAGAAATCTTCCGGAATCGTAACAACCATATAATATTTATCTTCTTTTAACCCTTCATCCGCATTTTTTTCTGATACGAAATGAAAAGCCAATTCCTTATTCTCTTTTAAATTTTTAACAAAATCGTCTCCTGCATGAATTGTTTTTTCATCCATCGCAGCGCCCTTATCTAAATTCACAATCGCAACAGGTAATTTATCTAATTTTCCGTACGGATCCCAATATCCAGCTAAAAAGAATCCTGAATAAATTAACGGAACGATTAATAAAAAAATTAAAGCGATACGTCCATGTTTATGGTGCCACATCGCTTTCCAATCTTTAAATATAAGTTTAATTCCCTTCATGAAACATACTCCTCTTCTAATTTAACACCCTTCGAATGGTTTAACAGATTTACTATACACGTCACTTTAGATACTGTATAATACATCTTTAATTATTAATTCATTCCTTTTGGTCTATAGAAAGGAGACTCGAAATGGAACTGCTCCAGTTAAAATACTTTCAGACAGTTGCACGACTAGAACACATGACAAAGGCAGCTGAAGAATTGCATATCGCGCAACCTTCACTCAGCAAAACAATCGCTAGACTCGAAAAGGATTTAGGAGTCCCTTTATTTGATCGCCAAGGCCGACAGATTACTTTAAATTCTTTCGGAAAAGTATTTTTAAAACGAGTAGAACGTATTTTTCATGAATTAAGCGAAGGGCAACGAGAAATTAAAGATTTAGCCGAATTACAACAAAGCTCTATTACACTGGCCGTTTCTATTCCAAGAATATTACCAGAACTACTTGGCTCTTTTTTACTAGAACATCCTAACGTTCGGTTCCAACAATTTCTTGCATCCACTCCTTCTATGAAACGACAACTAGATAATATAGAAATTGACTTTTGTATCTCCTCTGTGCCAATTGAAGGGGAAGAAATTGTTTGGGAACCACTTATTACAGAAGAAATTTTCTTAGTCGTCCCTTCAGGCCATCGTTTATCAGGTCGAGAAAATATCCACCTGCATGAAGTAAAAAACGAATCGTTTATTAGTATGAACACTGGCTATGGATTTCGACACTTAACGGATGAATTTTGCAAAGAAGCTGGTTTCACTCCGCATATTGCTTTTGAAGTAGATGAACCGACCGTGATTAGCGACCTCATTAAGCAAGGTCTCGGCATCGCTTTTGTTCCAAGTTTAACTTTATTAAAAAACTCTACTTTAGCATCAAGCAAGTTGCGTATTATTGAACCCAATTGTCAGCGAACCATCGGATTAAGTTGGTCAAAAAAACGCTACTTATCAAAAACAGCTCAGCAATTCCGTGAATTCGTGATTGATTACTTCTCCAACATTAGGACGTAAAATTATATCAACAAATAAAAGTTGCCACCCTCATATGGTGGCAACTTTTATTGTTCACTCTTTTTTAATTCCATTTCAGCTAAAAGTGGTAGTACATTATCAAAAATATGCGTATTATTATTTTCACCTGTTACATATCCACCGTAATATCTACTAAATACGTTATCATTTCGGAATGTGGCCATATGATCATACAATTCTTTCGCAAACTTTTTATCACCTGTTTGTAGTACGTACAAAATCGTTAATCCATATGCGGCTGGCGATTCATAATTCACAGTTTGTTTTCCCGTTTCTAAATTGTAACGACCGTATAGCTTTCCATCCTCCTGGAATTTCTTCTTTATAAATTCCAAATAAGCAGCTGATGAAAGACCACCTAAACTTCGATGATATGCAACGTATGATTGGTCAATAAGATTCACTTCTTTATCGTACGTAAATGTACCATCTTCTTTATACTCTTTCGGGAATGCCCAGCCATGCCTTGGATAATCCGCTAAAAATTGAACGACTTCCTGATATTGCTGAGCAGAAACTTTGTCGTACTTCTTCATATAGGAGAATGCACGTGGATTTATGTATGATGTTGTTACAAAATTATTTTGTTTCCCTGCATCTGCATCATAATAATCAACATAATAATTATCTTTTTTATTATAACGAAGTACAGCATCACTTAATTGATCGGCAAGGTTTTTATAACGCTCTTCCTTATACATTTCATAAGCACGATATAATTGTTCTATAATACGAAGATCATCTATAAGTGCATTTGTAGCTGACTGCCTCTCTCCCTTTTCAGAGAGTTTCCATAAAACGATATGATTCTTATATACGAAATTATCTTGAATAACCTTTACTTGCTCATCAAATAACGCCTGATCATCTTTATCAAGTGTATATTGTAACCATAATCCCGCTGATTCTGATAAAGCTTCACGTCCCTTTGCTTCACCCGTACCTGCCTTAGTATCTACTAAACGGTACGTGGCAAGCGTTCCATTGTCATTCACCATATGTCTTAAAATAAAATTTTCTGTACGGTTTCCTTGTAAAGCTGACCAAAATACAATTCCACCTAAAGCGATTAAGAAGATAACTCCAATCCCTATATATAAACGTTTCCGCAATCTTTTCACCTCCCTAGTAAGGCTAACCTTAATTTTATCAGAACATACATAAATTTAAAAAAGACAATCCACTAGATTGTCTCCCCCATTTCTATCCCTCGTAAACCTCTTTAGAAGGTTTATATAGCGATTGTACAAGCCGATCATATTCACGACGTGTAATCTCTTTATTATATAGCTTCAATAATAAATCTCTATGCTCTTTTGAAAATGCCATCTTTTTAATGACTTCAGGATACATAAAACACCCTCTCCATTTCACATAAACTTCTTCTTTTTGAAAAACAGAACTTATGTTCGCATAAAAGATTATAAAAGATTCCTGTAAAAAAAACAAACAAAACATGAGAAACTATTTATTTCTTTCTATTCAAAATATTACAACATTATATTATCATATTCACTTTTTAAATACATATATATTTTTGGTAGTTTTTTTGAATAAATCTTCCAATTCAATCAGAAAATAATGGCAAAAAAGAAGAGGAGTTTACATATGGATACGGTAACATTAGCAAGAGCATTTTTTGGTTCTTCATTAGCATTCCACATTATTTTTGCAACACTTGGCGTCGGACTTTCATTGATGATTTTTATAAGCGAAATACTCTATCACTGGAAGAAAGACTCCGACTATGCCATTATGGCGAAAAGATGGACAAAGGCGTTTGCTATTCTTCTCGGTGTAGCAATTCCAACTGGAACAATTGTTGGTGTGCAAATCTCACTTCTTTGGCCTGGTTTCGCCAAAATTGTTGGGCAAGTTATTTCTGTTCCCTTCCAAATTGAGATTTTCGCCTTCTTTTTGGAGGCTTTATTCATGTCAATTTACGTATATGCAGCCGATAAACTTCCTCCATTTATGAGATTAATCTCGCTATTTTTCGTCATGCTTGGTGCCACGGCATCCGCCGTGCTTATTACATCAGCAAATACATGGATGAATACACCAGCAGGCTTTTCAATGAATCCAGATGGATCTGTTTTTAACGTTAATCCGTGGAAAGCTTTCTTTAATCCAAGTTTTGGCACAAGTGCATTTCATGTCGTTATTACGGCTTATGCAACTGGTGCGGCTGTCATTGCTTCTATTGCTGGATTTAAATTATTGAAGAAAAATTTAAGTACACGTGAAATTGCTTATCATAAAAAAGGGCTGCTATTAGGGCTTGTCGTTACATTTATTACAGGCGCTACGATGTGGCTTTCAGGACATGAATCAGCGATTGCCTTACATAAACACTCACCTGAAAAACTTGCATCTGCTGAAGCTTTATTTGAAACGACATCACACGCACCGCTATCCATTGGCGGAGTTGTGGATCCTAATACACTTGAACTAAACTATGCACTTGAAATTCCAAACATGCTTAGCTTATTAGTAGGACTAGACCCTAGCACTGTCGTAAAAGGACTAAACGAATTCCCACAAGAAACATGGCCACCATTTTATACACATACACTATTCAACTTAATGGTAGGAACTGCTGCGTTTACCTTTGCTGTTGCAACAATTGCACTCTTATATTGGTATTTCGTGTACCGAAAAAAGGGAACAGAACTACCGAAGTGGCTACTT
This sequence comes from Bacillus sp. ISO11, assembly GCF_003458115.1. Classification (NCBI taxonomy): domain Bacteria; kingdom Bacillati; phylum Bacillota; class Bacilli; order Caryophanales; family Bacillaceae; genus Bacillus; species Bacillus sp. ISO11. Next base: position 62,339 of record NZ_QXCO01000019.1, on the reverse strand, counting down.
TGGGGGGCTGCCGCATGCGGACCAATTATGATGCTCGGTATTGAATTCGGATGGATTTTCAGTTGTAGCGGTCGTCAACCATGGACAATTTATGGTATGCAACGTACCGTCGATGCATCTACACGCGCTGATTTCGTCGGTCCTTTATTTGTTTTGTTCATCATTTTGTATATTGGACTCGCTATTTTAACAGTCATTGTTCTACGGACATTCTTTAGAAGACATCCATTAAAGAATGATTTACAACACCAAGGAGGCGATTCTCATGTATGAGGAAAGTATTGCAATCATCATCTTATGGGCCCTTATTTTCGTATACAGTATACTAGGGTCCATTGATTTTGGCGCTGGTTTTTGGGGCATGGTATACGCAAAACATCCGACGCTCGCTGCTAAACTTGCGAATCGGTACTTATCACCAACTTGGGAAGTAACAAATACGTTTCTCGTTTTCGTCGTTGTCGCATTTCTCGGCTTCTTTCCGAAAGCGGCCTTTACTCTTGCGACAGTAATGTTCGTACCAGTTATGTTAATTTTAGTGCTCATTGCAGTACGTAGTACATTTATGGTATTTGCTTACTCCTTGCCAAAATACCAATACCTTCTTCGGGTTATTTCAGGTATTACTGGTCTATTAATTCCAGCACTATTAATTACCGTTTTACCCGTTACAGAGGGAGCCTATATTACAATGTCTGAAGGAAAGGAAGTACTCCTATATGGAAAACTTCTTTCTAGCCCAGTTATCTACTGTTATATGCTCTTCGGACTAACTTCTGAACTATTTCTCTCCTCTCTCTTTCTTGCTGATTTTTCGAGAGAACAAAGTTCAGAAGATACGTATAGAATTTATAGAAGAAATGCTATCATCCTTGGTCCTGCAACGCTCGTTACGGCAATTATTGCCCTCGTTGTAATGGATCCAGAAACACATTGGGTTATGCAAGGATTAATAAAGCAATTCCCGTGGTTTACAGTTTCTATTGTTTTATTCGTTATCGGATACTCGTCCCTTTGGTGGACAAACAAAAAGTACAATACACTAGGATACCCTCGCATTGCCGTTTTAGCTGTCGTCGCTCAATATGCATTTGCAAGCTATGCTTACGGGGTCGCGCATTTACCGTATATTATTTATCCTGACGTAACTGTATTTACAAGCTTTACAACGAAAGAAACGTTCTATGCACTGCTCATTCTATACGCAATTGGGATTGCAATTTTATTACCAGGATTTATTTTCTTCTGGAACTTATTCTTGAAGGATCGTACTTTTTTGAAGGAAAAATAATATAGCATTGGAGTCTGTTCCAAAAGGCATTTTGGGATGGGCTCCTTTTGTCGTGTTTTGTCGATAAGTCGATATATTTTAAAAATCGCTGATATATTTTGAGTTGCGCCGATATATTTCAATAATCGCTGATATATTTTAACTTGCGCCGATATATCTCAATAATCGCTGATATATTTTAACTTGCGCCAATATATCTCAATAATCGCCCATATAAATTTCATTTACTATCTTACTGCCCAATAATTTATAGACTCCTCTCATAATAGTTATTTCACTATTCGTGACACTTGTCCTTTAGCATGAAAAACACATATTCGGTTCATCTCGTTATACGTCTAGTTCTTCTTATTTTTTGCTGAATATACTACCAATATAAACTTGAGACAAGCTACATCTGTTCAAGGGAAAATAGAAAGGTAGGCAAAATATGAGCATTGAAATATGGATTACTATTATTGTATTTTTCTTAACGATGATCGTTATCTTTTGGCGACCTCGCGGCTTAAATGAGGCATGGCCAGCAGCAATCGGAGCTGGTATCATCATAATTACTGGACTTGTATCAAAACCAGACATCATGGATATTATAAGTAAAATTGGCGGTGCTTCCATAACAATATTAGCAACTATTGTTATGGCAGTTATATTAGAAAGCTTCGGCTTCTTCCATTGGTCCGCAGCGAAACTGGCAAATCTAGCGAAAGGTTCTGGACGCCGTCTATACTGGTATATTCAATTATTATGTTTTCTTATGACTCTTTTATTTAATAACGACGGTAGTATTTTAATTACAACTCCCATTTTAATTCTTCTTCTAAAAAACCTTCAATTAAAACCACATCAACAAATTCCTTATTTATTAAGTGGTGCTTTAATCGCTACGGCATCTAGTGCACCAATTGGTGTAAGTAATATCGTAAATTTAATCGCATTAAACATCGTCCATATGACTCTTTATATGCATACCGCTATGATGTTTGTACCTGCAACATTAGGCTTATTATTTATGTCATGGCTCATGTATACAGTTTTGAAGAAAAAACTTCCGAAAAAATTACCTGTTTCTTCATATGATATTGAAGAAATTTTCTTCACGAAAAACTTCCATCCACTAAAAGGAAATAATTCTGTCGATACGAAACAAAAACGGACAAGATTCATGTTAAAAGTATTAGGTTTCGTCTTCCTGATGCGCTGTCTTCTATTCGTTGCATCCTTCTTATCCATCCCAATTGAAATCGTTGCAGTACTTGGTTCACTCGTTCTTCTCATTTGGAGATGGTACTACTTACGAACAAATCCTGTCGACATTTTGAAAAAGACACCGTGGCACATTTTAATTTTCGCCTTCTCTATGTACGTCATTATTTACGGACTACACAACGCAGGATTAACAGCTGCACTTGTACAATGGCTCGAGCCAGTTGTGAATCAGCATCTACTCTATGCTAGCTTTGCAATGGGCGGACTTGTATCCATCCTCTCTAACGTCTTCAATAACCATCCTGCCCTTATGATTGGTACAATCACATTAACAGAAATGGGACTAGATCCAGTCACATTAAAAACTATCTATCTTGCAAACATCATTGGTAGTGACATCGGTTCACTATTACTACCAATTGGTACGCTAGCTTCACTCATTTGGATGTATATTCTGAAACAAAACAAAATTAAAGTAAAATGGAAAGACTATTTAAGTGTATCCCTTATCGTTATCCCGCTCACAACAGTCGTCACACTATTCCTCTTATTCTACTGGGTACATCTCTTCTTCGCCTTATAAACAACAGAAGCCCCATTTGCTACCGTCTTAGCAAATGGGGCTTCTTCTATAATAAAGTTAGGTACTACAGTGTGATCAATCAAGTAAAGAGGTGTAACATGTTATTGATATAAATGACTACCAGCTTCTTTAAATTCTTCTGCTTTCTCTTTCATTCCTTTTTCAATTGCTTCTGTCGTTTCTAAATCATTTTCTTTTGCATATTCACGAATATCATGTGAAATTCTCATACTACAAAACTTCGGTCCACACATTGAACAGAAGTGAGCTGTCTTTGCCCCTTCTGCAGGCAACGTTTCATCATGATATTCCATCGCACGTTCAGGATCTAAAGATAAATTAAATTGATCGCGCCAACGGAATTCGAAGCGTGCTTTTGAAAGTGCATCATCACGCTGATGAGCCGTTTTATGTCCTTTCGCAAGATCAGCCGCATGCGCTGCAATTTTGTACGTAATAACACCCGTGCGTACATCATCTTTGTTTGGCAAACCTAAATGTTCTTTCGGCGTTACATAACAAAGCATCGCTGTTCCAAACCAGCCAATCATCGCAGCTCCAATTGCAGATGTAATATGGTCATAACCTGGTGCAATATCTGTCGTTAGTGGCCCAAGTGTGTAAAACGGCGCGCCCTGACAAATATCAAGCTCTTTCTCCATATTCTCTTTAATTAAGTGCATCGGTACGTGTCCAGGTCCTTCAATCATAACTTGCACATCATGTTTCCAAGCAATTTTTGTTAATTCACCAAGTGTTTCAAGCTCAGAAAACTGTGCTTCGTCATTTGCATCTGCAATAGACCCTGGACGTAATCCATCTCCAAGAGAGAACGAAACATCATACTGCTTCATAATTTCACAAATCTCTTCAAAGTGAGTATATAGGAAGTTTTCTTTATGATGGAATAAACACCACTGTGCCATAATCGAACCACCGCGCGAAACGATACCTGTCGTACGCTTTGCCGTGATTGGAATGTAACGAAGCAATACACCAGCGTGAATCGTAAAGTAATCAACGCCTTGCTCCGCCTGCTCAATTAACGTATCACGATATACTTCCCACGTTAAATCTTCTGCAATTCCGTTTACTTTTTCCAGCGCTTGATAGATCGGTACAGTTCCAACTGGTACAGGCGCGTTACGAATAATCCACTCACGCGTCGTATGAATATTTTTACCTGTAGATAAATCCATAATCGTATCCGCACCCCAGCGCGTTGCCCATGTCATCTTCTCTACTTCTTCTGCAATCGAAGAAGATACAGCTGAGTTTCCGATATTCGCGTTTACCTTCACATGAAAATTACGCCCGATGATCATCGGTTCAGCTTCTGGATGATTAATATTCGCTGGTAAAATAGCGCGGCCTTCTGCGATTTCCTTACGAACAAACTCCGGCTCTACCCCTTCACGAATCGCAACATATTCCATCTCAGACGTAATAATGCCATTACGTGCATAGTGCATTTGCGTAACATTTGCACCTTGCTTTGCTCTAAGTGGCTGGCGATCCATTTGCGGGAAAACAGGTGTATGCTTCGAAGCTACTTTCACACCGTCATCCTCTGGTTTCACTTCACGCCCTTCGTATGCTTCTACATCACCACGCCCCATAATCCAAGAGTGGCGCGGCGTTGGAATTCCTTTTTCCAACTCGACCTTATACGCAGGATCTGTATAAGGACCGCTCGTATCATACACACGGATTGGTGGATTTGGAACGCCATTCGTTTCGCTTTGTTCAATCTCACGCATCGGCACTTTCATACCTTCTCGTGGTCCATCCACATATACTTTCTTACTCCCTGGTAAACTCGACTTCAATTCAATTTGCTCAGCTGAAACAGATTGTTTCATAAATTTTGTTGCCCCCCTGTTCGTGACAAGGACAAGATATGGCCAGCGCATGCCAAAATAAAAAGAGCCAGGTCCATAAAAAAATAAGGACCTGGCTCATAAAGACATCATTATGTAAAGCCGTTAACTTCCCTACGCTGGTACGAGCCAGATCAGGTCCAAAGGGTTAAGAAGTTCACGCGCTTCTCTCTCAGCCTACGCATACGTTAGGCACCCCTAGTTTATCACTGATTTAATTTTCAATACTTTCCCATCATACACGATAATCTGAAAAATGAAAAGTTTATTTCTTTTGCTCTTTACGGAATCATCCACGTTAAATAATACGCTTGCACATACGTCATAATACCAACAATAATTACGAAGAATAAGCTATGCTTCACTGTAAAACGGAACAAATCCGATTCTTTTCCAGCAAGACCAACCGCCGCACAAGCGATCGCAATCGACTGCGGGGAAATCATTTTCCCTGTTACACCGCCTGTTGTATTTGCTGCAACAAGAAGCACTTCAGATACGCCGACTTGCTGCGCTGTAATGGCTTGTAAATTTGAGAACAGTGCATTCGCAGACGTATCAGACCCTGTTAGGAATACGCCAATCCAGCCTAAGAATGGTGAGAAGAACGGGAATAGTCCGCCAGTTCCGGCTAATGCTAACGCTAACGTAGAAGATAGACCAGAATAGTTTGCGATAAATGCAAACCCTAGTACGAATCCGATAGATAGAATTGGCATTTTTAATTCGCTTAACGTTTCTTTAAATGTCACTACTGCATCTTTTACATTCATTTTCAAAATAAACATGGAAATGATACAAGCAATTAAAATCGCTGTTCCAGTTGCCGATAATACATCAAACTTCAAAATTGCCTCGTAAGGCGTTGGTTTATTTACAATTGGCTCTGCTTTCATTACTAAATTATGCAGACCTGGAATTTCAAACTTAAATACAAGACTTTCTAAAGCCCCTCCTGGAGCGAATAATGCCTTAAAGAAACTTTGGCTCCAAATGACTACCATAACCGTTAATACGATAAATGGAGACCATGCTTTCACTACTTTTCCAAACGTTAATTTCGGCATCGATGCCGCTGTCGTTGTTACTGCTACTTCACTATTTGCTTGCCCGGATTGATAAATTTCTTTCGGCTGCCAAACTTTTAAGAACAGCGCTAAACTAATTAAACTTACAAGTGCCGATGTAATATCCGGAAGTTCCGGTCCTAAAAATGTCGCTGTAATGAACTGCGTAATCGCAAATGAACTACCGGCTACAAGTAACGCAGGCCACGTTTGTCTTATACCTTTAAATCCATCCATTAAAAATACGATAAAGAATGGAACAAATAATGATAGGAACGGTAATTGATGCCCAGCCATTTGTCCAATTTTATGTGGATCAATACCTGTTACTTGTCCAGCAACTGTAATCGGAATTCCCATCGCTCCGAACGCCACTGGTGCAGTATTTGCAATCAAACAAAGACCTGCTGCGTATAAAGGATTTAACCCAAGACCCGCAAGAAGCGCTGCTGTAATCGCTACTGGTGCCCCAAATCCTGCCGCTCCTTCTAAAAATGCTCCAAATGAAAATCCAATTAAAATAACGAGTAGACGATGATCGTTCGTAATCGATAATACCGATGCGCGAATCACATCAAATTGACCTGTTTTCACAGAAATTTTATATAAAAATACGGACATAATGATAATCCAAGCAATTGGCCATAACCCGTACAAAAAACCGTACCCGGTTGCTGCCATTGCCATCGTGAACGGCATTTTATAAGCGAATAACGCTACTAAAACTGTAAGTACAACTGTAATAAATCCTGCCACATACCCCTTCATGCGGAAAACTGCTAAAGCTAAGAAAAAAAAGATAATCGGAATAAGTGCGACCGCTGCCGAAATCCAAATGTTTCCGAATGGATCATAAACTTGTGTCCATGTGTTCATTGTTCTCTCCCCCTAAAGAATCCCCTTTTAAATAGAATAACCTCATCAATAGACTATCAGGTCATCATACCTTTAAGCCTAAAATAAAAAAACGTTTAAGAAAACGTTTTCAACAACTTTCATTTATACTGTACCATAACAATTTCTATTAAAAAAGATTTTTTTGAAAATTTTATTATTTAACAGAAAATCTTACAAAATCGTCACGTTCTTGTAATGTTCATCGATAGGAAGTTTGCCAAAATTATTGCATAATAATAGTATAACAACAGAAATTATTCATGAGGTGATATATATGAACGGAAATAAAATATTAGCTGCGTTATCATACTTTAGTGTACTATTTGCCCCTATCTTATTCCCTATTATCGTTTGGATTGTGGGAGACGCTGAAACAAAACCACATGCAAAACGTGCTCTATGGACACACATCATTCCAAGTATCGCTACATTCATTGGCGTAACTATTCTAGGAATTATGGGCCTTGGATCTGATCAACCAGATGTAACACTTGGAATTGGATCAATGATTGTCTTAGCTATTTGCGGAATCATCAGCTTATACTACTTCATCTGGAACATTGTAAAAGGAATTAAAGTGCTGAAAGCTTAATTTTAAACAAATGTTTGTTTAAAAAGGGCCCCTTGCAATTTGCAAGGGGCCCTTTTTCCTAATTCGTTCACTTTATCTTCTGCGTTTCTTCTTTTTTCTCATCATTTTCTTTCGGCGCGTATTCACTTTATCCGCTATAATGTGGAGCGTACTTGCCACAACAATTCCCATTAAGAACGTTACAATTTCAACCTCATGCTTCTTCGCAATTTCTATTAAATTACCATCCAGTGCGATTACATTTAATAGTAATAAAAATGGAGAAAAGACGATTAACATGTACGCAATACGAATTACATCACCAAGTATAATCGTATGTGTAAAGAAAGATCGATGCGGCATTACTTTCTTATAAGGATACCAAAATATACGTAAGAAACCCCATTTGTTATAAGCATTACTGTACGTATCTAAATCTGGTGTTAAAAATGAAGTACCTACTAAAAAACCAATCGCAAAAGTTAATAAAAAATCAAAATTTGTTAATCCATACGAAAAGAGCAAAAACAAAACAACCGGAAGGGATATTAAGTTTATTTTCGTATGCGTTCTTCCTGATGGCATAATGCACTTCCTCGCTTACGTTCGTCCTGTCACCTTATGACAGGTTTCACCTATTGACCTAATTTCTGATCGATAAATGTTGTGTCTATATCCGAACCAAACCATTCTGCCAACTTCACTCGTGCCTTATCTTTCACATCTTCATTGACGTATAACGACACCTGTATTAGTGCGGCCGTTAACGCCCCCAAATCATCCGTATAGCCAATTCCAGCAATGAAATCTGGAATCGCATCAATCGGTGCAATAAAATAAGCAAGTGCTCCAATTACAATAATTTTCACTCGTTTTGGAACATCGGGTCTTTGCAAAACGTAAAACAGTAATAAACTTGCATAAATGACCGATTGCCCTGCTTGCTTTGCAACATGTTTTACTTTCTTCCAAAACGCTTCAACTGAAAATTTTTGTTTCATGTAAAAAGCCTCCCTATTTTTAAAAAGAAATAAGCTACAATATGTTATCAGTAAAAGTTCATGGAAATTACACAAAACCTATCAATGAACTTTTATTGTAACAAACAAACCAAAAAAGAACAAGTGTTCGTTAATTTTCACACTATTTCCTTCATATAATAGATTTCTAGATAACCCTTACCCATCTTCATTTCTTATTTCTCAACAAAGAAAATTTGCACTTCCACTTAACATTCTGCTCTACCTTTGTTATATTTTCTAGTTGACGGACATATAAACGAATGTTAAAGTTTTCTTTGGTAGTGACAAATCTTATACAAAAAATGTAAAATGTTATAGTGTTTCTCAGAAATGAATTTTGTTGTATAATACAGAAATGACGTTATGCTTATGAGTAACAAAAGAAACCAAAAGGGTATGCATAGTTATAGTCGTATATGGGTGAATATAGAACCTTTAATTATGGCCAAGAAAACTATGTATTTTTTATTTTAGCATTTTTCGCTCCAAAATCGACCAAGCCTGATAGAGAAAGGGTGGAAATGAATGAAAGAAACCTTGAAATCACAATTTCAAAATGTGCGTTTCACTGTATTCGTAGCTTTAGCCTTATGGCTGAAAACTTACCTTATTACACGCACAAGCTTTGACTTAAAACTTGAATCTTTCATGCAAGAATTCATTTTATTCCTTAGCCCATTAGCAGCATCATTACTGCTTGTTGGTCTTGCATTATTTGCAAAAGGGAAAAAACGTAACTATATAGCACTTGGAATTAATTTTGTCTTAACAATCGTTCTTGTTGGTAACGTAATGTTCTACGGATTCTACAATGACTTCGTTACATTACCGGTGCTAGGACAAACATCTAACTTCGGAAGTTTAGGTTCTAGTGTGAAAGAATTATTTAACTACAAAATTATTCTTGCATTTGCAGACATTATCGTTTTCTTCGTTCTATTAAAGAAAATGAAGAACTTTGCACCTACAGAGCGTGTAGCACGCCCGATGCGTTCTCTATACTTCGTATCAACAGTTGCTATTTTCTTCGCAAACTTAGGACTTGCAGAAGCTGAACGCCCAGAACTATTAACACGTTCATTCGACCGCGTTATGCTTGTTAAAAACTTAGGATTATATGTACATCAAGTATACGATCTTGGCTTACAAGCAAAATCAAGTTCACAAAAAGCGTTCGCTGACGGTAGTAAATTACAAGAAACAGAAAACTACGTAAAAACAACACAAAGTAAACCAGATCCAAATATGTTCGGTACTGCAAAAGGGAAAAACGTAATTGTTGTCTCTCTTGAGTCATTACAAACATTCTTAATTGGTGCAACAGTTAACGGACAAGAAGTTACACCATTCTTAAACCAATTTACGAAAGAAAGTTATTACTTTGATAACTTCTTCCATCAAACTGGTCAAGGTAAAACATCTGATGCTGAATTCCTAGTAGATACTTCGTTATATCCACTAGACCGCGGTGCTGTATTCTTCACACACGGCAACAATGAATATACAGCAACTCCAGAAATTTTACGTCAGCAAGGGTATCACACGTCGGTATTCCACGCAAACAACGCAACATTCTGGAACCGTAACATTATGTATCCAGCACTTGGTTATGATCGTTACTACAACGAGCTTGATTACAAGATTACGCCAGAAACAAAATTAAATTGGGGATTAAAAGATATCGAATACTTCGATCAATCTATTGATATGTTAAAACAAGTGAAGCAACCATTCTATACTCGCTTCCTTACTTTAACGAATCATTACCCATTCACTTACGATGACAGTACAAAATTAATCGACGAATATAATTCTGGTGATGGAGTATTTGACCGTTACATGGTAACTGCTCGTTACTTAGACGAAGCAATGAAACACTTTATTGAGCGTCTAAAAGCAGAAGGTATTTACGACAACTCAGTAATCGTATTCTACGGTGACCACTACGGTATTTCTGAAAACCATAACCGTGCAATGGCACAGTTCTTAGGAAAAGAAGAAATCACTGCATTTGACCATATGAACTTACAAAAAACACCGATGTTTATTCATGTTCCAGGTCAAAAAGAAGGTAAAACAATTTCAAAACCAACTGGTGAAATTGACATTAAACCAACTATTCTAAACTTACTTGGTGTAGATTCTACAAATGACGTTCGATTCGGTCATGATGTATTCTCACCTGATAATAAAGGATTCGTTGTTCTTCGTGACGGTAGCTTCGTTACAGATAAATACATGTACACAAACAGTACATTCTATGACCGTGCTACTGGCGAAGTTGTACAATTACCGAAAGAAGAATCTCAACCACTAATTGATCGTGCCCAAAATGAATTGAACATGTCTGATAAAATCATTGAAGGTGACTTACTTCGCTTCTCTGAAAGTAATAAGATCAAAACTGGTGAAGTAAAAACAGTTATTAAAGAAGAAAAGAAGAGCGCTGAGTAATCTCAGCCTCTTTTTTATTTTCTTCCATACAACTACTTATATTCATTAACTTTAAAATTACATAACCTTTACCAAATATTCACATAGTGTTAATGAAGAATCTCTATAATAAAATATGTAAACGAGGTTCTACATATTTCTTATCTCTCATCTTTCGTAAGATCCCTTAAAGAAGTGTGTAAATCTTTTGTTTCTACTTTCTTATAATTGTCTTTCAACATGTTTTGTTTCCATACACAAAGCATTCAACGAGACAATGTCCCTATGAAAGATAGCTACCCTCCTTGTGCAGCATTCCATAAGAATGTTGCTTTTTTTTATTTAAAAGCAGGATTCTCATTTCTTATTTTCGAATTTGTATATACAAAATGCTGTAAAGTGAAACTTTAATCAGCCCTCATCAATCGGGCATTTACGGGCAGTGATTCGCCCACTTCACTTCTTTGCTCTACCCGAATTTGTAAGTAGGGGCTTTACTGCCGTTAATGCGGGGTAGATCATCCTTATTTCTCTATGATTTACAAATACATATATGGTCATATGTAGAGAATTGCTCACATAAAAATTACTATAGTGATTTTTATCTCGCATGAATGAAAGTTTCACGTTACTTACGTACTTACGAAAGGATGGGACGGAAATTGGCATACGAAAAATTTGTACTTTGGAATGATGAAGTTATTGATACAACAAAACAACAAACGTACATAGAACTTGAAGAGAGAGGTTCGCAGTTCGGAGATGGTGTCTATGAGGTTATTCGCCTATATAAAGGGAACTTTCATTTATTAGATCCGCACATAACGAGATTATATCGATCCATGGAAGAAGTAGAATTATCGCTCCCTTTCTCAAAAGCTGAGCTCATCACTTTACTTTACAAATTAATTGAACGAAACCATTTCCACGAAGATGGCACCATTTATTTGCAAGTATCTCGTGGTGTACAAGCTCGCACACATGTATTTTCATATGACAACCCTCCGACAATTTATGCCTATATTACAAAAAAAGAACGACCAGCTTTATGGATTGAATATGGTATACGCGCTATATCAGAACCCGATACTCGATGGCTACGCTGTGACATTAAATCATTAAATTTATTACCAAACGTACTAGCTGCTACGAAAGCTGAACGGAAAGGCTGTAAAGAGGCACTTCTCGTAAGGAACGGTATTGTAACGGAAGGAAGCCATTCCAACTTCTTTTTAATTAAAAACGGAACGCTTTACACACATCCAGCCAATCACCTTATTTTAAATGGCATTATTCGTCAATATGTCCTTTCTTTAGCGAATACTCTTCACATTCCTGTGCAGGAAGAACTTTTCAGCGTTCGTGACGTTTATCAAGCAGATGAATGCTTTTTTACAGGCACAACGATTGAAATTTTACCAATGACCCACCTTGATGGGACCGCGATTCAAGATGGGCAAGTTGGGCCTATCACCAAAAAACTGCAAAAATCTTTTAATCAAATCTTATTACAATCCAATATGGCATCTTCTTAAACACGAATAATTTCTGTCCTTTCATATTCAATATATGCATTTAAATGGAAATCAAGGTGTAATTTTATGCCTTGATTTTTTTCTTGTAATCTTTTTGTCATATTCAGATTCCTATATAAGTCTTGACAGTAATCGACATGCTCTTTAGAATTTTTAACAGTTGGTAAATATTTCTTCACTACATTACAGACAGAAAGGAATCGACAAATTATGAAAAAGTATCTTGCCGGTCTTGCGGCAGTGTCTGTAGCAGGAGGAGCAGCACCTACACTTGATAGTGTTCAAGCTGCACCTGAACAAAATACACAAAAAGCTGCTACAACTGTCCAAGCTTCTGCATCAAACAGCTCATCTTATAAGGTAAACGCGAGCGTATTACATGTTCGTGCGGGATCAAGCACTTCTCACGACATCATCTCACGCGTTTATAACGGTCAATCACTAAACGTGATTGGCGAAGAAAACGGTTGGTTCAAAATTAACATTAATGGACAAACAGGCTTTGTTAGTGGTGAATTTGTATCAAAAAGTGGCGCAGCAAACAACAATGTAAGTACAGGTGGAAACAATAAAGTTACCGCTGATGTATTACGTGTACGTACAGCTCCTAACACATCTAGTTCTGTTTCTGGGCGTGTATATGAAGGACAAACATTAAACGTAATTGGACAAGAAAATGGTTGGGTGAAAATTAACCATAATGGACAAGTAGGTTATGTAAGTGGCGAATTCGTATCTGGCGTTTCTTCTAATGCAGGTTCTTCAAACAACAATACGAATAATAACAACCAAGAAGTAAAACCAGCAAGCGGAAACTATACAGTAAATGTATCTTCCCTTCGCGTTCGTACAGGTCCTAGCACTTCTCACACAACTGTAGGTTCTGTGACAAAAGGACAAGTAGTACAAGTTGTTGGCGAAGTTCAAGATTGGTTCAAAATCAATTACGCAGGACAAACTGCTTATGTAAGCAAAGACTATGTAACAAAAGGCGGTTCTAACGAAAACGTTACAGAAGGCAACAAACAAGAGCAAAACAATAATAATGGAACTATTCAAACTGGCGGTTCTTACGTAGTTAACGCTACATCTTTACGTGTTCGTACAGGCCCTGCCGCTTACCATAGTGTAATTGGTGGCGTTTTAAATGGTACAACATTAAACGTAGTTGGATCTGAAAACGGTTGGTTTAAAGTAAATTACCAAGGAAAAACAGGCTTTGTTAGTAGCGAATTTGTAAAATTCGTTAAAGGTGGCACTACTACTCCTGAGCAACCAAAACAACCTGAAAAACCTAACCAAGGTGCAATTGGCGACTACTACATTAATGCTTCTGCACTAAATGTACGTAGCGGCGAAGGTACAAATTATAGAATCATAGGCGCACTTCCACAAGGACAGAAGGTTCAAGTAATCTCTGAAAACTCTGGATGGAGCAAAATTAACTACAACGGTCAAACTGGTTATATCGGAACACGTTACCTATCTAAAACACCAGTTGGAGGCGCAGTAGATAATAAGCCTAACAATAACCAAAATAACAATCAAAACAATAGCAACAATAATAATACAAGCAACAATAGCGGCGACAGTTCTTCCGTACTTGCATACGCAAAATCAATGCAAGGTGTACCGTACGTTTGGGGCGGAACTTCTGCTAACGGTGTTGACTGCAGTGGCTACATCTACCACGTATTTAAGAAATTTGGTCATAACATTAGCCGCCAAAGTGTTGCAGGATATTGGAGTAGCCTACCACAAACTTCAAGTCCACAACCTGGTGACTTAATTTATTTCCAAAACACTTATAAATCTGGTCCTTCTCACATGGGTATTTACCTTGGGGGCGGATCATTTATCCAAGCTGGAGATAAAGGTGTCGCAATCGCTTCATTAAGTAACTCTTATTGGAAGAGCCACTTCTTAGGATACACGAAAGCACCTTAATTAATAGTTTCAAAGCCTTCTAGTTTACTAGAAGGCTTTTTTGTACGATTTCAACACATTACTCCCTTTCCCCTAGCTTCCCTCTATAAAAATAATGTATCCATTCTTCCATTTCATACACTTTATTCTGCAAAAACAATGCATAACGTTATCATAATGTATATATTTCCATAAAAAACATAACCTATTTCATGTCTATATATTTTATATGTGTTTTTTTGAAGAATTTTCTTTTTATTTAAACTTTTCATTAGACGTTTGACCTCCGATGTCCATTATGATAAGTTACTTAAGATGTTATATTCGTAAACGTATAGACAACTGGTTTATACACTGTTTTTACTATGAGGAAGGAGCATACACTGCATGAATCTTTTATGGGGAATTGGCGGCGTGATTGGAGTATTAGCAATTGCTTTTCTACTATCTTCCAACCGCAAAGCTATTAATTGGCGCACAATTTTAATCGCGCTAGCATTACAAATGTCATTTTCATTTATCGTATTACGATGGGATGCTGGTAAAGCAGGTTTAAAACACGCTGCTGACGGTGTTCAAGGATTAATTAATTTTTCTTACGAGGGAATTAAGTTCGTTACTGGGGATTTAGTCAACGCAAAGGGACCTTGGGGATTTGTATTCTTTATTCAAGCACTACTTCCAATCGTATTTATTAGTTCATTAGTAGCAATCTTATATTATTTCGGTATTATGCAGAAATTTGTTAGCATCGTTGGTGGTGCATTAAGTAAACTTCTTGGAACTTCTAAAGCAGAAAGCCTAAACTCAGTAACGACTGTATTTTTAGGACAAACTGAAGCTCCAATTTTAATTAAACCTTACTTAGCACGCTTAACAAATAGTGAATTCTTCACTATTATGGTAAGCGGTATGACAGCTGTTGCTGGATCCGTTCTTGTCGGTTATGCAGCAATGGGTATTCCGTTAGAGCACTTATTAGCAGCTGCAATTATGGCGGCTCCATCGAGCTTATTAATTGCGAAACTAATCATGCCAGAGACAGAAAAAGTAGATAATAACGTTGAACTTTCTACAGAACGTGAAGACGCAAATGTTATTGATGCAGCTGCACGCGGCGCATCTGAAGGTATGCAACTTGTTATTAACGTAGCAGCAATGTTAATGGCTTTCATCGCATTAATCGCTTTATTAAATGGATTATTAGGATGGGTTGGTTCTCTGTTCGATATTAAACTTAGCCTTGATTTAATCTTTGGTTACTTATTATCACCATTCGCAATCTTAATCGGGGTTTCTCCTGGTGAAGCGATACAAGCAGCAAGCTTTATCGGTCAAAAACTTGCAATCAACGAATTCGTTGCATACGCAAACTTAGGACCACACATGGCAGAGTTCTCTGACAAAACAAATCTAATTTTAACATTTGCAATCTGTGGATTTGCAAACTTCTCTTCTATCGCAATTCAATTAGGTGTAACAGGAACGTTAGCTCCTACTCGCCGTAAACAAATTGCACAATTAGGGATTAAAGCAGTTATCGCTGGTACATTAGCGAACTTCTTAAACGCAGCAGTTGCAGGTATGATGTTCCTATAAACTTATATAGAGTCTTCTCTTTCTACAAGAGGAGACTTTTTTCATACAATCCAAACGTCTTTTATGTATCTATTAATCAATTTATCCTTAATATAGGCACATTATGATACAATAATGTTTAAGTCTTTTTATTTTTCTTATGAAAATAGAGATACTACTTGTTGTTACCCTTCAAAAGAGTTTAACGACATGGTCAATTTCTTAATAATTGCGCATACTACAAGTATCTATTGATGAAATAGCTTTAAGGAGGAAAGTTTTGTGAAAGATAAGTTCTATAAAATCCTCTCTATGTGGATTTTACAAATTGTATTTTATTTTACTACTGTACATGTGACGAAATATGAGCATGCTCTCATTTTTACAATAATATACGTAATCGTAAATGTACTATTCTTATTTTTAGCTGACAAAATAGCATTTGTTTTCTTCATACTAGGAACCATTATTTCCGTATTTTATTTGTTCTATCAAGCATGGCTTCACTTATGGAGTACATCAGATCAATGGCAATATATGATTACCCACTTCCTGATGGCAGCTAACTTCTTCATTGTATATATAACAACTCACCTATTGAAAAAAGTGATTCATGAAAATAAAGCTTTAACTGAGCGTGTGAGAACATTGGAACAATATATTGGAGAATCCAAATTACTAACAAGACAAGAATTCGAGAGACGCCAAGCGTTATTAACGACTGCAATGAATCGTCGTAATGAAACAGGCATTATTGTTTACTTTGATTTCACTTCCTTTAGTAAATATACAAAGGAAAGTGTTATGGACCGTGTAGCTTCTTTATTAGTTGAAACGGTAAGGAATGATTTTGACCTTGCTGCTGAATATGATAATAATACGCTAGTTATTTTATTACAAAACACAAATGAAGCTGGTGCTGACATTGTAATGAACCGCCTAAAACCAAAAATGGAGCAATGGCTTGCTGCTGAAGCAATCAAAGATATAAAAATTTCAAGCGAGCAAATTGGAAACAAAGGACAGACACTGTTATGATGACTCTCGTTATACTTCTTTTATTCCTTCTGTTTTGCGTACTCGTTTTTTGGATTAGTATCACATTTTCAATTAAATATGTACTTATTTTTACGGCCTTTCTATTCTCTGGCTTACTCGTTTACTACTCTTTCTTAACAATCGCGGGCTTAATTCACCGAAATAGTAAACGAAAAGATCGTACGCTAGAACATTATCCGAGCGTCGATATTTTCATACCTGCCCATAATGAAGGCGTCGTTATTAAAGATACTTTAGAGGCGATGGCAAAGATTGAATATCCAGGAAAGCTAACTATTTATTTATTAAATGATAACTCTCAAGATGAAACACCTGAAATCGGAGATGATTTCGACAAAGCTTATGCTCATATTCGCCATATTCGTGTTCCTCCCGGTGAACCGAAGGGTAAATCACGTGTACTAAACTATGGGCTTAGTATTTCAGATGGTGAGTACTTCTGTGTTTACGATGCAGATAACCAACCTGAACCACACGCACTGCGAATGCTTGTAGAGCACGCTGAAACAACTGAAGATGCTGTTGGAGCTGTTGGACACGTTCGTACAGTAAACGAAAAAAGAAACTGGTTGACGCGAATGATTTCGCTAGAATTCCAAATCTTCCAGCTCCTTATGCAATCTGGACGCTGGTTACTATTCCAAACAGGCTCGCTGACAGGAACAAACATGCTTCTTCGTCGCTCCGCACTAGAAGAGCTTGGTGGCTATGACCCTTACGCAATTGCAGAAGATGCTGAATTAACATTACGAATTACACAAAAAGGTTATCTCTTACCAATCGTCCCAGAATCAGTTACTTGGGAACAAGAACCAGAACATTTAAAAATTCTTATTAAACAACGTACACGTTGGCTCCAAGGAAATTTATATATTTTAGAAAAAATGTTCTCATCATTAAGTTTCTTTAAAGGAAAGCTGCTTATTCATTCCTTACAACAAGTTCTGGTGTATGTTGTATTTTGGCTATTCCTAATCATTTCGAACGTTTGGTTTGTAATTGGGCTGCTCGGGATATTCCAAATTCAATATAGCATTCCGCTACTATTTATGTGGTATGTTGCATATATTACATATGTTTCTCAATTATTTAGTGCCCAGAGTGTCGAACGAACCTTTACACCGACTAATATTTTTATTAGCGTTATTATGTACTTTACGTACGCACAGCTCTTTACGTACTTATTTATTCGTAGCTTAATCTTATACTTACGTGCAAAGAGCAAGAAACAAGTCATTGGCTGGGATAAAACAGTTCGATTTAAAAAAGATAAATAATAAAAATAAGCACAGAGCGCCGTATGCTCTGTGCTTATTTATTGCCGTATAAATTATATATCAGACAATACCCCTTAGCTGAAAGTAATTTCACGTCCATCCCCCAACGAACGATCGACCTTCATTTATATACGAAAAAGTGATTGCTATTTTTGTAGAACCAATTGCTTCTCTTGCTGTTCTTTGCGCGTTTCAGTCTTAGGTTCCGTGCTTTCTTGGACACTACGATGTGCCACACGTTTCAAACAAATATGCTTCCACTTTCTTTCGTAACGTTTCATTATTCTAGATGTCCCCCTTGAATGCGCTTTAAAACTATTTGAAATCGCTTACAGGAAATAATATAGCACATATATATAAACGTGACAACACATTTCCGACAATTTTTTGTCAAAAATATGAATAGAATTCGTAAGGGATCGAATATTGTCGAAACCTATCGTTTTTTCTTCGTATAAAAGGCATACTACTTATATGGTAAAGTATTTTATTTCCCCTACCCGCATTTCAAATTCCTTCTATATAAAGTGAAACTTTCATTAGCCATCACCAATAGGGCTTTTACAAGCAGCTCGATTTATTTGCTTTTGCTGAATTTTGAGGTGGGGTTCTTACTGCTCAGCAAATAGAGGGATAAAAAAAGAGCTGATATGAAATCAGCTCTTTTCCTTCTATTATTAATGACGCTTCATACGTCCTTCTTTTTGTAACTCTTTAAATAATGCTGCCATCATAAAGAAAATAACAAAGACGAACGGGAATGCTGCAATAATAGCTGCCGTTTGTAATGCTTCTAATCCGCCAATATATAATAGCGTAGAAGCTATCGCGGCTAGAACGATACCCCAAATCATTTTAATACGATTTGGTGGGTTTAAACTACCATGTGTCGTTAACATTCCTAAAACAAATGTTGCAGAGTCTGCAGATGTAATAAAGAATGTTGCAATAAGTAAAATACCTAAAACTGATAAAGCTGATCCAAAGCTGCCCATCTGATCGAACATAGCGAATAATCCTACTTCTGTTCCCATCTCTTTCACTTTTTCGAAGATATGTGCATCACCAAACAGCTCCATATGAATACCTGTTCCGCCGAAAACGGAGAACCACAGTGCACCAATTACGGTCGGTACGAGTAACACACCGATAACAAACTCACGAATTGTACGGCCTCGTGAAACACGAGCAATAAACGTACCTACGAATGGTGACCACGCAATCCACCATGCCCAATAGAAAATTGTCCACGATTGAATCCATTGGTTTCCACCTTCGTCTAATGGACTTAAACGGAAGCTCATGCTTGGTAATTCCTGAATATAAGAACCGATTGTTGAAGTGAAGTAATTCATAATAAAGTTTGTTGGACCCGCAAATAATACAATGATCATAAGTGCAAACGCAAAAATAATATTCGTATTACTTAAATATTTAATTCCCTTATCAAGACCTGTTTGTGCAGATAACATAAATAATACTGTTACGATTGCAATAATAACTAACTGTGTCGTTAATGAGTTTGGGATAGATGTTAAATAACTAACACCACCCGCAATTTGTTTTGCACCGAGACCTAATGACGTTGCAACACCAAACACAGTTGCAAAAACAGCTAACACATCAAATGAATGAGCAATACGCCCGTGTTCCCCGCCCTTAAATAACGGACCTACTGTCGCACTAATCGTACTTGCTTTTCCTTTTCTAAAGGTAAAGTAAGCAATACATAACGCTACAAACGCATATAGTCCCCAAGGATGTAATCCCCAATGGAAAAATGAAAAACGCAGTGCAAGACGCGCACTTTCCTCAGTTGCACCTTCTCCAAACGGAGGTGCGTATAAATGGTTTAATGGTTCAGCAACGCCCCAAAAAACTAAGCCGATACCCATACCAGCACTAAATAGCATAGCAAACCATGTCATATAACTATAATCAGGTTCGTCATCATCTTTACCTAGACGAATAGAACCGTATTTCGAAACAATTAAAAAGATAGACACACCTAAAATAATAGAAACGGAAATAATATAAAACCAGCCGAACTTACTAACTAATGCAGTTTGAATTGCGGTTGTTACATTTCCTAAGCTACCTTTTCCAATAATAGATTCGGGAATAATCCCCCAAATTGTAAATGCAATACATAATGTTAATGAAACGATGAATGTTTTTGTCAGTTTCCTCATCAAATCCCCCTTCGTAGGTTTCGCTTTTGTAAATAACATAAATTCCGATATGTAAAATCGGATAGAAAACTATAATTTTGCAGTGATTTTCTTATTTTCACCTTCACCAATTCGAATTCTTATGGACAGCCTTACCTTTCGTATAACCTTTTCACTCTGCAAGAGCTACAAGTTAGAAATACTGCTGTCAAATTGTGTGAGAAAAACGCGGATAGGAATGTATTTTCCTAAAAAAGGATGTGTTACATATGTAAAAAAGGGCAAATTTCTTCCTTGCAACCCTTTCGTTTTGTAACAATTATGCGGTTTTTTTGCTAGTATATAGCACGTGTTTATAGCTTCACAAACAAAATGTTTATGTTTATATAACTATATTACCCATAAAACGGTAAAATACTCAAGGAATGTAATCGTTTAGTAAACATCATGTAACATTCCTGTAATATTTTTATTTACGTCGAAAAAAACATGTTGTATTAAATATTTTGAATATAACTAGAAACCTATGAGTCATATAGAATGAAAAACGCTTTCCTATATTTTTTGTTATATTACAGGATATTAACGACTTATTACGAATGGTTTGTAATTGTGTGTTTTCCCCAAATCCGAAAAAATCTGTTGCTATAATGAGGACACGAAAACAAACGCAATGGAGGCTATCATGAAAAAATTAATTGGTATAGCAACAGCAGCAGTTTTTGGTCTTGGGATTTTCACATCATCTGCTAATGCAGAAACTGTTGTAACAACAGATGTACTAAACGTACGCGAAAACCCTACTACGGAATCAAAAGTTGTCGGTAAATTACTAAACGGTAATAAAATAGATGTACAAAATACAGAGAACGGATGGTCAAAAGTTACTTTAGACGGTAAAGACGCATTCGTAAGTGCAGAGTTCACAAAAAGCATCTACTACGTAACAGCTAACGTATTAAACGTACGTGCTGAAGCGAACACAAACTCAGAGGTTCTTGGAAAGTTGAAGAAAGACGATGTAATCGAAACAACGAACCAAGTACAAAATGAGTGGTTACAATTTGAATATAACGGGAAAACAGCTTATGTTCATGTTCCTTTCTTAACAGGTACAGCACCTGTAATTGAGAAACAAGAAACAACGGCTCCTGCTAAAGCTGAAGCACCAGCTAAGGCTCAAACACCTGTAGCACAAGCAAAACCAGCTGCTAAGCCTGCTGTGAAAGCTGCTGAAACTAGCGAACCATCTGGTGGTCGTGAGTTAACAGTTGTAGCTACAGCATATACAGCTCACCCGAGCGAAAACGGTGGCACATATGGCGGCCGTGTATTAACTGCAATGGGTCATGATTTAACTGCGAATCCAAACATGAAAATGATCGCTGTTGACCCGAAAGTAATCCCATTAGGATCTAAAGTATGGGTAGAAGGTTACGGAGAAGCTATCGCTGGAGATACTGGTGGTGCAATTAAAGGTAACCGTATCGATATCTTACTTGGATCAGATAGCGCTGCTCAAAAATGGGGACGTAAAACTGTTAAAGTGAAAATTTTAAAATAACCAATGACTGCTAAATTACAAGCCGGTTCTCTTTATTGAGAGCTGGCTTTTATTTATAATACATATAAGGAGGCTATGCCCATGAATGTACAAGCAAAAGTAGACTGGATTGGTACGCCAAAACCGTACATATATAAAGATGAAGTGACATATAACGCTACTTCTATTGATTTTTCACTCGCTAGCGATGATAACCGCTATAAGTTAATTATGCTCAAGTCTGAAAACAATACACATTACAAAATTGTGCAATATGGAATAAAACCAGGCTCTCAAAAGCCATTTCCTATCAACATTCCATTTGAACAAAACATGTTACCAATTATAGAGCAAATATTACATGATCCATATGTACAAGCGATACTAAAGGAAACGCACTCATAATTGTAAAAAAATATATCAACGATTTTTCAATTATATCTATCATAACTTACGATATATCAACGGTTCGACACGAAATATCGATTTAGCTACAAAAAAGAAGCTGTTCAAATATTGAACAGCTTCTCTCATATTAACGAGTTGGACCAGATACATCTTCTGATTTCAAAGTATTATTTGCACCAAGAGAATGATACAACATCTTTCCATTTCCATTCACGGTTACAATATGTTCGTTATTAAAACTTTTGAACTTCACAGATCCATCACCGTAACGAATATGATACTCTTCATATGTCGTTACTTTATATTTCGTATCACTTTGACGCTCTACATTACGAACTTCCATCGCTAATAAGTCTTCTGTAATTCCTTTTTTGTGTAAATACTGTATATAATCACGGTCTTCCTTATACGATTTCCCGCTCTTATCATAATTCTTTTCAATTAAACTAAAATCATTTAATGAAATTGCACGTACGTTATCATAAATATGATTTCTTACAAATTCGCCCACCGCTGAACTTGATGTTTCTTTCGGGAATTTTAAGTAATACGTGCTTTGGTCTCCAATTTTAACACTTTCAGATTTCATCACACCAAAATCAGTAGTTTTCTCTAAATGTACTTCTACTGTTTCATCTGTGGATACAGGACCAAGCTTATAACTTCCATAATTTAATTTTCCACGTTTTTTCCCGTTCACAAATACAGTTGCATCACTTTCATCAGAAGAAATGCTTACATACTTGCCTTCAAGTGATAAATCCACTTTCACCTTCTCGCTCTGTTCATCCGCTAGATCTACTTCTTTCTCTGTTTCTAATTCAGTCAGTTCTGTCTTCGCCGTTGCCTTTACAACATATGTACCTGGGAAGTATGGCCCCAACTCTTTCGAAGTTTTATCACTAGAAAGCTCTGTTTCTTTTTTGTCATTCACATATATCTCTGCATTTTTTGCAGTTGTACTAATGCTCATATAATAAGATTTCATGCTAAACTTATACTTTGGATATAAGAACCACTCTTTTCCCTCTTCTACTATTTCCCCGTCCTTAAATGAAGATTTATCTTTAGTTAACTTTTGATCTACTGTCTCTTTCTGTAAATAAGACAGTAATTGTTTGTTGTAAGAAGGATTCTCTTTTAAATAACGCATGTACGCTTTAATATCCTCTGTCTTAATCTTTAAGCTTGAATCATTCGCTTTTACAAACTCATCGATTGCATTAATATCTTTCTTTTGGAATGCTTCAATCATTACATTTACTTGCTTTTCTTTTGAAAACTTATATGCTCCAAATTTATATGCCCCAAATAATAATGCAGCAATAACAGCAAAACCAATGATCAAAAATAATTTTTTCTTACTTTTCACTGATTTTGTCTCGCTTTGTAATTCTGTATATGAAGCAGCAGTGTTATCAACGATTACTTCTACTTTACTCCCACACTCCAGACAAAAGTTCAAATGGTCTGCAACGTTCTTTTTACATGTTCCACAAAACTTCAACGTGCTCTCCTCCTATTTTTTAGCTAATTTCATTCCAGCAAATGCCGCTACATATGTCACAATCAAACTAAACAAAGTTAAATATATAAATGAATTTTGCATAGATAATACCGTTCCACTTGTTCCAAATAAACCTGTTACCGTTCCTGAAACATTAATTTGGAACTTAGAAATCATATTCATTACAATCATCATAATTGTGTAAGAACCACTACATACCGCTAATGTAATATATATATTGGCAGTCGGTAATTTAGCTAACTTTCTTCCCGCTCTAAACATAAAGAACAATGGAATAATAAGCAGTAATAAACCATAATGGAATATGTTATTCACTTTATCAAATTCTGCAAGGCTTTCCTCATTTGCTCCTTTTGAAATCAATATCTCTCTAAGCTCTACGCCATTTACAGAGACGCCTGATATAAATGAAAACGATAGTGTGCTCTCATATGTATTTGATTTCTTACCAATTCTAGTAAATTCTTTACTAAGTGCTGGACTTGATACTTCTAACGGCGCAAAATGAGCCATACTCCATAATTGAGGTGTTAACTCTAATGCTAATAATGTACTTTCAGATTTTAAAGTTGTTATTTCTTTTAATGGTTCAATACCATCTTCCTTACTTACTAACGCCATAATACAAACCGCTACCGCTGTTACTAATAGTCCTTTTATCATAGCTGAAACACCGTAATAAACAGACGCTCCATATGGCATTAACTCTTGAAATGCTACTGCCATATTGTTTTTGCTTGTATGAGCAATAAATCCTAATAATGTAAATAATGTCCCACATACAAAACCACTCAATAAACTCTTAATCGCTGAATAGCCAAGCTTAATCTTACCTGCTTCTGAGAATGGAATTGCAAAAGATTGTGATGCTATAAAACTTATAATGAATAAAAAGACGCCATAAATAATACCAACTGTTGCTGCCATAAAGATTTGATCTTTAATCGTTTTCGCAACATGCTGTTTCCCTAACCAAATTCCTGTACCAGCGAAAATAATAAATGGAATGATTAATAATAATGTAAATGGAGTATGCCAAGATAAAGAAAATATCAACCCACTATCATCGTTAGCTGTAAAACCAAGTAAATGGTAACTTAACATCGTAGAAGTTGCACTCGAATAAAAACTTGGCAACATTTCTAATTCTTTCGCAAATTTGCTAAACATCTCACTTAGCATAGAAGCAAATAATAAACTACCAATCCAACCAGCAATTAACATGAGAATACTTGCAACAGCCCCACCAATAAAACCTTTTTGTAAAACGGCTTTATCTGCTTTAAATTCAACTTTAGGAGCACCATCCATTGTAGGCAATTTTACAGATTGTTCTTTTTTCTTCACAACAGATAAAGAATACCCGCACTTTTGACAATATAAATTTTTTTGAGCATTTTCACTGCCACAACCTTTGCAGTATTTTGCAGTATCTTTTTCTAATGTTACTGCATCTATAGCTCCTGCAATCTCCATACTACCTTCATTTGGGCAATAATTTACTTCTTCACCATGTTGTTTTCCACATGTGCGACAATACATTTAATTCACTCCCCACTTTGCTTAATTCCACAAACTGGACAGTAAGTAGAGTTTTTATCGATATGCTCATTACATGAAATACAATTTACCGTTTCACCTTCATTTTCTACTGCTAACATCGGGTTAGGTTTTCCACACGAACCACAAAACTTATCATTTATTGATAAAGGTCCACCACATTCACATGTAGCTTTTTCACCTTGTTGTTTTTGCAATTCAACAATGCGCTTTCTTGCTTGATAAATAGCTACATCAAATTCTTGAACTGGAGCAATCATTTCTTTTAAGCTCGCTTCATTTACTCCACTTCCTCTTAATTGAACATACACTTGCTGCCCAACCTCTAATAGAACCTCTGCTTTTTTCTGCATTTGCACTTGCATTCCCTTTTTCAATTGAGCAATTTCTTGTGCAACTTGCAACTTCATTTTCCCTTGTTCTATTCCTTCTTGTAACTTATTCATTCCACTACCTAACTTCGTCTGTAAATCTGACAAATTTTTTCTCCTCCTATACGTATATATTCATATACGAAATTAACATTTTATATATTACCATGATTTTCAAGTTATGTAATCCAAATTTCATTTTTTCTGTTTTGAGCATTTTTTGTTTATAATGGTAAAGGAAAGAAATATGTGTACGGAGGAATATTATGCTGCAACACTCAATTACGAAAGATGAAATTATGATGATTGCGAATGAGTTCGTTCAAGGACTAGATCCACAGCAAACAGCTGATCAGGAACATGTCGCTACAGCTCGGCACCTATATCGTAGTGGTGTTGTCTACAACGTTGACTTTGATGGTTATACACTGTCAGGAACTGTAGATGCGGAAGGCAACGTATATAGCGTTCATATTCCGATTCGTAATGTCGCTGAAAGTTATTGTGATTGCTTCGCACCAACACAATGTGAGCATATGCTCGCTGTATTACTATCTGCAGCGTCTAGTTTCGGGCAAGTAGGAGATGTATTAACTTTATTTAAAAATAATACGAAACCTTCCCTTCCTCCTATTAGAACTGCAAGACAAGTATTGCAATCATCAGCTTTTGAAGAAACGGATTATAAAAGTTGGGAATCATATTTTGAAAAAGAATATGATTCATTTAAAAAAGAACAAGCTCGCCTTACTTATAAACAAATGTATTTTCTTATGAGTATCTTTACAGATTTCTATACGAAGCTTGAGCGGAAAGCTCCGCGCGTCATCGTCATACATGAATTATTCAGGTTACATGCAGCAATTTACTGCTTTCAAAAATTATTAGAAGAAATTCAGGCATTCGAAGCAAACAAAACGTATTCTTATCACCAACCTGTTAATGTCATTCGCCTATTTGTCGATAAAGTGGAATCCATCGTTCGGGACTTACAATCAGAAGCGATTCCTTCAGAGTCTGAAATAATTTTGCAAGAAACAGCTCGTCTCGTTCATGAAGTATTCTTCTCTACCGACGCTTATACGCAAGAGCGATTTTTCATTTATCGTCACATATGGAGTGAACTTTTAAACAATAAAGCGAACATACAAGAGGAAGAAAAAAGAATCGATACGAAAATCAATCCACTATCCAAAGCATTAGCGTTTTCTCATCTTCTCTTTTTAAATGATGAAGATTTACTAGCGATGGACTTACTAAAGAAACAACCTGCTTCTGTTGTGAGTCTATACTTCTATTGGTTAGAAGAACTATTAAGTGCCATGCAATGGGATCGCGCAAAAAACTGGCTTTCCTTTACGTATAAACAAGTAAAGAAAACGATCCAAGATCACGAAAATACGATTTTCATAAAAGATATCGTTCGGCTATTTGTAATCATGTATGAAACATACACAACACATACAAATGAACAAGCTGGTTTTGAAATGATTTTACAAGAACTATTACCGTATAGTTTCACAAACTACGAACAGTACGTACTCGCGAAAAAACAGTATCGCACATGGGCAGAGCTTCATCTCTTATATGGATTTGAGGCAATTGAACTGTTGAAAGAGCCACTGAAAGATATTGAAAAAGAAGCGCCAGAAGTGGTACTTCCTCTTTACCATCTTGCTGCTGTAGAGGCGATTGAAGAACGAAATCGTAAATCATATAAACGTGCAGTTCGTTACTTAAAGAAATTACGCACATTATATAAACGATTAAAACGCACCGATGAATGGGATGCTTTCATTATTCACATCGCCAATCTCCATTCACGTCTGCGTGCACTACAAGAGGAATTACGGAAAGGAAAATTAATCGATGATCAATCAAACTGAAGTAACAATTAGGCTCCAGCATGTTAGTCAAGGTTGGTTCCTTTGGGGAGAAGATGACAGCGGTACTCCATTATCCGTAACAAGTTGGAAACGAAATGCATTCACATGGCACTCCACTTCTTTCTACGGTACGTTTCTAAAAGAAGCAACCTTCGAAGGAAAACAAGGTGTGCTGCTAACAAATGCACAAGCCTTTGAATACATTGCAAACAAACCGATGAATTCCTTTGCACATATTCAAATAAACGGCACGATTACAGCACTTACGAAAGATGCAAATGAACTATGGGATGCCTTTACGAGTGGTAGTTTCGTACCAGATATGAATCATTGGCCTAAACAACCATCTTGGAAAGTTCAAAATACACCAATTGAAGATGACACATTAGCATCGCTTTTCTCAGCAGCAGTAAATGAAAGCATATTACAAGACAACCGCTCAAATGACGGCTGGGAAGATGCTAAAAGACTATATGAACATTATGACTTTACGAAAAGACAACTGGAAACAGCACTACATGAAGAAGATTGGCTTCGGAAAATTGGTTATATTGAAGATGATCTTCCGTTTACAATCGGACTAAGACTACAAGAACCACAAGAAGAATTTGAAATGTGGAAGCTTGAAACAATTGTGACACCAAAGCGCGGGGCGCATCGCATATATGTATATGAAAACATCGATTCCTTACCGAAAAGATGGCACGATTACGAAGAACGGATTACAGAAACACAAGAAGGTTTTAGTAAACTCATACCGTGGTTAAAAGAAGGAGATACGTTCCGAAATGAGCTCTTTGAAACAGAAGCTTGGAACTTCTTAACAGAAGCAAGCAATGAATTACTTGCAGCCGGCATTACAATTTTACTACCATCATGGTGGCAAAATTTAAAAGCAACAAAACCGAAATTACGTGTCCAGCTGAAGCAAAATACAGCACAAACACAATCGTTCTTCGGTATGAATACGCTCGTTAATTTTGATTGGCGCATTTCGACGAACGGCATTGATTTATCAGAAAGCGAATTTTTTGAACTCGTTGAACAAAATAAACGTCTATTTAATATAAATGGTCAATGGATGCGACTAGATCCAGCCTTTATCGAAGAAGTAAGGAAACTCATGAACCGTGCCGATAAATACGGACTAGAGATGAAAGATGTCCTGCAGCAACATTTATCAAATACGGCTGAAACAGAAATTGTAGAAGATGATAGTCCGTTTACTGATATTGAAATCGAACTAGATGGATATTATGAGGAACTATTCCAAAAGCTGCTTCATATTGGAGATATTCCAAAAGTAGATGTCCCTATTTCACTAAACGCAACACTTCGTCCGTATCAACAACACGGCATTGAATGGTTATTATATTTACGAAAGCTTGGATTTGGAGCATTGCTAGCTGACGATATGGGACTCGGGAAAAGTATTCAAACAATCTCTTACTTACTATATATAAAAGAAAACAATCTCAAAACAGGCCCTGCATTAATCGTAGCGCCGACATCTGTTCTTGGAAATTGGCAAAAAGAATTTGAGCGTTTCGCACCGAATTTACGTGTTCAATTACATTATGGAAGTAATAGAGATAAGGGCAATTCTTTTGAAGATTTCCTTCAATCGGCAGATGTTGTATTAACATCTTATGCATTGGCTCAACTCGATGAGGAAGAACTAACTTCATTATGCTGGGATGCTGTTATTTTGGATGAAGCACAAAATATTAAGAACCCACATACGAAACAGTCGAAAGCAGTACGAAACTTGCAAGCAAATCACAAAATCGCTTTAACTGGTACGCCGATGGAAAATCGCCTCGCTGAACTTTGGTCCATTTTCGACTTTATTAATCATGGATATCTCGGAAGCTTAGGGCAATTCCAACGCCGCTTCGTCACACCAATTGAAAAGGATCGTGATGAAGGAAAAATCCAGCAAGTTCAACGGTTTATCTCACCATTTTTACTGCGCCGAACGAAGAAAGATCAAACAGTCGCATTAAATTTACCAGATAAACAAGAACAAAAAGCTTACTGTCCTCTTACTGGTGAACAAGCTTCCTTATATGAACAACTTGTTCAAGATACACTGCAAAATGTCGAAGGATTAAGTGGAATTGAAAGACGCGGCTTTATATTACTTATGCTGAACAAGCTAAAACAAATTTGTAATCATCCAGCTCTTTATTTAAAAGAAGAAGAGCCACAAAATGTCGTTGAACGCTCTATGAAAACAAAAACGTTGATGGAGCTCATAGAAAATATAAAAGATCAAAATGAAAGTTGCCTCATCTTCACTCAATATATCGGCATGGGGAACATGCTAAAACGTGTGCTAGAAGAAAAATTCGGCCAGCGTGTCCTCTTCTTAAACGGTAGTGTACCGAAAAAAGATCGCGACAAGATGATTGAGGAGTTCCAAAACGGAACGTATGACATTTTCATCTTATCCTTAAAAGCTGGCGGAACAGGATTAAACTTAACTGCTGCCAACCATGTCATTCACTACGATCGTTGGTGGAATCCAGCTGTGGAAAATCAAGCAACAGACCGCGCATATCGCATTGGTCAAAAACGATTTGTTCATGTTCACAAACTCATTACAACAGGAACATTAGAAGAAAAAATTGATGAAATGCTAGAAAGAAAACAATCTCTAAACAATGCAGTCATCACAAGCGATAGTTGGATGACTGAACTATCAACAGACGAACTAAAAGAATTACTCGGTGTATAAAGTGAAACTTGAATCAGTGGGGGTTTTGTTCATCTCCAACTGATTATCAGCCCTCACCAATCTGGCTTTTACAGGCAGCCCCCCCCCCCACCTAACTTTTTTACTTTCACTGAATTTTGAGGTGGGGATCTTACTGCCCGTTAATGCGGGATAAAGTGAAACTTTAATTAGGCCAATCACGTAGAGTTTTACTACCCGCAAAAAAAGCGCTAATCTCGAAATGAGATTAGCGCTTTTTTCTATTCCAAAACCAATTACTTATTATAATCCCCGTTAACCCGCCGCACGTATCAAGCAATGAATCTTGCCACATTGGTGTACGGTCTCCCGTATACCATTGGTGAATTTCATCAAATGTTGCATAACCCGCAACGAAAAGAAGGGCATATATAAAACATCTTTTCCTCGAATAACCTGATCGATGAAAAGCGTAATAAATCAATGAACCTAGCATAAAGAACACCATAAAATGAGCACCTTTACGAAGGAAAAACTCAATAAATCCGCCTACACCTTTATTCGCAATACTAACAGGGGTTCCTCCACCATAATCGATAGATACCCATGAAAAATGCTCTTTCACAAATTCAACATTTACATATTGTTCAATATCTGAACGCATATCCTGCTTTTTATATGGTTGTGCCGAAGAATAGAAAATCAGCCCCATCCATAGTAATACAGGAATCCAAAATAACCATTTACGATTCATTATCCAGAATTCTCCTCTCTTAATCTTTTAAGGGTACCAAAAAAAAGAAAAAATTTCACGCCAAAACATGACATTTGCATCCTATTTATAAAGTGAAAGGAGGTGATACACATGGCAATTGAAACAATCGTAATGGATTTAACTTTACGTCTTGTCTTAAACAACGGATTAGATAAGAACGGCAAAACAGTTTTCAAGAGCAAACAATTTAAACGTGTTAAAACAAATGCGAGCTTAGATCAAGTACACAATGTAGCTCATGCTCTAGCTTCCTTACAAGCATCACCACTTCACGCTGTACAACTTGTAGGCACATCAGATCTTTCTAAACTATAAAGTAAAACTCGGATCAGTGGGGATTTTATTCATCCCCGCTGATTATTAGCCCACAATTTAACCGGCAGACCCAAATCCCGTAAATAGCGGGATAAATACAAAGGAGGGAATAACACATGCAAGTACTAGAGTTGATTTTCGCGAAAGAAGATGGAAAAACAGTCGTTTTTTCTATCGATACGCCCATCACACCAATCGATGCACAAGTCGTAAATCAAGTAATGGATACAATCCTTGCCTCATCTGTATTTTCATCCATTGATGAAAATACAAGAAAAAAGGGAGCTCGCCTTGTAGAAAAAAATGTATCTGAAGTTCCAATTACTCTATAAAATGAAAAAGACGAATCTGCATCATTTTGCAGATTCGTCTTTTTTCTTCGGCATTTCAATCGGGATAAAAATCTTTGAAAAACCGACGCATACGTACTTATAATGTTCTTCACCTATATCAAACTCAGTCGTATATGTTGAGAAGAATATATAATCATTTCGCTTCGTATAATGATCAATTAATAACCCAACTTGTGGCTCAACATACTTTTTGGCTAACTTTTTACCGGCCGATGCCAAGTCGCCAAGGAGACCCTCTTCATTCTCTTTTTGAACTTCATCTAGCTTCTTACTCACATCATTACGCTTCATAAACTGCTTCGCTGCCCATTCTGTATATTCTCCCTTACTCGGATTACTGTTTGCTAAATATACTAGGAGAACGACAACTAAAGCCATAATAATATACTTTTTCTTCATACTATATCACCGCCTACTCTTTTCTATTTTCATATATATGTACAAGCGATGCAAATTAGAAAGACTATCACCTATTGATTGTAAACGAATAGCCAAAATTTACAATATGAAATAGAATATTAACAGTAAATTTACTTAATTTATATATAATTATATTCGGAATGAAAATTATAAGGGGGGATATAGAATTATGGATAATGAAAACAACATTTTTATTTCTAGTTCTACAATGATGCTTGAACCATGTAAACACCCTTATTACCGCACAAAAATTATCGACAGTAGCGGAAACCATCTTTACTCCTGTCAAACTGCTCTCCAACTTATACAGAAATCTTGTCTAACAAATATTCATTCTACTTATCAAGGGAGACGTAATGCTGTAAAAACAAAATTTAAATTTAAACAAAACGTTCCAATTCCGATCAATCATAGAGAATATATTTGTGCTTTCTCAACAGAATCTCCTGCTTCTCCAAATTGTATTTGGCTTTTCTTCAAACATGTTCATACAATAGAGTTTTTCAAAAAAGCTAAACGAGCTAAAATTCATTTTTCAAACGGAGCTACCGTAACGATACAAATTAGTTCCCATAAGTTAAGCCAGCAATTATGGAAAGCTGGATATGTATTATCCCAAATGAACATGCAAGATTCATCACCTTAATAACAAATAGAATGGAAGGTAGTATTTCCTTACCTTCCATTCTATTTTCTATTTTTATCCTTTTACACTATCTCGCATTTTCTCGAGTGCTTGCCGATACATCCATCTTACTTGATAATATGTCATTTCCGTCTCTAAAGCGATTTCTCCCATCGTCTTCCCTACAAAAAAACGTTCAAAAATAATATACTTCTCCTTCTTATCTAACACACTCATAAAATCCTTCACTCTTATTTCAACATCCTCAAAATGAAAGATATCCTCATACTCTCCTACACATACACATCTCTCCTGCACTGCGAACTCTTTCTTCAATCTCTCTAATATATAACCTCGCACCGTTACAACTGCATATGCAGGGAAACATCCCTTCTTTTCATCAAATCTTTCATACGCATGCCAAAGACCGATTAAACCACATTAATAATACTCTTCATAATCTTTACGAATACCTAATTTCTTTATCTGATTTACAATCATCCCTTCGTACAAAACAACTGCTTCTTTAAAAGTCGCTGGCTTCACACAGTACCCGTTTCTAAAAGGTATACCTTTCTAGTATTCCGCGGTACCTTCACAATATAAAAATAAAGAAAAGATTTCACCGTGAGTAATTTCAAATACTACCGACGGAATTTGAAATTACACCAGCTAGTATTTGAAATTTTGTTGGTGGTATTTGAAATAGGGGTAAAAATAAAAAAGGTGACTCCTTTAAAGAGTCACCTTTTTAAAATAATATGTTATGCAC
The DNA here is from genome assembly GCF_003458115.1 of Bacillus sp. ISO11. Taxonomy (NCBI): domain Bacteria; kingdom Bacillati; phylum Bacillota; class Bacilli; order Caryophanales; family Bacillaceae; genus Bacillus; species Bacillus sp. ISO11. Next base: position 28,589 of record NZ_QXCO01000019.1, on the reverse strand, counting down.
CAAAGCCGCTTACTAAACCTCTTACAACGCCGAATGCAATTGTTAGGATAAAGAAGATTACAATTAAAATCGTAGCTTGTTTCTTACTTAAACCAGCTACAATGTGTAAGCCTAGTCCTGTTAGAATAAGGCTCCAAATATTAAAAATTTCAATTGAAGAGGCAATTCCATGTGCTACTGTCCCTTGTTCAAATAAAGGAGCTAAACTTGTATAAACATCAGTGCCATTTCCATCAAAAATAAAGCCTAATCCTGCATTTAACAATCCGCCGATATAATAAACAAGATTAGCATATAAGTAAATCGATAATATTTTCATGTATGGTGTATCATTGCTCATAAACATCATAATAATTTTATAAAAACCTGCCGCAATAAAGAGACCTATAGGTGTTCCTAATAGACCAACAAGCGCGCCTCCACCAAGGGTAAATCCTTTTACCATTGCCCCTGCTTCACCATTTAATTCTTTTGCCAATTCTGGAGTACTAATTAATGTTAAGTAAGACACTGCTGTTGCTATAATCGTTCCTAATATAACAAATAAGACAAATGTCCCCCAAACCGGACTTTTCGTCTTCATTCTCTCAAACTGCTCACCTGGAGAAGTAATCATTCCTAATAATGATGGCTTCTTCGCACCTACATCTTGCGTATTAATATTTGCTTCCATTATAACGCCTCCTTCTATTTATATAACCCGTTCTAACGGGCGGTTCACTTCCTCATATAGAGGCTACGAACCGCCCACTAGAACGGTAATGTGTAGTTCTACTACACTATTAATTACTCATAACGCAATGCTTCAATTGGATCTAATTTCGCAGCTTTATTTGCTGGAATTAATCCAAAAATAATACCGAGTGTCATCGAGAACAGTACGCCTCCAACGACAACTTCCCATGAAACGAGTGGCGGCCATTTTGCGAATGTAGAAACGATATATGCTCCGCCATACCCAAGACCAATTCCGATTAAACCACCTAGAAGTGTTAACATAACAGCTTCAATTAAAAACTGTAATAAAATTTTACTACGTGTTGCTCCAAGTGCTTTACGTATCCCAATTTCTCGTGTACGCTCCGTTACAGATACAAGCATAATATTCATAACACCAATACCACCAACGACTAATGAAATACCCGCGATACCACCAATGATCATCGTCATAATGTTAGTAACTTTAGAAACACCTTCTTGGAATTCTTTTAAATTCACCAATTCATATTTACCTGGAATATCGCTTGGTTTACGACTATTTAATACATCAACAGCTTTTTTCCCTGCCGTTTCTAAATTATCTACGTTTTTAGATTGAATGGCGATACTTTGAATTTCATCCGTTCCGTATAAAACAGGCCATAAAGTAAGAGGAATTAACATTTCCTCAGCCTCGAACCCCATAAATTCATTATCTGATTTATAGACACCAATAATTTGCATCGGTTGTCCTTTCATTTCAATAATTTTCCCTACTGGATTTTCATCTTTAAATAACGTCTCTTCTGATTTCGTACTAATCATAACAACGTTATTTCCTTGTGAAATATCAGATTCATTTAATGAACGACCTTTAACCACTTTCACTTTATTTACTTCAAAATATTCACTATCAAGTCCAATAACATTAATCATTGATTTTTTATCATTAATATCCATTGTTTCCATCGTATTATTCGTCGTAATAACATGAGAAACATCTTTAACTTGCTTTACTTCCATAATATCTTCTTCTGTTAATTTCGGTACTTGATGCCCCCCCATACTGAACTCATCATTAATATCCGGTTTAAATTGAATTGGCATAAGATTATTACCAGAACCAGCGATTTTCGACTTCAGCATTGCTTCCCCGCCTTGCCCAATTGCAACGACAGTAATAATCGAACCTACCCCGATAATAATACCGAGCATCGTAAGAGCAGAACGCAGTTTATGAGCTAAAATAGAAGACAGGGCAATTTTTATACTATCTAGTAAACTCATACCGCACACCTTCTATCTTCTGTAACTTTCCCGTCTCGCAGTACAATGCGGCGGGAAGAATACGCTGCTACTTCCTCTTCATGCGTAACCATAACAATCGTCGTACCTTCTGCATTAAGCTTCGTGAAAATATTCATAACTTGCTCACCAGACTTCGTATCAAGTGCACCAGTCGGTTCATCGGCCATAATGAACGTTGGGTTATTCGCAATCGCTCTTGCAATCGCTACACGCTGCTTCTGTCCACCTGATAACTCATTTGGTAAATGATGCACGCGATCTGCCAATCCAACTTTACCTAACGCCTCCAAAGCACGCTTGCGACGCTCCGCTTTCTTCACGCCACCATATACGAGCGGAAGCTCAACATTTTCCACTGCGGAAAGACGAGGTAGTAAATTAAAATGCTGAAATACAAAGCCAATATATTCATTACGAATTAAAGCAAGCTTTGACTCGTCTGCTGTTAAGATATTCACGTCATTCAGCATATATTCACCTTCTGTTGGACGATCTAAGCAACCAATAATATTCATAAGAGTCGACTTACCAGAACCAGACGGTCCCATAATCGAAACGAACTCACCACTCTGAATCGTTAAACTAATACCATGCAAAATCGGCACCGCCAATTTTCCTTGATAATACGTTTTAGCAATATGATTTAACGTAATCATTTCTCTTTCACTTCCATTCCGTCATACACATCGTCGGAAGGATTTTTAACCACCTTTTGCCCCACTGTTACGCCTTCTACAACCTCTGTCCAGTCCCCATCAGTAGAACCTTTTTTCACATTTTGTTTACGAAGCTTCCCTTTATCCTCAACATAAACAAATGCATCATCGCCTTTTTCTACAATGCTCTTACTTGGGACAGCAAGCATCTTCTTATTCTCTAAGTTTACTTGCAGAGAAACGTGGTAACCTGGAGATAAACCATCTTGGCTATCAAGACTTGCTTTATATGTATATTGAGACATATTTTGAGTTGCTTCACCCATGCCGCCAGCTTGCGCCATCTCTGCGCTCGTTGGGAACTCACTTACCTCTGTAATCTTACCTGTCCACTTCTTCTTATTATTTGCTTTTGCCGTTACAGTGAATGTTTGATCTTTTTGGATTTGTGACTTTTGAAGCTCAGTTAACGTACCTTGAACTTGGAATGGGTCTTTAGAAGCTACTTGTAAAAACGCTTTTCCTTGACCACCTAACGCTTGAGATGAGCTTTGTGCCGCATCTTTATCTAACCTTTGAACAACACCAGCGAAATTACTATAAATCGTAAGTTCTTTCTGCTTCTTACTTAACTCTTCTTTCTGCAACTTTCCTTTTTCTTTCTCAAGGTCAATTGTTTTTTGTCCTATCTCTAACTCGTTTACTTGCTCGTCCATTGGATCTGTTACTTCTTTCCCAGCTCCGCTATCTTTCGCCTTCTTAATTTCTTTCTTCAATGAATCAATCTTCTTTTTCCCTTGATCATAACGCATATCCGCCATCTTCTGATCAAGCTCAGCTTGCTTCATTTGAAGGTTAATCTCTTCATTGTCATAAGAGAATAACTTCGTACCTTTTTCTACCTCTTGCCCTTCTTTTACCTCAATATCTTTCACTTTCCCTTTGGCCGGATCTGCATAGAAGCTTTCAATATTACCAGGCTTCACCTGACCAGAAATTAACTTCGTATTATTCAGCTTACGTTCTGTTACTTTCTCAAAACTTACAGCATCAGCATTTGTTGATGCCCCCTTCTTCTTACCTTGCATAACAAAAATATTAATTGCCGCTACAATAACAATTAGTGCAATAACCCCAATAATAATCCATTTCTTCTTCTTGTTTGGAGTACGAACCGTATTTGGTAACATATTCTCGCTCCCTTTTATAACTTAATAGTTTAATATAAAAATTGTATAAAACTTTCTGAAAATAGTTTACATATTATTACATTATTTTTTACAAAGTTTTACACATCCATTTATATTGTAACAAAAATTCCAATGATTAGAAATATGACATTATATCTTTTAAGATAGATTTAAGGAAAGATTATATTATATAGAAAAAGCCATCCAAAATAATAATTGGATAGCTTTTCAAACAAAATATTACGCTACTTTAGGATCTTTTCTCTCATGTCTACGTTGAACAATAAATAAGAAGATTGTTGATAAAACCGCTCCTGTTAATAGTAAGATGAAACAACCATCCCAGCCAGAACTATCAACAATAACACCAATTGCTGCGTTAGCTACAAGACTTCCGCCTACATAACCGAATAGACCACACATACCAACTGTCGTACCTACTTTTCGGTACTAATTCCATCGCACTTAAACCGATTAAGAACTGTGGTACATAAATTAAACAACCGATAATAGAAACTGCAATACTTACAACAAGTACGCTAGTTGCTTGCCAATATATAAACGTACCAATAACAACTCCAACCATACTAATAATACATAATGGCATACGTTTTCGTTTAAATAATTTATCACTTAAAAAGCCAACGATTAATGAACTTGGAATTGCCATACCTTCAAAGATTGCATATGCCGCATGCGCTTCTGCTTTTGAAAATCCTTTAACTGTCGTTAAATAAAGTGGAACCCAGTTAATAACACCGAAACGAATTAAATAAACAAAAGCATTCGCAATACATAAGAACCATATAAATTTATTTTTCACTACATACTTCATTAAAATTTCTTTTGGTGACATCTTGTTAGCATTATCTGCTTTTTCAAGATTTTCATAGTCATTACGATACTCATCAATTGGAGGAAGGCCTTCAGATTCTGGTGTATCCTTCGCATTGATCCAAACAAGTACTGCAATTACCATTGCGATAATCGCAGGTAAAATAAACACGCCGCCTTGCCAATGATTTTCACCGAAAATACCTACACCAATTCCGACAAGTGGTGGCACAAGCATTCCACCAACGTTATGTGAAATATTCCAAAGACCTGTTTTCGTACCACGTTCTTTCTTCGAGAACCATTTCGTCATAACGATACTACAAGGTGGTGCTCCCATACCTTGTACAATACCGTTAACAACAAGTAATGTAACAATCATCCCAAATGATGATGCAAAACCGAAACAAATATTTACAAGCCCTGATAAGAATAAACCGACTGCGATAAAGTGCTGGGCGAAAGCTTTATCTGATAAATTACCCATAAAGAACTTACTAAATCCATAAACAATTGCCATTACTGAGCCTAGTAGACCAATTTCAGCTGTACTAAAACCATATTCTTGTACTAAATACGTACTTGATAACGTAAAGTTACTACGAACTAAATAATAAGCAGCATATCCAACTGAAATCCCGATTAACACACGAATACGTAGTAATCGATATACACGGTCGATCATATCCCCTGGCAATCTTTCAATTGCAGGTGCTGGCTTGAGCCATTTAAACATATATTTTCGTCTCCTTTTCTCACTTCAGAGAGAGACGCTGTCTATTCCATATCTCGATTATTCCGCTATTTGATATATTTTGATTCGTCTTTCTAACCGGCTGTCCTTCTATTTCTTTCTCATTCTTCGCAAACATCGTTGGTACGCCAAACGACACTTTTTCTAAAATGTGACCCGCTTCTTCTGATAAACAATAATCAATAAATAAATCCGCAATAATACTACTCGGTGCACGTTTTAGTTTCGAAATCGCATTAACAGATAACCCTGTTTGCTCAGGTTCGTTACTTAAAATCGGAAAGCCTTGTTTTTGAAGCATTCTCTGATCTCCCATAAAGTTGATGCCTATCATATATTCACCACTCGCAACAAGTTCTGCTGGGATGTAACCATTCACTGTTACTTCTCCAACTTGTTCTGCCAGATTCTTCACATATTCCTTCGCTTCCTCTTCACCTAACGTATCAATAAGTGATTGAAAAAACGTATATGCTGTACCTGAAACATTTGGATCGGGCATGACAATCTTTCCCTTATATACTGGATTCAATAAATCTTTCCATCTTAACGGATACGAGAGACCAAGCGGCGCTATTTCCTCGTTCCACCGCTCTTTATTAATCGCAATTGCCAGCTTCTCCACTTCATAACCGTACCAATAACCATCTTTATCTTTAACAGTTTTTGAAATACGATTTGCATGTTGGCTTATCACAGGAATAGAAAGATTTTTTTGCTTCATCATTTGATGCGCATCTACTGTACCGCCAATAATAATATCCGCCTTCGTCTTTCAACAGAAGAACTTCTTCTTCCACTCTACGAAGAAGTTCTTCTGTTGAAAGACGAATAAATTCATACGTACATCCGCGCGGTTTACAAAATGATGAAAGTAACGCTTCACCAACTTCCTCACGAGCCGCTACATACGCAACAATATGACGATCATCCAAAATAGGGAGACCATTTTTACTATATTTAATAGAGGTTGTATCTCGAGAGCAACTAGACATCGCTCCTCCAATTACTAGCAAAAAGAAGAAAAAGGCTATCTTACGAATAACTCTGCTAGAGAGCCTTTCATATACATGACATTCCCGTTATTATCACCGAGATATTGCACAACAAAGTACGATGGATACACAGAAATCGTAAGAATATCTTCACGATCATTCTTTACACGCTTACCTGTTTTATAAGCTGTAATATAAGCAATCGGTTCATTCTGCGATTGTAATAACTTCTGAATTTCTCCGTAATCTGTAATTTGCTTTGCGTATCGAATAGAATCAAGTATGTGCGTAAGATTGATAGTACGTACCACATCACCTTGACGTACTACGACATCCTTTGCTGAAGCAAAGAAATCACTAATACGCTCTGGCGTGTAATACAGGCTTAATAAATACGTTTGAAGTGCTGAAATCATCGGATCCATGCCATTCTTTCCGTATACATTTTCCCCATACTGGAACAAGTCACCTACTGCAAAAGTACGCTTATGTCCATTCAAGTACGTTACTTCTCCAGTAAATACTTGTTCTTGGCTCTTAACGCCCTCAGGCTCTATTCGAATTCGGTCAAAGAATGAAACAATCGTATGCAAACGAACTTCATCCGTTACAACAATTTCTCCCCACTTTTCATGTCTTACTTTCACTTCAATTGGAAGAGATTCATTCACCCTTTGTAAAACGGCTTGTTTATCATTTACAATGTTGATTCGATTATAGATTTGCTTCTCCATAACATAAAACAAAACAAGAGAAACAATCATACAAATGACAAACATAAGAATTTGAAATGATAGCCTTTTCATTTCTGCCTACCTCCAAGATAAAAAAACGTTGTTTCGAAAATACCGCATAATTGTTTCATAAATGTATCATTTAACCGCTTTCAAGTTTTTTATGTCTTCCATCCTTCTCGGAAGCAAAAATGTAATGAATATTGTAGTACCTACTTCTTCACTACTCTCAATCCGCATGCTTCCGCCCTGCTTATTCATAATTTCCTGACAAATATACAAACCATAACCATTCCCATAACTAGAAGGAAGTGCCTTTCCTTTCGGAGACTCATTCCACTCTGCAAGCACCACTTCATCTATACCGATCCCATCATCATGAACAAAAACCTTCGCCTCATGCTCATTTACAATTACATTCATACGAATGTGCGAAGCATCACTATACTTAATTGCATTATCAAGCACATTTAAGCAAATTTGCTTCGTCTTATCAAAATCCGCAACAACATGTACATCCGTTAACTCATTTATCACTTCAATTTCAAATTGATTTAGGCGAGGTTTCACAATTGAAACTGCTTCTTCTGCCAATTCCTTTATATTCACAACTGTAGGAGACACTTCAAACGTACTCGTCCCATATTTCGAGGACTTAAACAGTTCCTCTACAAGTGATAATAAACGCTCACTTTCCACAGCCACATAACGAAGACTTTCTTGTACATCTTCTTTCGATTGTAACTTCGGAATTAAATCAACATAACCGATAATTGCCGTTAGCGGTGTTTTTAGCTCATGCGTAATGCGGTCTAAGAAATCTTTCTGCTTCTCCTTCTCCTCCTGCAATTGCTTAATATGCAGTTCAATTCCATCGGCCATCGCGTTAAAAGATGCTGAAAGCTGAGCGATTTCTACGTACTCATTTAACTCAATCTTACTCTTATAATCACCATTCGCGAGCCTCTGTGCCATTTGTCTCAACTGATCAATCGGTTTATGAAGAGACTTCGCCAAACGAATCGCAAAGAAAATACCGGTAGCTACTAAACAAAGAGATGTCATTAAGAACGCCCAGCTCACATTTGTTAAAACTTCCTTCTCACCCGTTAACTCATTTATAAAACGAATACTTCCAATGACATCGTTTCCATAATAAACCGGGCTTGAAAACAAAAGAATAGGAGCTGGATCCGCCTCCTCAAAAACGTAAGACTTCTTCCCCTTCAAAGAACTCTCAATGTCGATGTTACGGTGAAGCAATGCTCCTTTTTGTGTATCTGCAACAACATCGCCATTCTTCCCAATCATCTGCACACGGACATCCATACGCTTCGCTAAATATGACGCAATTAAAAGTGAATTCGGACCAAGCGTATCCACTTCTGCTTCCTTCTCTAAATAATTCATCGTATAAATTTGTGCTTCTACACTTAACTTTTCTAAAGAATCTGCTGCGTTATGATACATATTCTTTTCTAACGTAATATAAACAACTGCATATAAAAGAACAAAAATCGGAATTAACAGCCCAACTATTCCGAACACCATATTTCGCTTTAAAGACATACCCTCACCACTTAACAATCCAGTTTATAGCCAACGCCATAAATTGTCTTAATATATTCTCCGCTCGTCCCAAGCTTCTTGCGAAGTCTCTGCACCATAATATCAACTGCTCTCGTATTTCCGATATACTCAAATCCCCATACTTTCTCAAGTAACTCATCCCTCATAAACACACGCTGCGGATTTGAAACAAATAACTGACATAAATTAAACTCTCGGTACGTTAACTGAATCTCTTGTCCACTCACATGTACCTTTCTTTCCTTAGGACAAATCACTATCTCTCCAGCCTCAATTACTTCATGACTTATAGCCGCCTCCGTCTTCTTTACACGCCGCGCCATATTCTTAACCCGAAGAATAAGCTCCGCATAATTAAACGGCTTCGTCACATAATCATCAGCACCAAGCTGCAAGCCAAGCAACTTATCATTCATCTGACTCTTTGCCGTTAACATAAGCACGGGAATATCCCTATCCCTCTCACGGAACAAACGAAGCAACTCATACCCATCCGTATCCGGAAGCATAACATCCAAAATCAATACATCCGGCCCTTCATTCCATCTCTCTAAAGCTTCTCTCCCATCAGCCGCTGCCAATACTTCATAACCTTCCATCTCCAACTGCATCCGAATCAAATTACGAATACTCGATTCATCATCAACCACAAGTATTTTCATTATTCTCCTCCTTCCATCATGTATTATAGTACAGTTTAGTATAGCAAAAATCCTATAAAAAAAGAGAGGGTATTGTCGAACATATTTTGTCGACGATACCCTCTCCCCTTTTATTATTTAGCTACAAAATAATCCGTTACATATTGTGCCCAAACTTCATGACCTTTAGCAGTTGGGAAACCAAACTCTTCTTTTAAGTATGGTAGGATAGCCTTTGTCGATGCATCCGGCCATGCTCCCCAATGATCAATATATGTATAATTATTTTGCGTCGCAAATTGTTTTAATGCTTCAATCGCTTTCGGATAATTTTTCGCACCATACACTGGATTTGATGGTTGAATCATAATCGTAGCGCCCTTTGCACTAGTAGAAAGTGCTTGAACGAACTTCTGTGTACTCGTAACAGAGTTCCCATTACCAGTTTTACCGTTATCAGTAATAAATGGCGGCTCAAATAAAATCACATCTGGATTCTCTTTCGCAATCTCTTTATCACGCTTATTCGCAATTAACTCTTCTGTGCTTTCACCCTTATATTCCTTTACAGTCACATTCCATAAACCTTTACCGTAAGCAGTTTCTAAATTAGACGTTAACTTAGCTGCCCAAGCACCTTTTTCAGATGAAGAAGCTTCATCACCAACAATAATAAGGTTTACTGCCTTTTTATCCTCAGCAGCTTTCTTTAACTTCTCTTTCACTGCATCTGGCAAATTCTTCGCGTATGCCTCATTAAAAGATGACTTCGCATCTTGTTTTTTCTCTTCTTTTTTCTCTTCTTTTTTCTCTTCTTTCTTTGCTCCGCTATCTTTCACTTCAGCTTTTGTTTTCGTTACTTCACTCGTTTGTCCCGTTGCATTTGCAACTTTCTTATTCCAGTACAATTTACCGCTCACAATCGAAGCAACAAACAATACAAAAACAACAAGGACAAGTACTGCTTTCTTATTCATCGATTCACCTCATCTATTAATCTCACAATATATAATACTAATATAAATCCACGCAAAAATAAACCCAACTCCTTCCAAAGGAGTTGGGTTATTACATACTACTTAGTCACTTCAAGATGCGCTCTTAATTTATTCGTTAAATCTTGTTTTGCAGCATCTGGAACATAGTAGTACCAAATACCATCAGCCGCTATGTGGCCGTCACCTGGGATTTGGATATCTTCACTATTCTGCAGACAATCTTTATAATTCTTTTGCATATCAAACATTTGATCTTGCGTTAAGTTTGTCTTCACGTTCTTTTGGATTGCTGTTAATACATCACCATAGCTCGATAAAGAAGAGAAGCTTGCACCTTTCTTAATAACAGCCTGCATCACTTGACGTTGACGCATTTGACGACCGAAGTCACCTCGTGGGTCTGCTTTACGCATACGTGTGAATGCTAAAGCTTCATCACCTGTTAAGTGTATATTTCCCTTGGCGAAATGGTGCTTATCTTGTGTAAATTCTAAATCATTATTTACATCTACACCACCAACTGCATCTACAATATCTTTAAACCCTTCCATGTTCACTTCAATATAATAGTTAATAGGAATGTTCAAGAATTTTTCCACTGTCGCTACAGACATGTCTACGCCACCAAATGCATAAGCATGATTAATTTTATCACTTTTCCCTTTTCCAACGATTTCTGTATATGTATCACGAGGGATACTTACTGTTTTCATTGAATTATTTTTAGGGTTTAATGTGATGACCATTAAAGAATCTGAACGTCCTTTGTCTTCACCACGTTCATCCGCCCCTAATAATAGGATTGAAACTGGTGCTGATTTACTGATTTTTTCTTCTTGTTTATTACCTTCATCACGCTTTAATGGTTTATGAACTTCATCTAATGTTTTTGAAACAGAAGAATATATATTATAAGCGTAAACCCCTCCACCTATAATTAGTACTCCTATAATTCCTAATATCCAAACTAGGATTTTCTTTTTCATTATTTTACCTTCTTCCTTAGATCCACCTTATATGCTCATCAAAGAATAGAAATTCGATTATATTATGCAAGACATTGATACGATTTATTCTATACCTAACATCTAATACAAATGTATTCCCTTATATTCTTTTACTCTATACAAAAGTAACGCCATACATTAATAAAAATCTTTAAATTTACCTATTAAAAAAATTACTATCTCAACTTCACCTTTGATCTTCCCCATAAAAGGACTTTCACTAAATAACGAATATGTATTTGAATCGATCATTACTCATTATTTAATTGGTTATCTTCAGTTTCAATGCACTTTATAATATTATTGATTCCATATGAAATAACTATTAACATCCAAAATCCATTTTTATAAAATACACTTTCTGTTAATCCTACTATCATATATACAAAAATCGAAAAGGATAAAAATTTAGAAATAACATGATTTTTAAAACCACCTAATTTTTTAGCGACTAATATCAAGATTATCACAAAAAAGAAAATACCAAGAATCCCAGAATACATAAGAATTTCAAGTAATCCATTATGTGCCTCATATAAATTAATAAAATGCTGATTGATAATATTATTCCCTCTTCCAAAACCTATAAGATAGGAATCGCCAATGATATTTAATATTAGGTCCCACACATACGTTCTTCCAGTAAATGTTAAGTCTTTATGCAAAACATTTATAATAAAATCTCCAAATAATAGTTCTTGCAATCTAAAAACTATTATGGTAAAGAAGAGTATAAAATAAATAAAGAGATACGCCTTTAAAGATGGAGAGTACCTTTTGTGAACTATTAGGAATAAAGCTGCTAATATCGCCACGACGATTCCTGTCCCGCTTGCTGACAAATAGATAGATGTAATGCTTATTAAAATCACGATAAGAGGGAATATTTTCAGTTTTTTATACATAATATAAGAGTAAATAAATATTATCGGTATTGCCGGTAATACCGTCATAGTAATTGCATTTTTTCCTCCGAGCAAATACACTGGGAATCCATTATCATCAATGGTAATTCCATTAGTCAACATTGTCAGGAAATTAAAAATAACAATAACTGAAAATAAGTAGTACATTCCTCTAAAAAATTCTTTAGGTTCTTTCAAAGCATGAGAAATGTAAATACAAAAAGATATAAAAATCACTATGGTAAATGCAATCCCATTAGTTAAGTTTTCATTAATAACCGCAGAAAATAGAATCAACATCATATAAAACACTATTAGCAAATTCAAAATAGTTATGCGCTTAAATACCAAACAAAAGGCCACTAATACCATTACTACTTTCCACAGAAAAACAAAAATATTAATATGTTCTAAATTAAAATAATAAATATTCAGATGGGGTAAAATCAAAAAAATAGCAACCCATCTATTTGAGATATTCATACATAATCCTCCACCGTCAATCCATTACTGAAGTTGATTTTTAATTGACTCTCAAATTCCACTTTTTCTTTATCGGAAAATCCACCAAAAAATTTCATACTATAAGTTGATTTGTGTTGAAAAATTCTTCAGTAATACTAACCATGTGTCCTTTTTCTTTTAAACTTACAAAATAATAACAATAATATACCACAACTTTTAGTCTCTACTAAATAAATCCCTAGTATAGACTTTTCCCTCTACTTCACGTAAATCATCAGTTAATCTATTAGCCACAATTATATTACTTACCTTCTTAAATTCTTCAAAGTCATTAATCACCTGAGAATTATAAAATGTCTCTTCACGAAGAGCTGGTTCATATACAACAACTTCAATTCCTTTTGCTTTAATTCGTTTCATAATTCCCTGAATAGCTGATTGCCTAAAATTATCTGAATCCATTTTCATAGTTAATCTATAAATACCTACAACTTTAGGATTTCTCTTTATAATCATTTCTGCGATATGGTCTTTTCTTGTTCTGTTTGCATCAACAATTGCTGTCATTATATTATTAGGGACGTCTGCATAATTGGCTAAGAGTTGTTTCGTATCTTTAGGCAAACAGTAGCCACCGTAACCAAAGGATGGATTATTATAGTTATCACCAATTCTTGGATCAAGCCCTATACCATCAATAATTTGTTTTGTATTTAGTCCTCTTACTTCCGCATACGAATCCAATTCATTAAAAAAGGCAACCCTCATAGCTAAATATGTATTAGCAAATAATTTAATTGCTTCAGCTTCCGTCGAATTTGTAAATAGCACTGAAATATCTTTTTTAAGCGCACCTTGAACTAATAGTTCAGCAAATACTTTTGCTCTATCAGTTTTTTCCCCTACAATTATCCGTGACGGATGTAGGTTATCGTATAAAGCTTTACCTTCTCTTAAAAACTCTGGTGAAAAAATAATATTATTTGTTTCAAACTTCTCTTTTATTTTCTCCACATAGCCTACTGGTACTGTTGATTTTATTACCATTATCGCTTCTGGGTTAATAGACAAAACATTAGCAATTACTGCTTCCACAGTTCTTGTATTAAAATAATTTTTATCTGGGTCATAATTCGTTGGTGTTGCAATAATAACATACTCTGCATCCTTAAATGCCTTATAATTATCAGTAGTAGCTATTAAATTAAGTTCTCTTGTTGCTAGAAACTCTTCAATTTCATTATCTATAATAGGAGATTTTCTATTATTAATCATATCCACTTTTTCTTGAAGAATATCTAGAGCTATTACTTCATTATGTTGAGCTAGTAAGATTGCATTAGATAAGCCTACATAGCCTGTTCCTGCTATTGTGATTTTCATTTATTCAAGACACATCCTTACCTATTAATATTCTCTATCCATTTTTCTTCACTTAGTACTAAATGTGCGAGTTGCTCATTTGGAACATTATATTTATCCCAATATCTAAAATTCTCTAGAAATTCTATTTGTTTTTTTTCAAATCGATACTTAATAACTTTAGCAGGGTTTCCTACGGCAATAGCATATGGAGGAATATCTTTAGTTACAACTGCCCCAGCTCCTATAATCGCGCCATTCCCTATAGACACCCCCCTCATTATAATTGCTTGCGCCCCAATCCAAACATCATTACCAATCAGTGTTTGGTTATTTAATTCCTCAAAACTTCTAGAAATACTTAAAACATTATTATCTGAATAAAGAAATGGCGAGGTGCTTATATGTCTAATTGGATGATTAGGCAACCCTATCATACAATTATAACTAATAGAACAAAACTTTCCGATATTTGAATTGAATACTATAGAGTTATCGTTTATATAGGAGTACTCATCTATAGAAACATTTTCTCCAATTATTACACCTTTATTGATTCTAGCTCCCTTAGATATTTTAAGCTTACTATCTACTTGAAACGATTTAATAATTGCTGACCTATGTTTATAATTCAGAAATATAAATCTCATTAAAACCTTAATCTGTTTTATCATTTTTTTCTCCTACAAAAACTATATAATGTATAATTATAAAAATAAAACAATTTATATTTATAATTCGGAGCTACTTGCAATAACATTTTATAATATGCTTTAGCCCCCTTAGGGCTTTTTTTAAATAAACTATTATTACCAATGGAAGTTAATCCACCATGTTTATATTCATGGACTTGTAATGACTCATTTGACACTAAAATATCGTAATTAAGCGCCATTTTAAATAGGAGAACTCCCTCTGTAACAAACTTTTCCCCCTCATATTCAGGAAATTTATATTTTTTTAATATGCTACTTCTAAATATCCAGAGTTTATCCCCTCTTACCTTATACTTATAGGTTAAGTCAATTAAATTAAATATAGAATTATTTTTTGGGAAAGGTGTTCCTATAACTTTTCCCTTTTCATCCACACATAGAAAACATAACGCCATTACTTTATCACTTAAATGAGATAATTCCTCTATCTTTTCTAGTGCATATTCTTTCAGGTAATCGTCTGAATCTACACAAACAAGAAATTCCCCTTTAGATTCTTCAATTGCCCTATTAAAAGCACGATGCTTTCCTCCATTATTTTGGCGGATATACCTAATAGGAAAAACATTTTCTTTCTTAAAACTATCAACTATTCGCTCTGTTTGATCTGTTGATCCATCATCGATAATCAACCATTCAAAATTTTGTAACGTTTGAGCTTTTAAAGAGTTATATAATATCTCTAAATCTTTTTCCCTATTATAAGTTGGAGTAAAAATAGTATATTTCATTTTCTTTCCTCTCTAACCCTAATTTTCACGAACCAAATTACTGTACAATAAATAATTAACTTTTTTTCACGATTTATTACTTCAAATTATGATTTAGTTGATTTTAGTAGCTTAAATAGAATCATTAAAATATCATTAAAAATATAAATTACAACCACAGCCAAAAGTAACAGGAAAATAATTAAATATATTCCCTCGAAATAATAAAATACAAGGGTTGATACAATTAAAGATGCTAGTCCCCCTAGTAAAGTAGGCACTTCTAAGCTAATATCATATTGTTTTTTTAATTTCGTTGTTATTATTAAACTATTAACCAAAAAGGCTATTGAAAGAGAAAGTGTCGCTCCTATTAAACCAAATGTATCAGTTAATAGACCTAATCCAACAATATTAATAACTGCACTAATTACAGTAGGCATTAATAATTTACTTGAATCCTTCTCTGCTAAAAATAAAGTACTTGCAAAACTTGCATATGAATTAATTAAGACTCCTATAAACGTGATAGGAATAATTATTAGTGCCTCATAATACTGTTCCGCAACCATGTATGGGAATATAATCTTAATAATAATTAATGAAATTGATCCTATATACAAAATAACTTTTAATATGTAATTTAAGCTATTTTTATAATATCCCTTTTTATCTTTTTCTTTCCCCATTGAATATGACATTTCATACCACGCTAACTGAAAAGAATTAACTATTAATACTATTACACTAGATAAACGGTTAGTAATCCCATATAACCCATTTTCATACATCCCCAACTTATTACTAATTACAAGTCTAATCAGCCCACTTAAAAGCCAATATGATACAGTTGCTAAACAAAGTGGCAATGAAAAAAGAATAAGCTTTTTCATTAAAGAAAAAGAAATTGTACTTATTTTGAAATACCTCGCTAATTTTACCTTTTTTTCCAATACGATAATTTGTAGCAATGTACCAACTATATAGGATATATATAAGGCTTCAATTCCCATATCATATAATACTATTAAAATTATATTACCCATGATACTAACAATACTATTTATTAAACCTGTTGCCACTAATAAGGTATTTTTTGAAAAACTTCTAGCCACAAAACTATAGTAATATTGAAAAGCATATAGCATCCCTTGAGAAAAAATTAAATATTTATAGCTGATATCATAGTTAATTGAATTAACTACAACAAAGAACAATACGGTATACACAACTAATCCAAAACATTGAATTGCAATACCGTTTGAAATTACTGCATACTTATCTCTTGTTTTTTCATAGTCAAAAGTAAAGCGAAAGATACTATCCCAAACTTGGAAAAATACAATCGGAATTATTAAATTAATCAAAGAAATAGTCAGATCATAATATCCAAAATCTTCAGGATTAATTTTTAAAGTATATAGTGGCAATAAGAAAAGACCAATTAACTTGGTCAATGTATTTCCTATAAAAAATATCCCGGATGTCCTTATAAATTGTTTCAAATAATTCATTTATGATCCCATTCCTTCTAATCTAGTTATTAGGATTAAAATACCTTACTAATAACTCGTTAAATATTGCTTTAAGAACCCTCTACAAACTTAGGCTCTAATATATAAGCGACCTTTTGTTTAAGGCTCTAAATCTAATATTTTTTCACTATCACTTGTCCAATTTTGTTTATCGTTTCTCTCTGGATCCAAAATCTATAGCTATTCTAACTTTTTAGTATCTCCATCATTCGATTAGCTGCAAACTTTACAGATGTCTCTTCTTTATCTATACCATTCACCAATCGTTGATTATTAGTATCTATCAATAACCTTTTAATTTTACTCGCAATTTCATTAACATCCTGGTTATCATATATAATATCATTAGACTCTAACGTTGGGATTATTGATTTGGCCCCCGTTTCTTTAGATAATAGCAAATCACATCCATTAACAAGCGCCTCTATAGGAGCTAA
Source organism: Bacillus sp. ISO11 (assembly GCF_003458115.1). Taxonomy (NCBI): domain Bacteria; kingdom Bacillati; phylum Bacillota; class Bacilli; order Caryophanales; family Bacillaceae; genus Bacillus; species Bacillus sp. ISO11. The sequence goes on along the minus strand of NZ_QXCO01000019.1, from coordinate 11,053 downwards.
TCCAAAGGTCTCGAAACTACTATTCTGCACAAATAATTTTGCCCTTTGATAATATAAAGGCATTTCACTATGTGGTACTTTAGAAAAATATTTAACAAAAGGGAAGGAAAGGATCTCTTCGAGATCCTTTCCTTCATTACCTATAACAATAAGATTAATCGATTTTTTTTCTTGTTGATTAAGTAACTCAATAGCTTTACAAACTGATTTAATTTTTTTTCTTGGCATCCCCCCGCCGACTGCTAGTAAAGTATTCGCTTCCCTTTCTACAAATTTTTCTTTACTAATAAAAATCGTATCCCAGTCAATGCCGTTATTCACATAATTTAACTTGTTTTTGTGTTGAGGATAATTGTTCTCCATCCAATGCATAAAATATTTAGAAACACAAATTATTTTTGGGGCCATTTCTAATACCTTATTTTCAATATCGACTCCTCTTTGATTATACTCATCATTTATTTTCCCTTCAATATCACGACATCCATGCATTAAATAGGCCGATTTAACCCCAAACAGTTTTGCAATTCTAAATCCTATAATGTTTATTTTTGACATACCCGAAAATAGAACTGCATCCACTTTTCTAGTTTTAAAAAAAAGATTCACTACCCTTTTAATTTTTGATTGCTCCTGTAAAAAAATTGTATTCTCAGGTAAATGCTCTCTTAATGCTTTATTAACATTTGCCGGTCCTGTATTACCAATAAGATCTCCTACGAATAATAATCTCAACTCATCTCTCTCCCAAACTTCTTTTATACCCTTTATGACCGTTTAACATTTCTTTAATCGCTTGTAGTAGGGTCATCTTGGATTTATATTTTTTATAATGTCTGAATGCAAATTGTAAGATAAGTACGGTCGCCCATCTGTTTGATAAGGCACTAAAAATTGCGCCCCGGTCATAAAAATATTTTTTGTTAAATCCTGTAAACCAAGAAGATTCACCAATATATAAATCGGCAATCTTAATTGGTTCATATTTAATTTTCAATCCCTTTTTTAAACATTCATATAAAAATATATTTTCTTCTCCCATCCTATAAATGGAACCCGCTCCAAATTGCTCATTAAATTGAATGTTTGCTTTTTTAATTTTTTCGATTCTAAATGCAATTTCGACAGAAGAAGTTTTTAAGGAACTAAGATATCCTAATCTTTTACTTTGATTTTCATATGTTTTGAATGATTTGTTAATTCCTTCCACCTGGAATCTAATAATATCATAATCTGGATTTTCATCGAATGTCTTCTGGATTAATTCACTATAATTATCAACATATATTAGATCATCATCCGCTAATAAAACAATACCTTCATCCTGCGAATTAGATATTGCCTTATTGCGACTTTTACTTAATCCTACATCCTCACTGCACACATAAGTTAATTTATGACTTTGTACACATAAAGCTTCTTGTTTTTCATACCCACACTGATTTACTATTACTGCATCCGATGATATATTCATCTTCTCAAACAAATCAACAGGATTTGATCTATTCATTGTAGAAACTAATACCTGAACACACATATTTTCACACCCTAAACTAGATAAATAAAATACTCACTTTATTCCAATAACATATATCCTACAATTGAAAACTTTATCTATCTTGTACTCTCAGCTTTTTCCCAAAACGGTTTTGCTTTTCCAGTTAATATATTATAGACACCGAACCATTGTGCAATTATCGTTACACAATAATAATAAGTTAATGTTACATACTTATTGTTCGTCTTAGTTATTACTTTTATTAGCGCCATGAAATAAAATAGCATTTGTCCAATAAATGTAATTAAATAAAACCAAGATTCTGTTACCAATAATGCATTGGATATTAGTACTATAAGATGTGCAATCCATAGTAAATACCTGCATGTTCTATGTCCAAAATAAAAATAAGAGAACCATTTATACTTAAATATATTCAGTATCCTTACATCTGGTAAAATATGTTTCAAAATAATTCGGTTCATTCTTACTTTGCGACCAAATTCATCTTCAATAACCTCACCAGCTTTTTCACAAGCAATCGCATCATGATTCGCAATCGCCCTTTTCCCTTGAAGTGCATACAATGGTGGCATTGCACTATCGTGACATTGTATTGGATTAAAGTCATAATAATCCTTAGTTCTACATGCATATAAAGCCCCATTACCAGCTGTTATAGTTTGCATTCGTCCTTCAATTTCACGCATTACCATGTCGCTATCCCAATAACTCGCTTCAGCATTACTTACATCACTAGACCCTTGATTAACAATCATTAATCTTCCCGAAACATATGCAATTTCTTCTGACGTAAATGCTGCCATAAGTTCTTTAACAGCTTTTTTATCCATCATAGAGTTTGCATCGGTCATAACTAAATACTCTGTTTTCACATTTTTTTGTGCTTCGTTTTGTGCATTTGTTTTCCCTTTTCGAGCTTTCACTTCATAAATTCTTATTTTTCTATCTCGATTTTCTTTAATAAACTCCCTAACAATTTCATTAGTTTTGTCTGTACTATTATCAGAAGCTATTAAGAATTCGATTTTATCTTTAGGATAGTCTAACTCTAAAATATTATTAAGTTTATCTAAAATTACTTTTTCCTCATTATGAGCAACTACCATAACAGTTACTGTCGGCTCATGAGAGTAATTCTTTTCCAGATTTCGATTCTTATATAACCTTCCAATTAATTTTAATGATATAGGATAACCAACCATCGCCCAAACTATAATAAATCCACTTATATAAAATAGATATTTGTATAACAGCTCCATTTACCTTCTCCCTTAATTGTTCTATTCGTCCATCCTTTTTGCGGGAACCCCTACATACGTTCCCACTTCGGCTATATCTCTAATTACTACAGCTCCCGCACCTATTTTACAATCATTAGTAATATTAATGTTATTGATTACTACACTCCCAATACCTAACCACGTACCCGATCCAACCCTTACCGTACCAGCTAAATGCGCACCTGGTGATATATGAACATAGTCATCAATTTTATTGTCATGATCTATTGTAGAAGCAGTATTAATAATGCATCCTTTTCCAATTTTGGTACAACAGTTAATAACAGCACCTGCCATAACTACAGTTCCTGCTCCTAAATAAACTTGTTCTCCAATAATTGCACTTGGATGAATTAAGACTGGTATAATTGCTCCTAAATCCTCAAGTTCTTCCTGGACCTTTTTGCGTACAACATTATTCCCAATGCCAACAAAGATGTCATAATCCTCTATGTATTTCGAAACACTTGTGGATTTATCAATTATTTCTATCCCCATTGAAATTTTTACATTCTCACTATTATCAAGAAAAGCTATATATTCCCATTTTTTCATCCTTAATGCAATGTCAGCTATAACCTTTCCATGACCACCAGCACCTATTATAAGAAGTTTTGTGTTCATAACTCTACGCTTCCTTTACTATCCCCTTTAAATGGCTCCATAGTAGCTGCCGTTTGAGAATTAATCCCTTCTCTAATGAAGACCTTCTTAATAGTTAAGAGAATAATTTTCCAGTCCATAATAAAATTCATATTGTCCACATACTCAATATCATAATTAAATTTCTCTTCCCAACTAATAGCATTGCGGCCATTAACTTGTGCTAACCCTGACAAACCAGGCCTAACTTCATGGCGACGCTTTTGATGTTCATTATATAGTGGTAAGTACTGAACTAATAAGGGCCTTGGTCCTATAATTGACATATCACCTTTAAGGATATTAAATAAACCTGGTAACTCATCAAGTGATGTTGAACGTAAAAAATTCCCGAACTTAGTAAGCCTTACGCTATCAGGTAGTAACTCACCATTTTCATTTTTTTCATCTGTCATTGTTCTAAATTTATACATTTTAAAAATAGTTCCATTTAATCCTGGTCTCTCTTGTTTAAATAATACCGGACTACCCAATCTTGTTTTTACAAGAAAAGCCACTATAAGGAATACTGGACTAAGCATTATAATAGCAATTAAAGACAGTATAAAATCCATCGGCCTTTTTATAAACCTACCATAGATGCCAACTTTAGAACTCCTCATTATGCTATCCACAACCCTTTAATAATTTTCACAACTTTTTCTAGATCTGCTTCTGTCATCTTCGTATCGCTTGGTAAACATATACCATTCTCAAAAAGTTTTTCTGATACATCTGTACCAATAAAATCATATTTCTCAAAGAACGGCTGCATATGCATTGGCTTCCAAACTGGTCTAGATTCAATATTTTCTTTTTCAAGGGCTTCCATCACATCTATTGGACGGATCTTACCGTTTAGTGTCATAGAACTTAGCCAATAGTTTGGTTCATTCCACTTATTACTAGGCATAAATTCAATTCCTTCAAGATTTCCTAATTCTCTCTTATAAAAATCAAATATGTATCTTTTCTTTTGAACCCTTTGATCTAATACTTTAAGTTGCCCTCTACCAATTCCCGCAACTACATTACTCATGCGATAGTTAAAACCTAATTCACTATGCTGATAGTGTCTTGCTTGGTCTCTACTTTGAGTAGCCCAAAATCTCACCTTTGAAACTCTTTCCTCATCATTAGAAACAAGCATACCGCCACCAGAAGTAGTAATAATTTTATTACCATTAAAAGAAAAAATACCATAATCTCCAAAACTACCCGTATGTTTACCTTTATAATAAGTTCCCAAAGATTCCGCAGCATCTTCAATTAAAGTAACATCGTATTTTTTACAAAGTTCAACAATCTTATCCATATCCGCAGACAGCCCATAAAGGTGAACCACGATAACCGCCTTTACATTGGTATACTTTTTAAAAGCCTCTTCCAATGCTTTAGGACACATATTCCAAGTTTCATAATCACTATCTATGAAAACAGGAGTAGCATTTTGATAAATGATTGGATTTGCTGTAGCTGAGAATGTAAGTGTTTGGCAAAAAACAACATCACCTTCTCCTACTCCAGCTGCTTTTAATGCCATATGAATTGCAGCTGTTCCAGAAGATAGTGCTGCCGCTGCATTAGATCCTACTTTCATAGCTAATTCTCTTTCAAATCCATTTACATTTTCCCCAAGTGGCGCAATCCAATTTGTATCGAAAGCTTCCTTCACATAATGCATTTCATAACCTTCGTCACTCATATGTGGCGATGAAAGAAATATTCTGTCTCCCATTTTTAAAACTTCCTTCCCTTGAATTAATTTTTAATATTTACTTTATTATTTGCAATATCTAATAGTCGTTCTCTTATTTCTTCTTTACTAATTCCTTCAAAGTCATTCATAAACTGCCTTAAAATCCCTTGATCAATTAAAACAGCTTTTCCTATATGAATTTTAGGGAAAATTTGTTCGGGATGAATTTCACCTTCATTTAATAACTCTTCATACATTTTTTCACCTGGTCTTAATCCAGTAAATTCAATTCCAATTTCTTCAATAGAAAAACCTGAAAGAGTAATTAAATTTTTAGCTAAATCTACAATCTTTACTGGGGCCCCCATATCTAGCACGAACAATTCTCCCCCCCTAGCCAGTGTGCCTGCCTGAATAACTAATCTTGAAGCTTCTGGTATTGTCATAAAGTAACGAATCATATCAGGGTGAGTAACTGTTACAGGTCCACCCTTTTGAATTTGTTTCTTAAATAGAGGAATTACACTTCCCCTACTTCCAAGAACATTACCAAATCTAACCGCAACAAAACGTGTACCAGTACTAACCGATGCCATATGCTGCACAATCATTTCTGCAAATCGTTTTGTAGCTCCCATTACATTTGTTGGATTTACAGCTTTATCTGTAGAAACCATTACAAACGTATTCACTTTAAACGTATCTGCCGCTTCAGCTACATTTTTCGTACCAAAAATGTTATTTTTCACAGCTTCTTCTGGATTACGCTCCATTAAAGGAACATGCTTATGTGCAGCCGCATGGTATACAATATACGGTTGATGCTTTTTCATTATTTCAAAGATTTTATGACGATCTTGAATATCAGCAATTTCTGTTGTAATTTCAACTGTATCTTTATAGGTAACTCTCATTTCCATTTCAATATTATAAATGCTGTTTTCACCATGCCCTAAAAGGACAATTTTAGCTGGTTTGTATTTCATCACTTGACGACAAATTTCTGATCCAATTGATCCACCAGCACCTGTTACTAAAATCGTTTTACCTGTAATCTTCTCTCCAATTCCTGCATCATCTAGCTTTATTGGTTCTCTACCTAATAAATCTTCCACTTGTACATCACGGAATTCATTAACAGAGAGTTTTCCATCTAAAAGATCTTCAAGCATCGGTACAATTTGTGTTTTCGCCTTCGTTTTTCTACACTTCTCAAAAATCTCGTTTATTTGACCTCTATTTAATGAAGGGATGGCGATAATAATATGTTCTATATCATTATCTTCTACAATTTCTTGAATATGATTTGTCGTACCAACAACTGGCACATTATAAATTTCTAATTTTTGCTTATTTTTATCATCATCAACAAATGCAATTGGATATAAATCTGCTTCTTTATTATGTTGCAATTGACGTACTACCATTGTTCCTGCTGAACCAGCACCAATAATTAATGTTCGTTTTTTATCAGTAGCTTTAGTAATATACGTATCACGGAACATGCGCCATACGAAGCGAGAACCACCAATTAATAATAAATGCAACATCCATGCGATTGCTAAAATTCGAACATAAATATCGTGATTAATAATTTGTTGAACAATTGCCGTTACTAAAATTGATAACGTAATTGCTTTAAATATTTGTTTTAATTCTCCAATACTTGCATATTCCCATGCCTTGTTGTACAACTTGTAAATAGCTGCAAAAACATGATGACTACACAATAATGTAATAGAACTAATAATTACTGTCATAGGAATTTTGTTTAATACATTGGGATGTATAAACCAATAACTTAAATATACGGCAGTTAATACGATAAATGAATCTAATAAAATCAATAATGAGAGCCGTCTTCGATAACTCAATATACCTATTCCCTTCTTTATATAATTCTTATCTTATTAATAATAAAAAAGGACATTCTCCTATGAATGTACCTCTTCCTTTTTTACAAGTTCCTTCATATACCTCATTAACTCTACATTTAATTCTTCATTTTGTAGCGCCATCTCAATCGTCGTCTTAATAAATCCAAACTTTTCCCCAACATCGTAACGCGTACCTTCAAAATCATAAGCAAATACACGTTGAACTTCATTTAATCGTTGAATTGCGTCTGTCAATTGAATTTCCCCGCCAGCACCTGTTTGTTGATTTTCAAGGAACATAAAGATTTCTGGTGTTAATACGTAACGTCCCATAATTGCTAAATTTGATGGTGCCGTTCCTTGAGCTGGTTTTTCCACAAATTGACGCACTTGATAACGGCGATCATTCTGTTCAAGCGGATCGATAATACCGTAACGATGCGTTTCATTTTCTGGTACTGTTTGTACACCAATAACTGACGACTGTGTACCTTCATATTGATCCATTAATTGACGTAAACATGGCGTTTCTGCTTGAACAATATCATCACCAAGTAATACTGCAAACGGCTCATTTCCAATAAACTTACGCGCACACCACACTGCGTGTCCTAGCCCTTTTGGTTCTTTTTGTCTTATGTAATGAATATTAATTTTAGAAGAAGCTTGTACTTTTTCTAGCATCTCATGCTTCCCTTTTTCTAGTAAGCTTTGCTCTAATTCAAAGGAATGATCAAAATGATCTTCAATGGCGCGTTTTCCTTTTCCAGTAACAATAATAATATCTTCAATTCCTGATTCTATCGCTTCTTCTACTATGTATTGAATTGTTGGTTTATCAACGATAGGTAACATTTCTTTCGGCATCGCTTTCGTTGCTGGTAAAAATCTTGTTCCCAGACCAGCTGCTGGAATAATTGCTTTCCTTACTTTTTTCAAATCTAGTACCCCCAAAATTAAATTATTATATCTATATGTATCAATAACAAAAACCCTACCTATAGAGTCAAGTTTATAACTCCATAGGTAGAGTTTCTATTACAAATAAATTATGGGCATCTAACCCATCCTCACGTCATACTCCCGACGACAAGCGTCTAAGGTAGGTTCGAAATAAAAATTTCTACCCACAGCACGACCGAGTGCCCCCGTTGATAACGGTTAGGAGACATCACCAATTTTTATTTAAAAAATACCGAACAATTTTTTACGGCGAATTTGTTCTGGATCTTCTTTGTAAATTGCCTTCCCGCTAATTAATAAGTAAGGATTTTCTTTCAAATCACTCATAACACTCGTTCCAAATTCTTTCTCAATTAATTCATAGCTTTCCGCTAAATGAAATCCTCTTGAAGTTGTGTTATGTGCATCTGAAGCGACCATGTGTGTTAAATTATGTTCCACAAGCTGTAGTGAGAATTTTTTAATTTTTTTGCCAAACTTCCCAAGTAAACTACCTGCCGTTACTTGCGTTAATGCCCCTTTATTTACAAGGTTATATAACTTATCTGGCCGCTCGATTAACTCGGCATTACGTTCCGGATGAACGATAATTGGAATCATTCCCTTAACGCGTAGTTCATATAATAGTTGTTCGGCATAACGTGGTACGTGATTAGATGGAAATTCAATGAATATGTATTTATTTGTTTCGTTTAAAGTAACAATTTTACCAGCTTCATAGTCTTCTAATAAATCCCCATATAATCTGACCTCTTGTCCCGGTAAAATAGTAAGTGGAATATTATGTTGTTGTAGTTCATCATTTAGTTGTTTTACGTGATGAATAATTGAGGTACGTTCATTTACATATTTTCCATTTTGATGGTGCGGTGTTGCAACAATGGTATGTATTCCTTCTGAAACGGCTTGTTGTGCCATCGCTAAACTATCTGTTACTGTCTGTGCACCGTCATCGATACCAGGTAAAATGTGACAATGTAAATCTATCATTTGTTTCATCCTCCCTCTCTCCTATAAAGATCTTTTTTCCCTTGAATATGAGATATCACTCATATTCAAGGGAAAAAAGGAGATATGTTTCAACCATATCTCACTCTTTTAATTAGTTTGCACCGTAATAATAATATAAGCCTTCTTCACGTTCACGGTCGTTTAGAACGACACCTAACAATTTACCTTTTGCAGACTCCAATAGTCCTTTTGCTTTTACTGCCGTTTCTTTTTCTGTTGATTCACTACGAACAACAAGAATAGAAGCATCACATACATTTGCCATAATTTGCGCATCTGTTACAGCTAAAATTGGCGGCATATCAAAAATAACTAGATCGTACATGCTGTATGCTTGTCCAAGAAGTTCTTTCATTGATTTCGAACCTAATAATTCGGCCGGGTTTGGTGGGATTGGACCACATGCTAAAAAGTGTAGATTTTCTACAGATGTCGTTTGTACACATTTTTCTAAACGTTCACTATTTGTTAGTACGTTCGTAAGTCCAAAAATGTTATCTACTTGGAACATTTGATGCATTGCTGGTTTACGCATATCTGCATCAATTAATAATACTTTTTTTCCTTGCTGAGCAAACACAACTGCCATATTCGCTGTCGTTGTCGTTTTCCCTTCACTTGGATTCGCAGACGTGACCATTAATGAATGTAAATTCGTATCAATAGCTGCAAATTCAATATTCGTTCGAATATTACGATATTGTTCTGAAATTGGTGATTTCGGTTGTTGATGAGCAATTAATTGACGACGTTGACGATGATTCTTTTTCTTTTTAAATAAATTAAGAGCCAATTGTTTGTCCCCTCACTTTTCTTGATGATGGAGCGTGTGATTTCACGTTCATTGTTTCTTCATCCATACGAGCTACAATTCCTAATACTGGTAAGCCAAGTAAGTTCTCTACATCTTCTTCTTTTTTAACCGTGTTATCTAAGTATTCTAATAAGAATGCAAGACCAAATGAAGCCATTAAACCAACAACGAAAGCGATTGCCACATTTAACATTGGAAGTGGTTTAATCGGAGATTGATTTTCTGCAACTTCTGCTTTAGATAATACCGTTACGTTATCAACATTCATAATTTTTGCAACTTCACCTTTAAATACATCTGCAGTTGCATTGGCAATATCACGAGCTAATTTGGGATCCTTATCCTCAGCTGTTACAGAGATTACTTGTGAATCCTTTTCATTCGCAACATTAATCTTTCCTGTTAGCGCTTGAGCTGTCATATTTAAATTTAATTTTTCATTTACTTGATCTAAGATTACTGGACTTTTAATAATAACCTTATATGTATTCGTTAATTGAATATTCGTTTGAACTTCACCGGCTTGGAACATTGCCCCTTCTTGCTTCTTCTGATTAACGAGAATTTGCGTCGAAGATTGATAGATTGGTGTCATGAAGAAAAAGCTAATGATAGCACTTACAATAGCTGCACCAAAGGCAATTACGAGGATCATTGCTAAACGTTTTTTTAAGATATGAAATAACTCTTTTAGACTAATTGTTTCTTCCATAGGTTCCTCCAACTTTCTAAAATTTACACATAGGAAAAATTATAACATATAAATCTTACATTTTTTATTTTTAATAATTCAGTTCTATATTTGTTCACAAGAAACAAGTTTAATCTTACAAAATAATCTTAAATATGACAACACATTCCAATCATTTTCCAAATTATTTATCATATCATGTTTTTTATGCTATGTAACTTGAGAAATAAATTTCAAAATGAGAAAAAAGCCAACAAGTATTTAATCTGTACGCTTTGTAAAGGACATTTTGAAAAAAGTTAGGCAACATCAAGAAGATGATTTCTGTATCCAACAGGAGTCATCTTTTTTAAATTCCATTGATATCTATAATGATTGTAATACGTCATATATTTCTTAATCTCTTGTTTCAATTCATTTAAGGACGCGCAAGGTTTTATATGAGCTTCATCTTTCAGATGACCAAAAAATGATTCTTGTGGGGCGTTATCCCAACAGTTTCCTCTTCTTGACATGGATTGTCCAAGGTTTAGCTTTTTAACTAGCTTTTGATA
>NZ_QXCO01000099.1:0-527 GCF_003458115.1 Bacillus sp. ISO11 | reverse complement strand
CATCAAGAGAAGTTTCTAGATGCAGAGATATTCCCTTGGAGTGTTAATTTATGGTATAGTACAGAAATTTTATCAGAGGATTTTAAAGCGAAGATTAGCCCTGAAAAATATCAAAAACAAAAATTTGAAGATGCAGTTGCTGAGGTTCCCTTTTTAGAAGGTGAAAGTGATCTGCAAATGAAGCAACGTCAAATGTCTTACATGTTTATTACACGTTTCTTGCCATTTATGCTAGAACGAAAAGATCGCACAAGTATGATGAATGGCTTTGAAGTACGAGTTCCATTTTGCGATTACCGGCTTGTAGAATACCTATGGAATGTCCCATTCGAAATGAAAAGCATAGACAATATTGAAAAAGGTATTTTACGTAGAGCTTTTGAAAATGTACTTCCAGAGGATGTACGTTATCGCAAAAAAAGTGCATATCCAAGCACTAAGGATGCCTCTTATCTACAAGGTATTAGTGATTGGATGTTACATGTGTTGAACAATCCTGAATCACCTATTTTGCCATTAATTAATGT
>NZ_QXCO01000018.1:0-117725 GCF_003458115.1 Bacillus sp. ISO11 | reverse complement strand
CACATTTATTTTGCTTAAAGGTATCTTTAAATAGCATAAGTGAACAAGGCTTGCTGGAAGTAATGAAATAAGAGCAATATTTAAAATAAGATTGCAAAATGCAGAGAGTTTAAAAATTTAATGAAAATTTTATATTTGCCCTACATTTTATTTAATTAATTTTCTCTATCTTATACATGTTGGAATTCATATAATACCTTTCTGTTAAAGAAGGAATTGTACTGAGCTACGCATTAGATAAAAAAGTGATAATGAAAGGTAAATGTATAATGAAAAAAATAAAAAAGTTAATTGTTCCAATTAGCTTTAGTTTATTGCTAATTGGATGTAGCGGTAAAGAATTGAATGGGAATTGGAGATTAGCGGATAATGACACTACTTGTCCGGTTTCTTACCAGTTTGATAAGAAAATCGAAGTTAATCCAGAAAATAAAAAAAAGAAAACTATATGGTTAATAGAGATGCATACTCAAAAAATAGCAAATGAATATAAAAATGCAGGGACATACACTTGGCTTGATAATGAATGGATAAATATTGATTATGGAAACAATTTTACTCAAAAACAAAAAATGGTACAAGATAAAGACAAATTAACAATTTATTTTCCATGGGTAGAAAAAGTATGTACGTATAAAAAAACAAAGTAGGATGCCTTCAAAATTATAGAAGAAACTATGGATTGATAAAGGAACTTTAGATGTATGGCTAAAAAGCAATCTAGATATTATATATATTTGATATGTATGTAATGGAATAAGAGCTGGTTTTGCTTGTTATCTAGTCAATGATACTTTATTCCAAACTTGGCTGTATGCGATAAGTTCTATTCATAATGGAGCTACATTTTCAATGAGGGAAAATATTAGAATGATGCTAGTAAGGTATTTAAAAATATGCTTTATTAGAGACATTCTGCACTTTCCTTCTGAAAATGATAAGATTTCAATGTAGAAACGTGGAATTTTATAGCCATTCAAAAAATACTAAAAGAATTTGTCTTTTTAAGGGAATGATAGGAATTCAAACTATTTTCAAAAAGAATGAATTACACATTAGTAATTTTGCAGATGAAATTAATAGAGTAATCAATTTTTTTATTTGAATATAAGGAAGAAAAAGAAGAGGTAGGATAAAATGAAGCCGATTACAATTCTAATAGCTGATGATGACTTGAAGATTGCTGAATTAATTGAAATACATTTAAAAAAAGAAGGATACCAGGTTGTAAAAGCAACTGATGGAGAAGCCGCAATTGAAATTATTCAATCGCAGGCAATTGATTTAGTGGTTTTAGACATCATGATGCCAAAAATGGATGGTTATGAGGTGACGCGTCAAATCCGTACTAAACAAAATATGCCAATTATTTTCTTAAGCGCGAAAACATCTGATTTTGATAAAGTAACGGGTCTTGTACTAGGTGCAGATGATTATATGACGAAACCTTTTACACCAATTGAATTAGTTGCACGTGTGAATGCTCAACTTCGCCGATTTTTTACGTTAAATCAGTCGAAAGTAGAAGAAACATCTGTTTTAGAGGCTGGAGGCATTGTTATTGATTTTGAGAAAAGAACGGTACATGTATACGGAGAACGAATTGATTTGACACCAAAAGAGTTTGATATTTTATATTTATTGGCAAGTCATCCGAAAAAAGTATATAGCCTTGAAAATATTTTTCAGCAGATATGGACAAATGATTATTATGATGATAACAATAATACAGTTACGGTGCATATTCGTACTTTACGAAAGAAACTTGGAGAAGATAAAAGGAAGAACAAGTTAATAAAAACGATATGGGGAGTAGGTTATACTTTCAATGGCTAAAATAGTAAAAAGTTTTAGGTTTAAAATGATTGCCTTGTTTGCACTAAGTATGATGTTAGCAGCTTTCGGAACATATATAATTTATAAAACATTAGGGTTCTCTTTTAGAATGATGGTTAGTCATGAAGACTATGTAGCAAATAGAGTGGTTGGGGGAAGTATTTATTTCTCTTTCCTTTCCTTCACTTTGCTATCTATTTTATTCTTTTTCTTTTTAACGAAACCTTATTTAAGGTATTTTGATGAAATTTCTAATGGCATTCATCATCTCTCTAAAGGAGATTTCACACATAAAGTTTATATTTCATCAAATGATGAATTCAGCGATATTGCACGCGCAATTAATATTGCAAGTGAAAAATTAAAAGAGGCGGTTGAACGAGGAGACTTTGCAGAAAGTAGTAAAGATCAACTTGTTGTTAACTTAGCTCATGATTTAAGAACACCATTAACATCTGTCCTAGGTTATTTAGATTTAATTCTCAATGAGAAAAACTTAACTGCGGAACAAATTAAATATTATTCTACAATTGCATTCGCAAAATCACAACGACTTGAAAGTTTAATTGATGAGTTATTTGAAATTACACGAATGAACTATGGTGTACAACAAATAGATAAAAAAAACATTAATATAAGTGAATTGCTCGTGCAATTAGATTTGGAATTATATCCATTATTAGAGAAAAATCAATTAGAGGCTAGATTACATGTTGCACCAAATTTAACTATCAACGGTGACGGGAATTTGTTAGCACGAGTATTTGAAAATCTTCTAACAAATGCGGTTCGATATGGAAATAATGGGAAGTTTGTTGATATGAATGGATACATTGAAGATGGAGACGTTGTTGTACAGATTATTAATTATGGAGAAAGTATACCAGAAGAAGAGTTACCTTATCTTTTTGATATGTTTTATACAGGTGATAAAGCAAGAACAGTACAGAAAAATAGTACGGGTCTTGGATTATTTATTGCTAAAAATATTGTTGAGAAACATAATGGGAAGATTTCTGCAGAAAGTAATGTAGTGAGAACAATTTTTGAAGTGAGATTACCAAAAGAAGAGAATTGAAAAATTTAATAAATATTTAATTATTACCCCACTTTTTATTTAATTAATTTCTTCTATCCTATTTATAGGTTAGGCCAAAGAGAAATTACTAATAAAAGGTGGGGCTTTTTATATTGCGAAAAGTATACGCCTAGATTTTTATCACAATTTGATTTTAAAAGAGATATGTTAATACTTTGAAATCTAATTTATATATAATTTCTAAAAATGTTAACTAATTATACAAACGGAAATAATGGTCTCCAAAAATAAAGTACAAGAAATAGTGAGGATAATATGAAGACAGTAAATAAGGTAGTCATTGTTGGTGTATTAACAGTTGGTATAGGAGCTGGGGCTTATATGAATTTTGCCGGAAGTTCTGAACCAGTTATGTCCTATAAAACATCTGAAGTACTAGAAAAACAAATCGAAAATCAGCAAAAGTTTGCTGGTGAAGTGATTCCAAATGGAATGGAGATCATTTCATTTGATCCAACAAAAGGTACGAATGAACTAGCTGTTAAAAAAGGCGATGAAGTAAAGAAAGGACAGCTTCTGTTTAAATACAATGATCCAACTGTTAAACAAGGTGTAACAGAAGTGGAAATGCAAAAGAAAATTGCACAAAAAGAAGTAACATTACAACAAAAACAAATTGATGCAGCAAAACAAAAGCTACAAAAAGATAAAAATGCTGGTCTTCCTGCAGAAGCAGTAAAAGCGTCAGAGATTGAAATTCAACAATTAGAATCACAGCTTGAAATGAAGAAGTTTGAAGTAGAAAAAGCGGATGAAATGATTAAAGTAGCAAAAGAGAAAGTAAACACACTTTCTGTTATGAGTCCTGCTGACGGTGTAATTGATGATATTATTACAGCTTCTAATGAAAGAAACGGTATGAGCGGAATTACACTTCGCCATGCAGGTCCATTTAAAGTAGCAGGTCAAATGTCTGAATTTGAACTTGCTAATGTAAAAATTGGACAAGAAATAACAGTTTCATCAAAAACTGTAGCGGGTAAAACATGGACAGGAAAAGTAACAGAAATTGGTTCTACACCATTAAAAAGTATGGATGAAAACAAAACAGTTTCTAGTTATCCATTTACTGTGACGTTAGACAATAGTGAAGGCTTACAAAATGGTTTCCACGTATACGTAGAAACTAAATCAGGCGAAGCAAAGGGTACAGTCATTCCAAAGACCAGTATTTTAAAAAAAGGTGATAAAAACGTTGTCTTTGTTGTAAAAGACGGAAAAGCAAAAGAACAAGTTGTTACGGTTGAATTTGAAACAAGTAATGAAGCAAAAATTTCCGGAGTGAAAAAAGGAGAAAAAATTATCTCTAGACCTACTGTAAATCTAAAAGATGGTATGGAGGTTGCCACGCAATGATTAATTTACAAGGCATTACAAAATCTTTTCAAAATGGTGAAGAATCCATTCAAATATTGCACGGAATTGATGTAACGCTAAATCAGGGAGATTTCACTTCTATCATGGGGCCTTCTGGTTCTGGTAAATCAACATTAATGAATATTATTGGGTGTTTAGATAAGCCTACGACAGGTTCCTATGAATTAGCTGGACAAAATATTTCAAACATGTCTGAAACCGAGCTTGCGCATGTTCGTAATAAAGAGATTGGATTCGTATTTCAAAACTTCATGTTACTGCCACGACTTACAGCGTTGCAAAACATTGAATTACCACTTATTTATGCGGGAGTCGATAAAAAGGAAAGACAAGAGCGTTCATTAGCAGCCTTAACAAAAGTTGGTTTAGCTGATCGCGCTACCCACTTTCCAAATGAATTGTCAGGTGGACAAAAACAACGCGTTGCAGTTGCACGCGCAATTGTAAATAACCCGAAATTTATTTTGGCAGATGAACCAACAGGTGCACTAGATACGAAAACAAGTGAACAAATTGTAAATCTATTTTATGAATTAAACAAGCAAGGTTCAACGATTATTATGATTACTCACGATCGTGAAATCGGGGAAGCCGCAGCACGTCAAATCGTTATTCGTGACGGAAACATTGTTCAGGATTGGAGAGAATAAAATTGAATATACATGAAAATATACGTATGGCTATCTCTTCTATCTTTGCCCATAAAATGAGATCTATTTTAACGATGCTGGGAATTATTATTGGAATCAGTGCGATTATTACAATTCTCGCAACGGGGGATGGAAATACTGCAAAGATGCAAAAAGAGATTGAAGAGAGCCGCCATATGGATGAAATTAATATAGAGTATATCAACCCAGATTTTCCGCTGGAAATAGCGAAGATTACACCAGATATGGTAAAGCAATTAGAAGTAATACCAGGTGTAAAGGATGTGTACCCACATGTGAATATGGACGTAAAAGCATATGTAGGTTCAAAAGAAGCTTCTCTTAATTTAAATGTGGGAACAGGTAATTTTATGCAGGATCACAAACTACGAATGATACATGGGCGTGAGTTAACAGAGACTGAGCTGGAAAAACCAATTCCTGTTTTGATTATCAGTGAAGCTCTATTTAAAAAACTATATGATACATGGGAAAATGATTTATATATAGATATAAAAGGAAAACCATATAATATTGTCGGGGTGTACAAATATGATAATATATGGCAATCAAATGTGTATGCAGGATATACCTCGGTTGACAATGCACCGTTGATCTCAGGTGTTGAGGAATATAATGCAGTGACCATTAAGTTATCTTCTTCTAGCGAGCGAGAAATTGTAGGGAAACAAGCTGTATCTGTATTAAATGGATTGAAACCACCAGAATTTGAGCATCTATTTACAGTAGAGGATGAGACAAAAAACGATTTGGTCGTAGAAGAATCATTAGATACGATGAAAATGGTATTCACTGGTGTTGCTGGAATCTCTTTAATCGTAGGTGGTATTGGTGTGATGAATATCATGCTTGTATCTGTTACAGAGCGTACACGTGAAATAGGTGTTCGAAAAGCACTTGGTGCAACGAGAAGGGAAATATTAATGCAATTTCTTATTGAAGCTTGTATTTTAACAGCATTAGGTGGAGCAATTGGTTTTGTGTTAGGTATTTTCTTTGCTTGGGTATCGGCAATCGTAGGTGGATGGCCACTTGTTATTTCAGTAAATCTAGGTCTACTATCTGTTGGAATATCTATATTGATTGGCATTGTCTCTGGTATACTTCCAGCAAATAAAGCAGCTAAACTAGACCCAATTGATTGTCTACGATATGAATAATAGTTGTAGGTGAAAGATAAGATATTTTAGAAAAGAGTAAATACCCCTATGAGTATTTACTCTTTTTAAAAATAAGGATTTTCATGATATAAGCAAAAATTTAAACAATCTTAATTCTAATTTTATATAGATTTCTTGGCTGTAAATACTAAGAGGAGAGAGGAATATAAAATGAAAACAGTGCTAGAAGCAAAAAATATTAAAAAAGTATATGACACGGGTGGAAATACATTTGAAGCGTTGAAAGGGATTAACTTACAAGTAAAAGAAGGAGAATTTGTTGGAATTATGGGCCCTTCTGGTTCAGGTAAGACAACCCTTTTAAATGTTCTTTCGACAATTGATTATGTGACGAGTGGTGAGATTTTAATAGATGGAAAAGATATTGTAAAAATGAGTGATGATACGTTGGCATTATTTCGGCGCAATCATTTAGGCTTTATTTTTCAAGATTATAACTTATTAGATACGTTAACGGTCAAAGAAAATATCGCATTGCCTCTCGCTTTATCAAAGGTGAAGGTTAGTGAAATTGATCGGCTTGTTCTTGAAATCTCTAAGAAGTTTGGCATGGATCATATCTTAAGTCAATACCCATATCAAGTATCTGGGGGACAGAAACAACGCTGCGCAGCATCACGTGCCATGGTTACGAATCCGAGTATGATTTTTGGGGATGAGCCAACTGGGGCGCTTGACTCTAAATCAGCAACGGATTTATTAGAAAGTATGAAGTCATTAAATGAATATGATAACTCAACCATATTAATGGTAACGCATGATGCGTTTGCGGCAAGTTATTGTAAACGAGTGATTATGATTAAAGATGGTGAATTATATAAAGAATTACACCGTGGAGAATTAACACGTAAGCAATTCTTCCAACAAGTCATTGATGTAATGTCTTTCATTTCTGAAGATAAGGCTGATGATCTTATCTAATATGGCCATTTATAACATAATGTGCGATTAAAACAATGTATATTTTGTAGAAATAGTTTTTAGGAGGTTAAAATAAATGACTTTAATTGAAATCGTTCAACGAAATATAAGGCGAAATTTTAAGGAGTATATACTTTATTTTGTATCTTTAGCTTCGAGTATGCTGATTTATTTTATATTTGCGTCACTTCGATATAGTACGCAAATAAAAAAAGAAATGCTTAATAATGTAATGATTAATAGTGTTCTTCAGTCTTCAAAAGTGATAATCATTATTTTTATAGCCATATTTATTATTTACTCTACTAATTTTTTTATAAGAAAACGTAAAAAAGAGATAGGGTTATATTCTTTACTAGGTATTACTAAAAAACAAATTGGTACGATGTTATTTTGTGAAACATTAATAATGGGGGGTGTAGCTTTAATAGTTGGGATATTGATTGGCAGTATAAGTTTTAAGTTATTTTTAGAACTTCTAATGAGTTTGATGAAATTAAATGTGCCAATTACGTTCGAGTTATCTATAAAGGCCATAATAGACACAATTATTGTTTTTTTATCGATTCTATTATATACAGCTTGGAAAAACTCGCGCTTAATTTATCAATTTCCATTAATTGAAATGTTCCAAGCGAATCATAAAGGAGAGAGTATG
The DNA here is from genome assembly GCF_003458115.1 of Bacillus sp. ISO11. NCBI lineage: Bacteria > Bacillati > Bacillota > Bacilli > Caryophanales > Bacillaceae > Bacillus > Bacillus sp. ISO11. The sequence goes on along the minus strand of NZ_QXCO01000018.1, from coordinate 109,982 downwards.
CCAAAAGGATCTAAATATTTGGCATATATAGGTCTTATTTTAATTGGCTTTGGTTATGTTTTAGCATTCTTTTTTCGCGAAGTCGTAAAATTTGTGCAGAACCCTGAGGACCCTATGCGTCCGCTAATGGATCCTAAAATAATCCCGTTATGTATTTTGATTGCGATTGTTCTTGCAACCTACTGTCTATTCACGTCTTATACAGTTATTGTATTAAAGAAAATTAAAAGTAAGAGCAATATCTATTTTAACGGTATGAATATACTAAATATTTCACAGTTGTTATATCGAGTAAAAGGAAATGCCAAATTACTTGCGACTATTGCTATCTTAAGTGCCACAGCTTTAACGGCAGTTAGTACAGTTGTATCAGGATATTATGTAGGGCAATCTGAAACAAATGAAGATTTTATGCAACTGTATGGAGTTACATTATTTATTGGAAGCTTTTTAGGAATTATATTTGTACTAGCAACTGGTTCTATTATTTATTATAAACAACTATCTGAAGCACATGCTAATCAGAAATACTATGAGGTTCTTCGTAAGATAGGTGTTACGAAAAAAGAAGTAAGAAAGTCAATTTCTAACCAAGTTAGCTTTAGTTTTATTTCACCTATAATAGTCGGACTTACTCATAGCTTATTTGCTTTACCAATAATAAACAACATGCCTATATACAGTATTATGATTCCTATTTCCATTAGTTCTATTGCATATTGCATAATCTATTTTGGATATTATATATTAACTGTTAATTCGTATTTTAGAATTGTGTATAAATAATAAATTCTTTTGATATTGCGTAATAAAATTAGGAAATACAACCTATCAAGTTCTAAAGAATAATGAAATGAACAAAAGCCGATACCCTTAACGTGTAGGGAATCGGTTTTTTCTATATGGGGTACCGCCACATCGCTATCAAGCTAAGAAAACAAAATTCCTCCTAAAATGAAAAAATAAGCTATTCTTTCTGTAGAATCGTAGGAAAGGATGGCGTTTTTTAATTTTTATAGATACTTTGTGGTAACCTCAAGTAGGAGGATTTAGCACAGTCAAATAATAATATCTTTTGTCTAGAAAGGAGAATGTTTTTTGAAATATAAATTAAGAAAAAAATTAAGCGTATTTTTTATAGGATTACTAGTACTAATCGCTTCTATTTTCGTTTATTATAAGTTTTTAACACCTTCAGCAGATATTCAACAATACAAGGCATATTATGCTCCAAAAACAACACAAAAAGTATTGAATCACGGTGAGGTAAAGGTCACATTCTTAGGAACATCATCTTTACTATTTGATGATGGAAATACGCAATTAATGATTGATGGTTTTATTTCTAGGCCATCCTTACCAAAAATATTGTTCAGCAATATAAAAACAGATGAAGATACTGTGGATAAAATTTTTAATCAAATAGGGGCTGATAATAATAAACTTAAGGGATTATTTATTGCACATACACATTATGATCATGCGTTTGATTTAGCTTATATAGCTAAACGAACTGGAACACATGTATATGGTTCAGAGTCAGCAATTAACATAGGTATTGGTGGTGATATAAATAAGAACCAGATGTCTGTATATGAAGTAAATAGGGCTATGAAGTTTGGTGATTTTACTGTTACTGTCCTTCCATCGAAACATTCACCAACCTTTGATGAAGGAGAAAAAATAAAAAAGCCACTTAAACAACCAGCTAAAGCACTAGACTATCATGAAGACTCTTCATATGATTACTTGATTACGTATAATAATAATACTTTCCTTGTTAAACCAAGTGCTAACTATATAGAAGGTGTATTAGATGATATTCGAGCTGATGTCCTGTTTTTAGGAATAGGGGGATTAGGAAAGCAGGAAAGTGCTTTCCTAAATATGTATTACGAGCAAACTGTACGAAAAGTACAACCGAAGCTTGTTATTCCAATACATTGGGACGATTTCACCAAACCATTGACAGATACTCTTGAAGCAATGCCTAAATATGCGGACAATACTAAAAATGGATTAGATTTTATAATTCAAAGGACAAAAGCAGATAAAATTGATTTTCAAATACTACAAGGTGTTAGAAGTATTTACTTCTAAAAAAGGATCCACCACACCTCTATCAAGTTAAGAAACATAAAAAAACGATAATAATGAAATTCCGTGCTAAAAAAGCTACAAAATTTTCGTTTAGGGGCAATCTGTTCTGTTAGCTTGATGGCGATGTGTCTGTACCCCTATATCATCTTTCAGATCTTCCGTTCGTTGTAATGAGCGATAAAATATGGAACGGGGTAATTCTAATACGTTACGCAATTCTTTTACTGTTATTTTTGTTTGTACATTTTTCCATAAAGTAACTACAGTTTCTGATTTCAGCCCCTTTCGATTTCCAGATACTTTCCCCATACAAGTAATTTTGTTTTAGGTGTTTATTTTCTATACGTAGCTATTCTAATTCACTGAGCTCTTTTGGTCTTTTTCCATAAGAATATTGTTTTCCTACAGGTTGTGGAAACCGATACGTTTGATCTGTACGATACCATTTCATTTCATCTATGTCTTAATTTGGGAAACATTTTTAATTCCGAGTTTCTCCATAATGGTCCGATTGGAATACCCATCCTTTTTCATTTCAATCACTTTCCACTTTACTTCTTCTGGGTAATGAACTCTTATTTTTTTCATGTACCACTATTCGGGTTCACTTCAACGGTAAGTTTTTTTTGTTTTATAAGCTTAACCCAAACCGTTTTAATTCAATAAAAATCCCCTCTAATTGCTTTCCTTTATCCGTTAATGTGTACTCCACACGAGGCGGAACTTCTGGATATACTTTTCTCGTTATAATGCCTTGAGACTCTAATTCTTTTAGTCGAAGTGATAATGTTTTTGGACTAATACCATCCATTGATTTTTGTAAATCACTAAAGCGTAATGTTCCTTCGATAAGAAGATCACGAATGATTAAAAACGTCCATTTTGTACTAATTACATCAAGCGTTTTAGCGATAGGACAAGGTATGCCCGGTAAACCTTTCGTTAATTCAACTGGATTTATATCGTTCATGGAACTAGCCTCCATAAAATTTTTTTGGATGAATTTGCTTTATAGTATCACAAAACTATACTTTTGGTAACTATATGAAAAAAATATCACTACTTCCATAAAGGAAGTTAGTGCATATACAATAGCAATACGAAACAAAAAGGATTTATATAAGGAAGTGGTGATTTCCATGGGGATAAAAAAGTTATTTGGATTTCTTAGTTTGTTTGTTATTTGTATTGTGCTTGTAGCATGTGGTGTGGAACAAAAAGCTGAAGTTCAGTTATTAAAAGAAATGCCAAAGCCAAAAGCAATGACAATTGATCCCTCACTAAGTAAAAAAGAAGCGACAGAAATGGTTCATGCGGCGCAGCGTTTTTATGCATTTTGGGATACAGGTAAGGAGGAACTTATTCCGCAGACTGTTACTAAAGATTTCTTCGATAATACATTGCCGAAAGGGCGACCACAAGGCATTGAAGGATTAAAGTTTGCAGCGCAAAATTTTCGTAAAGTTGTGCCTGATATACATTGCGAGATTGAAGACTTATTAGTTGTTGGTGATAAAGTAACAGCCCGTCTTTCTTTTACAGGAACAAATAATGGTAAGAAAATTAATTTTTTTGCAATTGATATTTTACATGTGAAAGACGGAAAGATAACGGAAGATTGGCATTTAGAAGATAATCTTACACTACAGCAGCAACTCGGCTTAATAGCTGAAGAGTAGATCATATAGGGGAGAGAAAAACGATGAAAAATATATTTATTATAAATGGACATGAAAAATACGGTACAAAGGAAGGACGATTAAATAAAACGTTAGTAGATTATATGGTTACTGTATTAGGCGAGAATCATCATGTGAAAACAACAACGATTCAAGATGGTTACAATATGAAAGAAGAACAAGATAAGTTTTTATGGGCCGATGTTGTGATTTATCAAACACCAATTTACTGGTTTAGTGTTCCAGGCTTATTTAAAACGTATATGGATGAAGTATATGAATACGGTTTGTTCTTTAAAGGTGCAGATGAATATGGAACAGGTGGTTTATTAAAAGAGAAAGAGTATATGTTCTCTACAACTTGGAATGCACCTGAAAAAGCATTTGGAGATAAGACAAAGTTCTTTGAAGGAGAAAGTTTAGAATCAGTGCTTAGTCATTTACATCGCGTGCAAAAGTTTCTCGGTATGAGTCCGTTAAAGAGTTTTGCTTGTTATGATGTGGTGAAGAATCCGGATATAGAGAAGTATTTATTGAACTTGAAAGATCACTTAGATGGAGTAATTAAATAATAGTTTATATTTGTATGTGAAGAAGGTACTACTAAGGATGTAGTACCTTCTCTTTCATGAAATACGTTGAAAATCTTTACTTATACAGGACTGTTTTAGTTTTTTTGATTGGATTAAATGTTTCATATCAGAGATGTTATCGTATGAAAGCTGAGTATGATAATAGTTAATGTACTCAAGTAATGCAAACATATAAATAAATAGAGTAAATGATAGCCCGCCTAAAGGTAAGTAGGGATACCAAATTACAAAATCAATAGTAAACGTAATAAATCCCGTGATAATGAATGCTATATTTATCTTTTTAAGTATTTTTAAATATTGAATCATCCTAATGGGCGTAACAGATGTTTTCTCTTTTTTTAGTCGTTTCCACTTTACGTACCAGTAAATTACTCCTTGTAATAAGATAAACTCTAAAAGAAGAAATGAGATCCAAAAAGAATATAGGGAATATAAATGTAAAGTAGGATAAACATAATTAAGTAAGTAACTTGTGAAAATAAAAGTAATGACTGAAAATAATTCACCTGTGTATAGATAGGAAAGTCTTTTTTCTAGGGTGCGTTTCATGGTTTCTCTCCTTTTATAATGACTCACATTTTAAGACATGGATGGCTGTATCCATAACTTTGCAAAATTTGCCCAACCAAATGAATCAATTGTTACATTTTTTAAAGAAGAAGGGTATGTTTTTCTTTTTAGAACGTGATAGTTAAATAAAATGATGTGTTCTGCTTGTAAAAACTCTTCAATCTCATACATGAGTTCATAACGCTTTTCTTTATTTTCTTCTAGTAAAAATGTATCTAGTAAACAGTTAATTTGTTTTTCGTAGTGCGGGTCCATGAACCGATTTACGAAGCAACTTTTATTTTTAAATACATTTAAGAATGCAATTTCATGATTGGCAGCAAAGACTTCTCCCATGAAAATAATATCAGCATGTTTATCAATAGAGCGATTCATATAATCTGAAACGGGAAATGGGTGAAGCTCTACTTGTATACCTAAACTTTCACATCGTTCTTTTAAGAAATATGCATCATTTGCACTATCTTTAAATGCGAAGAAGTAAATATGTATCGTTTCTCCATTATATGTACTCTTTTTCAAATACTCTTTTGCCTTTTCTAAAGAGTAGGATCTTCTTGTTGCAAGGTGGCTTCTATCAGGGAAAAAGCTTGATGCAGCAATTGTCCGTCTACCCTCTATGTTACGAAGTATCATTTCAACATCATATAGTTCTCTCCAAGCTTTTCGAAAGTAAATGTCGTGATGAGGACCAGGTTTTTTAAAGTTGAAGCTAGCATAAATACAACCTATTTCTTCTATTTGTATATCATGCCTTTCATTTTCCTCTTCGTTTGGTATTTCATAATCAGCATCTATTTGCACATGGTCAGGAATAGCCCAAAATTCAATACGGTCTAATAACGCGCGCTCTTTAAAATAATGGGTGAACGCTTCGAGTATGATATTATCTTCAGAGTAATGAGCAAGTTTGAAAGGTCCAGTACCTATATAATGATGATTTTGAATACTCGTATCACGCGGTAAAATTGCGAGCTGCATTGAACTTACATAGTGTAAGAAAAATAAATTTGGTTTCGCTAAATGGAATCGAATTTGTAGTGGTGATGGCGTTTCAATTTGAACGATTTCTTCTGTTAACCATTCGAAAGGAGAGTGAACTTCTTTTAGTCTTTCAAATGAAAATTGTACATCTTTAGAAGTTAAAACTGTCTCGTTATGAAAATATACATCCTTTCGTAAATAAAAAGTCCACGTAAGCCCGTCTTCACTTAATTCCCACGTATGCGCAATGTGAGGCTCCATTTTTTCAGTAACATCGTTATAGACGACTAATGTATCAAAAATTTGACTCGTAAGATGGCTCTCTGTAGTTACAGCCACAAAAGCCGGATCTAATGGGAATATCTTTCTCGATATAGGAATCTTTAATACGTCGTACATATCATTTGAAGGTTCGTATCCAAAATGATGATGTAGTTTATTTTCTATCTTTTTTTGAAGTGCGAGGGGGAGGGGTTCTTTTAAAAGAAGAAAGATATCTTTTAATTTTTCTTGCGCTAACAGTTCATCTGTATAGGACTCAATCGCTTCTACGAAATTATGTATAAATAGAATTTCCGTTTTATTTCCGCGGCCTCGCCCTGGAGTCCAGCTAATTAATTGCTCCTCGCTCATTTTCTTTAATAAAATCTTTACGTTTTTCGTACTGCAATATAAAACATCCGCTAATTCTTGTAAGCTATTTCGCATATGTTGTTGATCTTGTGCATGTAGTCTTAGTCTAATGTAATAGTCCATAATTTTCATATATACACTTCCTTCTATCATAAAAGGGGAAACTCTTTAGAATATTCTAACCTTTTTCTTCCTTTTTTTCAAAGTAAAATAAGTAAGCATAAGGAGGGGAAACAATGGGATTTTGGAGTATGCATCGAAATATAAAAATTAGAATTATAACATCGTTTTTAACACGTACTGTGTCCACGATGATTTTTCCATTTATGGCGATTTATTTTTCCATAAAGTTAGGTAGTGCGATTGCTGGTGCGTTACTACTTATTAATGTCATAGCTTCATTAGTAATTGGTTTATACGGTGGATATGTTGGAGACCGGCTTGGGCGTAAAAAGGTTATGATTATCGGTCAAAGTATACAAGTCATTTCCATTGTTTGTATGGGAGTTGCGAATTCGGATTACGTTGACTCACCGTGGTTAACATTTATCTTTATGCTAGTGAATAGTTTAGGATCGGGACTTATGAATCCTGCGACAGAAGCGATGTTAATTGATGTGAGTACACCTGAAAATCGAAAAGTGATGTACAGCATTAATTACTGGGCTATTAATTTATCGATTGCGATTGGAGCGATATTTGGAGGATTACTATTTGAAAACTATAGACTACAATTGTTTATCGTATTAACGCTTGTTGCCATTATGACTTTATATGTGATGGCTGTGTATATGGAAGAAGTGTATGTAGCACGAAAAACGATGGAGAAGAAAAATGTATTAAAAGATATGGCGGATAGTTATAAAGTTGTAATGAAAGATAGAGCTTTTTTAATTTTTTGTGCAGCGAGTATATGTACATTATCGTTAGAGTTTCAAATTAATAATTATTTAGGTGTTCGCTTGCAGAAGGAATTTGAAACGGTGCACTTTTTATTCGGGAATGGTTTTACGTTTGATTTAACAGGGATTCGCATGTTGAGCTGGATTTCTGCAGAGAATACAATTTTAGTTGTGTTATGTTCAGCACTTCTTATTAAAATGCTGAAAAGCTTCAACGATTTGGAAATCTTATATGTAGGCTTATTTATTTACACGATTGGATTTGCAATACTCGGAACGAGCAATACCTTATGGATTTTATTAATTGCAGGGCTTTTCCAAACGGTAGGCGAGATGATGTATGTGCCAGTGCGTCAATCTATTATGGCAGATATGGTGCCAAATGAGGCGAGAGGTTCATATATGGCGATTAACGGAATGGTCTTTCAAGTTGCAAAAATGAACGGGGCATTAGGTGTTATGCTAGGTTCATTTATTGCATCTTGGGGCATGAGTGCTCTGTACTTTATCGTTGGTATGAGCAGTATTTTACTATTTATGAAGGCGATAGGGAGAGAGAAGTATGAGGGGGAGGTTTCTCAGATTGGATAAAACGATATGAAAAGCGATGCTAGAAATCGCTTTTCATATGGCTTTTAAAACGGATCAACTTCAGCTAAATCAGGATTGCTATTTGGGTTTGTTAATAAGACTTTCAGCTCACCTACTTCAGAGAGCGCAACGAGGATATAACCACTAATAAGGACGACGAGTCCGATGACCCTTAATGTTTGCAGCGTAATATCACGGCTATTGTTTTCGGAGTTGTCTTGGGGCGTTGAAGGTGGATTGTTATTCATAAATAGGGCTCCCATCTTTTGTATTTATATATGTGCGAAATCATTATTTAACTTATGGATAGGAATTATATAGTCATTTTCACTATATGAGAAATGCCTATGAAAAGTGATAAGGAATTTTTGGGCGAGAAAAGGGGGGAATCCAAAAGATTATTAAAACTGAACTTTTGGATTCCCCTCTTTTTATTTATCTTGCTATTTGTGGTGGTCGGATTTCCTGTAAACGACCAGTTGATGAGGGCTAATGAATCAGTGGGGGATGAATAAAACCCCACTGATTCATTATTTTCATGTAAATACAAGGTTAGTTATCCTAATATACGCAACGATTCTTCAATAAACGCTGGGATGTCCTCAGGCTGTCTACTTGTTACTAGCTGATTTTGACATACGACAACCTCTTTGTCATGAAAGTTCCCGCCGGCATTTTTCAAATCGACTTCAATAGATTTATATCCAGTTACATCGCGTCCTTCAAGTGTTTGTGCAGTGATGAGTAGCTGAGGTCCGTGACAAATAGCGAAAACAGGTTTTTCCGCATCCATAAATGCTTTACTAAAGCGAACAAAACGTTCATCGGCACGAAGTATATCTGGAGAAAATCCACCCGGTATGAAGAGGGCATCAAAGTTCTCTGGAGAAACATCATCAATACTTTTATCAATCACGACTTCACTTTTTCCTTGCTTACCGTGTACCGTTTTCCCTTTTTCCATTTCAATAGTTGTGAATTCATATCCCTTTTGTTTAAAAGCTTCTACTGGCTCTGTGTATTCTGTATCCTCGAAATAATCCGTTATTAAAATAGCAATTTTTTTACTCATTCTAATCCGCTCCTTATATTATATTATCGGCTCCAGAATCTTCCTTGGGCAATGCCTTCTATAAATGATTCAATTGAAGTATTTGTTAAGTTGTAAACTCCTGCTCCATCCAGTTTAATCTTACTATGGTCCAAAGCATGAGGATTACTAAGGACATGAGCTATCGGTTTAAAATGTTTAAAAGTAGTTTCTGCAAATTCTAAAACAGGGGGTTGAATGACAGACTCACTACTAAACACTAATACTGCATCAAAAAGGGAGGAGTCTGTTGTTGTATAAGTATCAGTTACTTTAATGGAATCATTGAACTGATAAATTTTATTATCTATGATGCTATAGTTAATTCGGTGTTGTACAAAAGCTTGAATCCATTCGGACAGAAGTGAGACGCTTGGGTCACCATTTAATAGAATTGCAACATTTTTGGAATCAGATTTAAAAATAGTATTGGACATACTTAGTGCAGGTGATTTTGCATCTGAATTTACTTCGTGATTTTCCTTAGGTAAAGGAGCTCCAATAATGTTAGCGACTTCTTGTGCTAATTGACGATCGACGTGGTTTAGAAGAGCAATTACATTTGCCTTCACCATGTCTGATTTACACTTCCCAACTTCAAAGCAAAAAGCTTCTTTTATGTGCTGCTTTTCAATAGGGCTCATACTATTGTAGAAAAGTTTAGCCTGAGAATAGAAGTTAAGAAAGCTTTTACTGCGACCTCTAATTTTATGCCCATCAATCTTTTCTTGATAATGTTCATATCCTCCTTGTTCGGCTTGGACGGTTGCAGGTTGATTGTTATTTAATCCATTAGGATGATAGCTTGTTTGACCGCGATGAATCTGCATTTGATGCATACCATCACGTTGATTATTATGAAAAGGACATACGGGCTGATTGATAGGGATTTGATGGAAATTAGGGCCCCCTAAACGAGATAATTGTGTATCTGTATAGGAGAATAATCTTCCTTGCAGAAGAGGGTCATTTGAAAAATCAATACCTGGTACGACATGACCAGGGTGAAAAGCTACCTGCTCTGTTTCAGCAAAGAAGTTATCAACATTTTTGTTCAGTGTCATTTTACCGACTAATTTTACGGGAACTTCTTCTTCTGGCCATAATTTCGTTGGGTCTAAAATATCAAAATCAAATTTATGTTCATCTTCTTCTGGAATTAATTGTAATCCAAGCTCCCATTCAGGATAATCCCTTTTTTCAATTGCTTCGTATAAATCTTGACGATGAAAATCGGGATTTTTCCCAGCAATCTTTTGAGCTTCATCCCATACTAATGAATGAACTCCGAGGGTAGGTTTCCAGTGAAACTTTACGAAGTAGGCTTTTCCTTCTTTATTAATGAGTCGAAATGTATGGACTCCAAAACCTTCCATCATCCGTAAACTACGCGGAATTGCGCGATCACTCATCTGCCACATCACCATATGAGTAGACTCGGGATTATGCGCAACAAAATCCCAAAATGTATCATGAGCACTAGCTCCCTGAGGAATATCATTATGTGGTTCTGGTTTAACTGCATGGACAAAATCAGGAAATTTAATAGCATCTTGGATAAAGAATACTGGCATATTATTACCTACTAAATCATAGTTTCCTTCATCTGTATAAAATTTTGTGGCGAATCCGCGTACATCTCTTACTGTGTCGTTGGATCCTTTAGAACCTTGAACGGTTGAGAACCGTACAAATACAGGTGTTTTCTTTGAAGGATTAGTAAGAAAATCTGCTTTCGTATATGTTTCTAAAGATTCATAAAGCTGAAAATAACCATGAGCGCCAACCCCGCGTGCATGAACAATCCTTTCGGGAATTCGTTCGTGATCAAAATGGGTCATTTTCTCACGAAAGTGAAAATCCTCCATTAAGGTTGGGCCTCTTAAGCCCATCTTTAAAGAAAATTCATCTTCAGCTATTTTTACCCCTTGATTTGTTGTTAAAGCATGTTTGCATTGATTGTCAGTAACGTGATGCTTCAATTGTTCCGTTTTTTTATTCACAATATAGGCCCCTCCTTTACTCTGTTAATTAATAGATACCCTTTTTATTAGGTCGTAAACATGTATTATCGTTTTTGTATGTAAAAATCATAAATATCGGTTGTTTCAGTGATTCTTGTTTGAGGAAGCAAAATAAAAAAGCCAAGGATAATTTATTTTCTCCTTGGCGTTTAAGATATTTCTTTTCGTTAAAACGAAGAAACGCGTTGCTTCGTTTTTGGTACAATAATAAATTTGATCCAGAGTAACCCGACAATCATAATGATAAGGCTATGTAAAAATTGACCTGTAGCAATGAGTATAACACTCGAAAATACAATGAGTTGAATACTTAGCAATATAAAGATTAAGCTAAGAAATTGTTTCATTCTTTCTTCAGTATGGATTGGATATAATGCTGCAATAATATTTCCCGAAAAATATTTCCATAGTGAACGAAGCTGCATAGAGATCATATATAGAACGATGTAAGTGATAGCACCTTTTACGTATATATTTGGTATGAAATATAAGGCGAAAGCACCGATCAATCCTAAGCGAATATATATACCGAAATAATCATTTCCACGTAAAAATGCTAGTGTATGTAAGTAGAAGAAAGTTGCTCGTTTTTTATGTAATAAAGGTTCAATCCAATTTGTAAGCCATTTTCTTTTATTTACTTTTTTATTCAGTTGCGGAACATCGGTGAAAATGCTAGCAAATTGATAAAAACGAACGTTCATTTTTTCTTCTTGCTCGATTATGTAATCCCACGGTATTCGTTTTGTAGGCTGTTTTTTCGTATATAGAAGTAGGAAAGCAAGTAGTAAGAGTAGTCCGCCCAATATGAGAACATTTGCGGAATAAAACAGCATGTAAATGATTAGGGCGTTACAAGTAATACGAATGATCAGCCATATATTTTTTTCGTGACTATCACGCCACATCCAATGTATGTACATGTTCCAGGCTTTCATAATCATTAACACGATAAAGATTGTACATAAGAAAGGTACCGTTAATTGCAATGATTGCATAGCAAGTGGTACGAGAATAAGGAACGTAAATAATAATGGGAAAAGCTGAATGATGTAATTGTATAGAAGAGATTTTTTGAAATAAGAAGTTAATTTCTCTTCTAGTGCTAGTAAATAGACAGCGTCAGGTTTCTGAATAAATGTACGGATAGGGCATCTCGTTATAATGAACGTAAGTACAATCGTTATAATCATTAAAGATATTCCTTTAGAAGGAGATGCTTTTAGAAACTGAGCATAATAATATGCACCAACGCATGAAATAAAGATAAAGCTATATAGTAAACCGTTAATCATACGTGCAAAGTATGTAATGATATTTTGAATATGTTGTTGGAAGCGACTGCTCCATAGCGATTCGATTGACATGTTTTTCACCTCTTTGTTCTATTATATATGTTTTACAAAAGAAAAAACGAGCAAATTGCGTTATGCAACTTGCCCGTTTTTCTTTTCGTTATTTTTTTTCTGATCACGATTCATTAATGGATAGAAAGCAAATCCAATTACAAATAAACCAATTCCGAGAAGGAACGTTTTTATATCGGATGCGCCGGTTTTAATAACCCACAGTGCGTAGCAAAGTGCGATAACTGCGACTATGCCATCTGTAATTCTTGCCCGCATTTCATTTTTATATGTTTCACCAGTAGCGACTAGTTTTAACTGGAAGATTGGTGAAACGAGATATGGAATGAGGTAGGCCAGTGTCGATACGGTAATAACGAATGTATAAGCTTCCGCAATGGTTCCTGATAATGTTGAGAATAGGAATACTTGCGACATAATGTTTGTTAATCGTAATGAGTAAATTGGACTTCCTTTTTTATTTGTTTTCGTGAAGAAGGAAGGGAAGAAACCTTCTTTTGCTGCTTGATAAGGTACTTCTGAGCTTAATAAAATCCAGCCTAAGATAGAACCGAACAGGGAAGTAAGAGCAAGTAATGCCATCAGTTTCCCGCCGCCATGACCCATTGCAGCGTTTAGTGCATCTGCTAATGGACGTTCAGAAGCTTGTAATTTATCAACGTGAAGTACACCCATTGTTAAAATTGTAATTCCTAAGTAAATCGCAACTGTAATAAGTAATCCCGCAACTGTTGCACGTTTTACCGTTTTTGGAGAAACAGCACGGTTTGATAAAAGAACGGCTGATTCAATTCCGATAAACGCCCAAAGCGTTGTAAGAGCAGCTAAATTTACTTGTGAAAGAAGACCATGTGATGCACCTGATTTATCAATCATCGGTGTGTACCATTGTCCAAACTTAGAAGCTTCGAATGCAAATAACGTAACGACGATGAATAAAAGGAATCCAGTTACTTTCGTTGTTGTTGCTAAGAAGTTTAGCTTTCCAGCTCCGCTTACACCGTTTGTTAATATAATATGAGTTCCCCAAAGTAAGATGGAACAAATCGTAAATGTAATTAGTTTTCCGACTTCTACGTTAAACGAGCCGATTGAAAATAGTAGTCGCGTATCTTTCATAATTGGGAAGAAGAGTGATAAATATCCCGCAAATGATGTAATGATGGCAACGTTACTTGCCCAGTTTGCAACCCAATATCCCCATACCATACTGAAGCCAGCCATTTTTTTCTTTTTTGGTGTTGAGAATAAAGCATATGCATGACTTTGTGGCCCTGTCGTTAAATCAGGACGACGAATTGCTAAATTACCGAAAACAAGAGCTAGCATTAAAACACCAAACCCTGTAGTTAACCAAGCTAAAGTGACACCGAGTGGGCTTGCTGTTTGTGCCAACGTACTTGGTACCATGAAAATACCAGCGCCAACCATGTTACCGACAACGAAAGCTGTTAGTACCCAAAAGCCCCATTTTTTTTGTTGCATAGAAAAATACCTCCAAAGTTAGTATAACCAAGTCAAGCGAGGAGATATGTATGTCTTCCTGAGTCAGGAAGAGAAGTCCCAAACAAAACAAAAAAAGCACGTAATCTGCCGCTACATGCTTTCTATCTTATAAGAAACCCACGACATACCTCTCGATAGCTCTCCACAAACGAAACGTTTGTGACAGTTCTGCACTTATTAAATGCAGACCCAGCAAGCGTGCATGGTGGACACGACTTACTTCGGCAACCATTCCTTTCTCATTCCTTCATCAATGCCACTACATCTCCTGAAATGATACTCTTAATGATTGCAACCTCTACCTCACCGAGATACGAATGAGGATTTAAATATTAAATTAACGTCTTTAAGAGTAACAAATGAATTTTTATACGTCAATGGATATAGTAATAATCAGATTATAGAGAAGAGTTTGTGATTAAAAGTGAGTTAGGAGAGGCTGTAACGATTATTAGTTCTGCAGAAGAAACAGCGATAGAGTTAAGTACCATTTTACAGCACAAAGGAATTTTGTCTGACAATCTGAATCCGAAGCATCGCTTTTTTACAACGGGATCTGTTTTATCATTTGAACATATTGCTGAGCGATGGCTAGGGTATCAAATTTCTGTAGAATGTGTACATTTGCCTATGAAAAATGCGTGTATACATAATTAAGATTTAGTAAATTACTTTTTTAAATAAATGAGGTTCGTTTCATAAGAAGGAAAGAATAAGCTTTTAATTGAAGTGTTTAAGGGCAGTTCAATTAAAGGGGAGATTGGATTATGGAATTATTAAGATCTCAATTATTTGCTTTAGAGTATATTTCAAAATATGCAGAGAACGAAAAACGTGGGGCTAAAGCAACGATTAATCATATACTTAAAATGTCTAATATTACAGATGAAATATTTGAAGAAGCTGTCGCTAATTTAAAATCTCATGCAAGGATTGCTTTACACTTTCATCCAGACAGACTAGATTCGAATATGAAAAGTGTTGCTGAAGCACTGTTTGAGCAAGGAGTATATAAAAGTCAGTTTGAAACATTGCTATCTAATGGAAGCGTATCTGCTTACCCTGGTGGTGAACGTGACCTTTGGGAAAAGAGAATATTTGGAGGAGCATATCAATTAGAAGGCGTAACAAATGATCAACGGCCAAAATATGGAGCGCTAAATTTAATGTTACATCCAGATGGGCCGGCTCCGCGTTTTGGTTCATGTTATTTTCTCTTATCTCCAAAAGTTTCTTCGCGCTCTACATATACGTATTTAGATTCGCATCAAGATCCGAAAGAAAAGGGGACTTATGAGGAGTTTGATATGATTTTAGCTGCTCTTTTGGAAGAGACATTTGTAAGAGATTTTGCAATTGGTGAAGGAAATTTGACTCCAACAATATTAATTAATCATTTACTGGCTAACCTGAAAAGGCCGTTTATAGATTTAGTAAGCAAAGAGCCAGCCCGTAATCTTAATCATTATATCGAAGCGCAAATTCATGGAGAGATTTCTCTTAAAGAAGACGTAGAGGTGCTTGTTGCAGATCCTTCATTTAAGGGTACGGATGTAGGAAGAGTTTTAGAAGAAATTTGCCTGAAGTATGCGATTGATTTGTATTGGCACATCGGTTTTGTACTTATGGTAGACGAAGTTCCGATGGATTTTAGAGGTTCAAAAATGCCATCTTTAGCAAGACGCATTGCACGGAATCATTGCATCGATGCAAATATAATTGGCTCTGCTGTAGTGGATTTGAAACGCAATCCATTATCTTGGAGTGATCGTGGAACTTATGAAGAAGTGCTTCAGGAATTAAAATTATTATGGCATGTTTTAGTTCGATTTGGAAAACCAAATCGGAAGTAGAACGAAATACTCCGTTTTTCGGAAGTATTTATATAGAAAAGAAGCTGATCTAAAAATAGATCAGCTTCTTTTTATAAGATTAAACTAAGTTTAATACAGTTACTTTTTCACGTGTCATAGACTCAAGGCTCTTACGAATACCTTGTGCGCCCATACCTGAACCTTTTACACCGATGAATGGGAAGTGGTCAGGGCCGCGCTCTGTGCGTCCGTTAATTTGTACAGAACCAGTTTCGATTTTGTTAGCAATTGCAAATGCTTTGTTAATGTCTTTAGTGAAGACACTTGCTTGCAGACCGAACTCTGATTTGTTAGCAATTTCAATTGCTTGTTCATCTGAAGAAACACGGATGATTGGAAGGATTGGGCCGAATGGCTCTTCCCAAGCAACTTTCATCTCTTCTGTTACGTGATCGATTAATGTTGGGTAAATTAAGTTACGCTCACGTTTGTTACCGATAACGATTGTAGCACCTTTTTCTACAGCGTCGTCAACTAAACCTTGAACGAAGTCAGCAGACTTGTCGTCAATTAATGGAACGATTGTGCTGTCTTGTTCTGGAGATCCAACTGATAGTTCAGCTACTTGCGCTTTTAATAAGCTAACAAGCTCGTCCGCTACGTTTTCGTGTACAAGTACACGTTTAATAGCTGTACAACGTTGACCAGAGTAAGAGAATGCACCGCTTACGATATGGTTTGCAGCATCTTGTAAGTCAGCATCTTCACGAACGATACCAGGATCTTTACCACCAAGTTCTAATACAAGTGGAATCATTGAAGCTTTTTTCGCTAAATGTTTACCTGTGTTTGTACCACCTGTGAACGATACCATATTGATGCCTTCGTGCTCTACTAAGTAGTCACCAATTACAGAACCGCGTCCTGTAGCTACGTTTACAAGACCTTTTGGAAGGCCAGCTTTGTGAAGTGCTTCAACCATTTTAATACCACTAATTGCACCTTGAGTTGCTGGTTTGAAAATAACAGCGTTACCCATAATTAATGCTGGTGCAAGTTTTGCAGCAGATAAGTTTACTGGGTAGTTAAATGGTGCGATTGCTAATACAACACCAAGTGGTGCGCGTTGGATAATCGCAAGTTTAGATTTTGTACCGCCCGGGAAGCTATCGCCCATCATGCTTTCTCCGTGCATATGTAAAGCTTCTTCGATCGTGTAACGAATGAAGTCAGCTGTACGAACAACTTCTTTCTTCGCATCTTTATATCCTTTACCGACTTCTTTCATAATGATATCGGCAATTTCATCCTGCATATTTACGAGCTCATCAGCCCATTTATATAAGTATTTTGCGCGATCTTGTAGGGAAGCTTCAGCCCATGATTTTTGAGCTTCTTTTGCAGATGCAATTGCTTCATCCACTTCTCCGCGAGTAATTGCTTGTACTTGTCCAATTACTTCGTGTAAGTATGGAGATGGAATTTCGATTGTTTCTCCTGAAGAGCTTTCTCTCCATTCTCCGTTTAAATAAAATTTGTACGTATTGCTAGTTGTCATGATTAGTCCTCCTAAAATAGCAACTTGTAAGAGTGAGTATAAGGTGATTGTAGGGGGTTTGATAACATTTTTCAAATGAAATGTTTGTGAAAACGATTTCTTATTCTTTTTTTATTTTGTATGCCCTTTCTTACAGAACATTCCCTTATTTCAAAATGGTGTATCATATATTTTTATTTGAAGTGTGAAAAAATAATTGACGGAATACTCAATAAAGTTGTAAGATTATAAATGGAAAATAAATGAAGGGGGTGTGCGTAATGATTGTAATCGTAAATGTAATGGGCTTAGCTCTGTTAAATGGCAGAAAACATTCATATCATTACGCAACCCGTACGGATATATAGGGCATCTTTGTCTTATAAAAAGCGTACGTTGCGTATATCGTAACGTACGCTTTTTATGCATTCCTGTGCATATCGTCAAGCGGCGGTATGCTTTTTTTTGTTTATTTTCCCTTGTTTGGTTTCGATAAAAAACTTTGGAAGGTGGAAAAATGTGATGAGATTGTATGGGTTACGAAATGTAAATGTGATGGGTCTGGATAGTGGATAAAGAAATGAGAGGTAAACGAGAACGAGAAGGGAGAGGTTACATTGTTATCAGTATTACTAAAGTTAAAATGGTTTTTTAGGGAGCACTGGAAGAGATATAGTATTGCCATTGGAGCTCTTTTAATTGTGAATATAGTTGAAGTTATTCCCCCGAAAGTGTTAGGGGTTACGATAGATAATATAAAAACAGGAACGTTATCGAACGAAGCAATTATGCAATCTATTCTTATTTTAATAGGGGTTACAATCGTTGGGTATGGTCTTACTTTCGTATGGCAACATCAATTGTTTGGAGGTGCATTTGTACTTGAGAAAACGATGCGCTCTAAATTTATGGGGCATTTACTTAAGATGACGCCGACTTTTTATCAAAAAAATCGTACTGGCGACTTAATGGCGAGGGCAACGAATGATTTAAAAGCAATCGCTATGACAGCTGGTTTTGGTATATTAACGCTTGTGGATTCTAGTTTATACATGCTTACGATCGTTTTTATGATGGGATTTACAATTAGTTGGGAGCTTACATTTGCAGCGCTTATTCCGCTTCCAATTATGGCGTATGCGATGAATATATATGGAAAGAAATTGCATGAAAGATTTACCGTTGCGCAAGATGCGTTTGGTGATATGAACGATAAAGTGCTTGAATCAATCGCTGGTGTGCGCGTTATTCGTGCATACGTACAAGAGAATGCAGACGAGGAAAGATTTCATAACTTAGGAGATGACGTCTACGAAAAAAATATGAAAGTAGCGAGAATTGACGCATTATTCCAACCAACTGTGAAAATGCTTGTTGGCCTTAGTTATTTAATCGGTTTAGTGTACGGGGCATATCTTGTATTTCAATCAAAGGTAACACTTGGTGAACTTGTTTCATTTAACGTGTATTTAGGGATGATGATTTGGCCGATGTTTGCAATTGGTGAATTAATTAATGTTATGCAAAGAGGAAATGCTTCGCTTGACCGTGTGAATGAAACGTTAGCGTATGAACCAGATGTAAAGGATCCGAAACATCCAAAGCTTGTGCAAGAGCCGGATTATATTCAGTTTGATGACGTTACCTTTTCATATCCTTCATCAACTGAAACAAATTTAAAAAAGGTTTCGTTTACCTTAAAACAAGGGGAGACGCTTGGGGTTGTCGGAAAAACAGGAAGCGGGAAAACGACGCTTGTACGTCAGCTTCTTCGTCAATATCCACTTGGAGATGGAGATATTGCAGTTTCTGATGTGACATTAGATAAAATGACGAATGAAAATGTACTCGGCTGGATTGGTTATGTACCGCAGGAGCATATTTTATTCTCAAAAACAGCGCGAGAAAATATTTTATTCGGAAATAGGGAAGCGACTGAAGAAGAACTAGAGAAAGCAATTGAAATTGCTGCGTTTAAAAAGGATTTAGAGTTTTTGCCAGAAGGGTTAGAAACGCTCGTTGGAGAGAAAGGTGTTTCTTTATCAGGAGGGCAAAAACAAAGGATCTCGATTGCACGAGCTGTTATTCAAAATCCAGAAATTTTAATTTTGGATGATTCTTTATCAGCTGTAGATGCTCGTACGGAAGCAGCGATCATTGAAAATATAAGAACGGAAAGAAGCGGAAAGACGACGATTATTACGACGCATCGTTTATCTGCAGTGCAACATGCGGATTGGATTCTCGTTATGGATGAAGGCGCAGTTATAGAAGAAGGTACGCATGCTCAGCTTATCCAAAAGGGAGGATGGTATGCTGAACAGTTTGAAAGACAACAAGGTGAAAGTGAAAGTGCAGATAGAGGGGTGAAAATATGAGCGTTTCAAAACGATTGTTTCAATACGCGATGAAAGTGAAAGGGACGATTTTTGCTGCGATGTTAATGTTATTTATTTTCGTCATCGCAGAGCTTGCTGGTCCTTTCGTCGCTAAAACGATGATTGACGATCATATCGTCGGGATAGAGAAACCTTGGTATGAAACAGTACAGAGTGAAGATGCTGTTTCGTATAATGGGGCTTTTTATAAGCGAAGTGATCGCTTTGCACAAGGCGAGACAAAAGGTAAAGAAGTACGCGTGATGCAAGTCGGTTTTCAATATTATTTTGTACCGAATAAAGTAAATGCGGAAGGGTCACGGACTGTAAAAGGTGATATGATTACCGTTCAAAATGGTAAGGCGGTGCAAGTGTATAAAGCGAAAGCATTGACGAAAGAAGAAGTGTTTGCGTTTTATAAACCAGAAATAAACCGTTTACTCCTACTTGGTGGTGGCTATTTTGCTTTATTAGTAGTCGTTTCATTATTTGCATACGGAAAGCAATTTTTCTTACAGAAGGCAGCGAACAAAATTATTCAAATTATGAGGGAAGATGTCTTTTCTCATATTCAAACGTTGCCAATTCGTTATTTCGATCATTTACCAGCAGGGAAAATTGTGTCGCGTGTAACGAATGATACGGAAGCCATTCGTGATCTATACGTAACGGTACTTGCGACATTCGTTTCAAGTATCATCTATATTATTGGGATATTCGCTGCGCTATTTTTACTTGATGTAAAATTGGCGACGTTATGTTTACTCATTATCCCGATTTTAATCGTTTGGGCAATTCTTTATAGAAAGTACGCGTCTGTATACAATCATAAAATGCGTTCGCGTTTATCTGATATTAACGGAACAGTAAATGAATCCATTCAAGGGATGCCAATTATTCAAGCGTTCCGTCAAGAGCGTGAAACGAAAAAAGAGTTTGAAGAATTAAATGGCGATTATTTTAAGTATCAAAATAAAATTTTGAATTTAAATGCAGCAACTTCTCATAATTTAGTATCCGTATTAAGAAATATCGCTTTCACAGGTGTGATTTGGTATTTCGGTGGAGCTTCATTAAGTGCTACAGGCGTCATTTCTCTAGGGATACTGTATGCGTTCGTTGATTATTTAACACGATTGTTCTCACCGATTACAAATATGGTGAATCAGCTTGCTAACTTAGAACAATCGCGTGTTGCATCAGAGCGTGTTTTTGAATTGTTAGAGGAAAAAGGAGAAGCAGTAGAAGAAGAGCGTATGCCTCGCTTACAAGGAAATGTGAAGTTTGATAATGTATCGTTTTCTTATAATGGGAAAGATGAAGTGCTAAAAAATATTTCTTTTGAAGCGAAACAAGGCGAGACCGTGGCACTTGTCGGTCATACTGGATCAGGAAAAAGTTCTATTATGAACGTACTCTTTCAGTTTTACGAGTTTGAAAAAGGAAAGCTTACGATTGATGGTCATGATGTAAAAGAGATGCCGAAACAAGCAACTCGTGAACATATGGGAATTGTACTGCAAGATCCGTTTTTATTTAGCGGAACAGTAGCATCTAATGTAAGTTTAGAAAATGAAAAAATTTCAAAAGAGCGCATCGTAAAAGCATTGCGTGATGTTGGTGCTGAAAGATTTGCGAACAATATAAATGAAGAAATTACGGAGAAAGGAAGTACTCTTTCAACCGGAGAACGTCAGCTTATATCGTTTGCTAGGGCGCTCGCTTTTGACCCAGCCATTTTAATTTTAGATGAAGCGACATCTAGTATCGATACAGAAACAGAGGCGATGATTCAACAAGCGCTAGAAGTTGTGAAAAAAGGAAGAACGACATTTATTATCGCTCACCGACTTTCAACAATTAAAAGCGCAGATCAAATTATTGTGCTTGATAGAGGAACCATTTTAGAAAAAGGGTCTCATGATGAGCTAATGAAAAAGCGCGGGCGTTATTATGATATGTACAAAACGCAAATGGAAGGGAACCAGAGCGCTTAATAGGTATGGGAGAGAACTTGTGATTTTCACAAGTTCTTTTTTTAGTGAATCAGGGCAGTTAAATAAGAAGTATTATTTTACCTTTCGTACAATAAATGCTATATTAAAAAATGTTACTTATTTTTTGTATGTAGCATTATTTTTCCCTTTTGTTTGATTATGAAGAAAAAGGATAAACTAAATAAGAACATTTTCATTGAAAAATTGTTCAAGATTGCATACAATCAATATAGTTTTTAAATTCCTATCAGAATACTTGGAGGATTACTATCATGAAGAAATTATTTTCAGTGCTTGCAGTAACTACATTAGCGATCGGGATTGTAGCCGGCTGCGGTAAAGAAGAGAAAAAAGATACAGCTAGTCAAGACGCGTTACAAAAGATAAAACAAAGCGGTGAACTTGTAATTGGAACAGAAGGTACATACGCACCGTTCACATTCCATGATTCAAGCAATAAATTAACTGGATTTGACGTTGAACTATCAGAAGAAGTTGCAAAACGTTTAGGTGTAAAACCTGTATTTAAAGAAACACAATGGGATAGCTTACTTGCTGGTTTAGATGCAAAACGTTTCGATATGGTTGCAAACGAAGTTGGTATTCGTGAAGATCGTCAAAAGAAATACGATTTCTCTAAACCATACATTTCATCTTCAGCGGCATTAGTTATTGCAAAAGATAAAGATAAGCCTGCTACATTTGCTGATGTAAAAGGTTTAAAAGGAGCACAATCTTTAACGAGTAACTATGCAGATATTGCTAAGAAAAACGGTGCGGAAATTATTGGGGTAGAAGGATTTAGCCAAGCGGCAGAATTATTAGCTTCAGGACGCGTTGATTTTACAATTAATGATAAGTTATCAGTATTAAATTATTTAGAAACGAAAAAAGATGCAAAAATTAAAATTGTAGATACTGAAAAAGAAGCTTCAGAAAGTGGATTCTTATTCCGTAAAGGTAGCACTAAGCTTGTACAAGAAGTAGATAAAGCGTTAGAAGATATGAAAAAAGACGGTACGTATGACAAAATAACGAAAAAATGGTTCGGTGAAAATGTATCTAAGTAGTGCATTGGTTTCAGATCGATTGTCTACTTGGATAGATATTATGCAGACTTCCTTCATGCCTATGCTGAAGGAAGCTGTTTTTACAACAATTCCATTAACGCTTATTACATTTATTATCGGGATTATATTGGCAACGTTAACAGCGCTCGCACGTATTTCTGGTAGTCGTATTTTACAATGGATTGCTCGTATCTATGTATCTATCATTCGCGGAACGCCACTTCTTGTACAGCTATTTATTATTTTCTATGGTCTTCCAACTCTTAATATTGAAGTTGAGCCATATACAGCAGCAGTTGTTGGATTTTCATTAAATGTCGGTGCATATGCATCTGAAATTATTCGTGCTTCTATCCTTTCCATTCCGAAAGGGCAGTGGGAAGCAGCTTATACAATTGGGATGACATATCCACAAGCATTAAAACGTGTTATTTTACCACAAGCAACGCGCGTATCAATCCCGCCGCTTTCGAATACATTTATTAGCTTAGTGAAAGATACTTCGTTAGCATCGTTAATTTTAGTAACAGAAATGTTCCGAAAAGCGCAGGAAATTGCGGCGATGAACTACGAGTTTTTAATTGTTTATTTTGAAGCAGGTCTTATTTATTGGGTTATTTGTTTCTTATTATCAATCGTACAACAGATGTTAGAAAAGCGTTCAGAACGCTACACATTAAAATAATCCTTTTACAAAAGGAGTTTTTGTTTTTATGATTTCAATTCAGCACTTACAAAAAAGTTTCGGAGATAATACCGTACTAAAGCATATAGATTTAACAGTTGAGAAGGGCGAGGTTGTTGTTATTATTGGGCCGTCTGGATCTGGTAAAACGACATTCTTACGTTGTCTCAATGTATTAGAAACGCCAAACGCTGGTAATATTCGTATCGGTAATAAAGAGCTTAACTTCTCTCAAAAAGTAACGAAGAAAGATATTGTTAATCTTCGTACGCAAACAGGTATGGTATTCCAGCACCATAATTTATTCCCGCATTTAACAGCACTTCAAAATGTAATGGAAGGGCTCGTTACAGTGAAAAAGATGGGGAAAGAAGAAGCGAAGAAAAAAGCAAACTATTTCCTTGAAAAAGTTGGTTTAGCAGATAAAGTGGATTTATATCCGTTCCAATTATCAGGCGGACAACAACAGCGCGTTGGAATTGCGCGCGCGCTTGCGATGGAGCCGGAAGTGTTACTATTTGATGAGCCGACGTCAGCGCTTGATCCTGAACTCGTTCAAGAAGTTCTGAAAGTAATGAAAGAACTTGCTAAAGAAGGCATGACGATGGTTATTGTAACGCACGAAATGCGTTTTGCACATCAAATTGCGAACCGTGTTATTTTCATGGATGGTGGTGTCGTTGTCGAACAAGGTACACCAGAAGAAGTATTTACAAATCCAAAAGAAGAACGTACGAAGAAGTTTTTACAAATGTTGCAATAAATTAAGGAAGGTCTCAAGGCATATGCCTTGAGACCTTTTTGCCATATATATTTATTTGTGGAATCCGCCAAGGCTTTGCTCAGCCATTGCAACTAGACGTTTTGTGATTTCTCCACCAACTGAACCGTTAGCGCGAGCCGTAGAATCTGCTCCTAATTGTACACCAAATTCTTGAGCGATTTCGTACTTCATTTGATCGATTGCAGCTGTTGCACCTGGTACTACTAATTGATTTGAAGAATTTTGGTTTGCCATAGGAATATATCCTCCTTAGAGTTATAAAAGTTTTTTTGGTTGGACTAGCTGGAGTTGAACCAGATTATCGCCCCGGTTGGCGCTAATCCATCGGTAATTAAGTTTGTACTCATAGTATGGATGTTACCTAGAAAGATATACAAAATAATAATTTGTAAATTTTGTCAAAAAAACTTATTGATTTCGTAAATTATGAAATAAGAGTAATCGTTGTATTTTTAAGAAAACAGGCCAAACTAAGGAGGATATTAAATATAATTTTCTCATTGTAGCCTGCTACTTGTAGGCTAATTATTAGCTTCTTATATAGGATTTATTGAAATAAAAATGAAATCGGTAGCAACTTTATAGTTCTATTTTTAAGTAGGGATGGAGTGGGCACTCCTATGTCTGGATAGGTTGCTCTCTTCACTCTAAAAAAGAGAGGCTTTAAACGATAAAGTATGGAGGAATCATAATGGGGATTTGCCCGCTTTGCAACGCATTAGAATCACAAACATATTCTTGTCAAAATTGCCAAAGTATACTCCAAGATTATGGGAAGTCTGTAGATTATATAGACAATTATAGTGCCTATATGGATCAAGAATTATTAAGTGCAGTAGATGGTTTAACGCATAATAATTCAAATGAATATTGCAATCATATTTTTTATTGCGGAGTATGTAATGTGGAAACTGAGGTTGTAGTAAAACTTGTGTAAATAGAAAACTTCCACCTTATTATCTAGGTGGAAGTTTTTGTTTTTGCATTTGTGAGTGAATCATAGGAGAAGGGATACATTCGGTGTTTGATGAAGTCCCGGATTTTATTTGGGACATTTTTTCTTTTGTATCACGTAAAGAATGTTCAGTTAAGTAGATGGCATATTCGTAAAATAACTGGCGTGTCAGTTCACTTTGTTCTTTTAATTTGGCATCTTGGAATACAGTTCGCCCAGGTTTAGAGTTGGCTTCAAATAACCACGGATTTTCCTTTGTGTCTAAACCGATATCGAAACCAATCTCACCGATGTTTCCAGTTACTTGCTCGTCGAGTGCATAACTTATTTGCAGAGCTGTTTGTTTTAATTTATTTTCAATTTGAACTTGCTTCGTTGAATCTGGAAAAAGCTCTTGTAGCAATTTTGTATTACCGCCGCTATTTACATGCGTTGTTAAACTGCCTTTGCCGGCGATTTTGGCGACGATTGCACTAACTATCCAATTACCGAAATGATTTTTATTTGTATGAATGCGGAAATCAACAGGTTGACCATCAAAGCGAAGTAACGAAATACCTTGCTGTACGATAAACTTTTTTAAATCATGCCCTTTTAATACGTGGTTTAGAAGAGTTTCTAATGATTGATACTTTCTTAGTTTATTTTCTTCATTTTCGCGATAACGACAGTAGTAGCAATTCTCTGTTTGAGAATAAAATATTTGATGAATATTTCTACCGAAGCTCCCGTGTATTGGTTTCATGTACACAGATTTATACGTGCCAAGAAACCGTTCTACTTGTTCAAAATGCTGAAATGCTTCTGTGTTTGGTAATAAGGGTCTAATTGATTCGTCTTTCATAAGAAGTTGATGAACTTCCCATTTGTTGAAAAAACCTGGGTTAAACCATGGAATGGAGTAGTCTTGTTCTAATTTTCTTTTTGCTCTGACAATTGGTTTGTAATTTTCCGCTTGTCGATTCGGTAGTCGATCGTAAATGACGTTTGGTAAAGGAACCTTTTTCTTTATCCATTGTTTCTCTCGAAAGAAATATCCTTCAATTGTTTCTTCTTCCCAGTTTATATGTTGAACGCCAAAGACGAATACGAACGGTCGTAATGAGAATGGTGGTGTTAACAACTCACTGAGAGCAATTGAACGATTTCCTAAAGGATTAGAAGAATCATCGTTAAAGCCAGTTGTGAAAATGCCGATCAATGGTCCGAAAATAATCGTTTGGTTTTGTGTGAATGCATGAATAGTAGTTGATTGAGGCAGTAAAAGTTTTTCGGCAATATGCTTTCCGATAATAATTTCGCGAGTAAAGGAATAATGAATTTTTACTTCTTCACTTGCTATATGACGTATGCCGAAGGAGAGGGATGTAATAGGTGGTGTAATAGAAAAAACGTAAGGTAAAGTAATGCTATTTGGATGTTCATCTGAAATATTTAATGTATATATATGTTCTTTCAAAATAGGTTTACCTCCTTTCATTATGGTGTAAAGCGACTGAATTTAAGTGGTCCGTGAAATATCTTTTCAGCTAATGAATCACTATGACGAATGTATTGTTCGTAAGGAGGGATCGTGTTGACATACATAAGCCAGATTGCACCTTTTTGATCCATAATTGTGGAAAGTTCTAGTTCAAATAACGAAGAATAAGACTGATCTAGTGTTTGGAATACTTCATTTATAATGTCGTGTAAAGCGTCGTGCAATAGTTGCACACCTGTACTAGATAGTACGTATTTAATTTTTGAAAATGAATGCAATGAATCATCGTCCGTTGCTGAGGGTAAAAGCTGATTAGGAAATGAGCTTTTTTGTATAAATTGACCGATAACATTCCAAGTTTGTTCTTTGTTTTTTTGCAAAATAGTTCGAATGTGCAGTGGATATGTTAATTGATTTGGTGGTTGTAGCATAGTGTGCGCTATGTAACGTGATGAACGTATGTTAGATTTACACCAAGATATAAATTCGTCTGTGCGTTTGATTGGAATAGAAGTATGGTATTTTTCATTTACTGTATCGATATGAAACCTTTTATTTTTGTAAGCGACTCGATATAAGTTATCTTTAGAATGTATATTAGTGGGGCGTATAATAATATCTTTAGTTTTTAACAACAGTTTGAAAATGTTTTGTATCGTCGCAATTTCAAATTTTGGTATATAAGGAGACAGTTTTTTATTAGTGAGAAATAAATCATGTAGTTCACTTGAATTAATAAGTGTGTTATTTAAAAAGGTAGTGGAAGGACGATTGTGCAAAGAGTGAATAATTGATTTTGTTTTTTCAAAGTCTGTTTCCTCGTGAAAAGAATAACGATCATATATATAAGAAGGAATAGGGAATGTTTGCCTTTTCCATTTTCCTGTATCTGTATCGTAAATAAGACCAGAAACAAGGTCTGTTTTAGGATCAATACAAAATGGCGTAAACTGGGCAACGACATTATGATAAAGCCGAGCGCGTTTAGCGATTTCGGTGTAATACGTTTGCTCATAATGAAGTTTAGAAGTTAAAAGGCCGAGAACCAACGAAATCACTCCTTTACTACTATTTGCATAATAGGCGAAGCTATATATTGCAAATACGTTTTTATACCATTATACTTTTGTCCGTATGATGATATGCTATAGTTTTGGAGAAGTGAAAGGTTGATTGTAATGAATATATGGTTAAATATGTTAACGACGACAGGGCTCGGAGCAATTATTGGAGGATATACGAATCATCTAGCGATAAAAATGTTATTTCGTCCTCATCGTCCTATTTATATCGGAAAGTTTCAAGTTCTATTTACACCAGGGTTAATTCCGAAGCGGCGTGATGAACTTGCTGTTCAATTAGGAAAAATGGTTGTAGAACATTTGTTAACACCAGAAGGAATCGGAAAAAAGCTAACAAATGAAGAGTTTCAAAAAGGTTTAATTCACTGGGCGCAAGTGGAAGTGGATAAAGTAATTACGAATGAACAATCACTGCGATATATGTTAGGAAAATGGAATGTAGCACATGTAGAAGAAGAAGCGACTCGAAAAATCGAACATGTGATTACAGAAAAAATTCATGCATTTTTAGCAGAGTATTATACATATACATGGGAACAGGCTTTACCTCATTCTGTACATGAAAAGATAGAGAATGCGATTCCGAATGCCTCGGCGTTTATTTTAGAGCGAGGAATTAGCTTTTTTGAAAGTGAAGAAGGGAAAGCGCGTCTTTCAAAAATGATTGATGATTTCTTTGCTTCTCGTGGAACGCTACTTAACTTAGTTGGGATGTTTTTAGGAAATGTAAGTGTTGTGGATCGTGTGCAGCCAGAAGTTATTAAGTTTTTAGGGCAAGATGCTACAAAGCAGCTTTTAACTGACGTACTGCAAAAAGAGTGGGAAAAGTTAAAAGGAAGAGATGTAAAAGAATTAGAAGCATTTGTAGAGAAAGAAATGATTGTAAGCTCCGTGCTGCCAGCAGTTAAAGTAGAGGAAACAGTGAGTAAGTTTTTAAATCAATCTGTTCAGCAAGTATGTGAACCAGTTCGAGAAACAATTATTGAAAAAGTGGTTCCAAGTGCAGTAACGAAAGGCTTAAAGTGGGGAACAGAAAACGTAGAGAGTATACTAAACAATCTACACCTTGCGGAAATTGTCCAGCAAGAAGTGTCTACATTCTCAACAGAAAGATTAGAAGACTTAGTTCTGTCTATTACGAAAAACGAATTGAAAATGATTACGTATTTAGGAGCGTTATTAGGCGGAATGATCGGGCTCGTACAAGGATTGTTACTATTGTTTCTTAGATAATAAGGTGAGTACATAGAAATAAAAGTGAAATTTCTTCACATCTCTTGCATAGTTTGATATGGTAAGAAGAGGTGCGTATGTAAATGCACTGAAAAGGCAGTGCGTATGAAAAGCGCTAGCCTTCTAAAGGAGGAAAAATAAAATGACAAAGAACATTCATGATGTTGCATATGAATTACAAAAAGCAATCGCTGAAAACGATGACTTCAAAACTTTAAAAGAGAGCTACGCAGCAGTTCAAGCTGACACAGCTTCAAAGAACTTATTCGATGAGTTCCGTACAATGCAACTTAGCCTACAACAAAAAATGATGCAAGGCCAAGAAATCACTGAAGAAGACAACCAACAAGCACAAGAAGTTGTAGCTCGCATTCAACAAGATGCTAAAATTACAAAATTAATGGAAACTGAGCAACGCCTAAACGTTGTAATCGGTGACGTTAACAAAATTATCATGAAGCCACTTGAAGAATTATATAGCGCGCAACAACAAGCGTAATAGTGGAAGACGCTCCTAGCGGAGCGTCTTTTTTGTTTAGGGAATTTAATAGTTATATCACAAAAACTCCGTTTCAAAATAGCCATTTCTTATTGATTATTTTGAAAGGGATATGTAACACATCGGTTAATTTTTTTTATTGCTGTTAATTGAAGTTTTAATATTTTTTTCGTTCAAAAACTTTTCAATTTCTTTTTGTTTCCTCCCATTTATTTTCTCAAGGCGTTTCGTAAAAGAAAAATTGGCATTGAATAAGTTACCATCTTGGGCGAGTTTGTCTAATTCTTGATCTAGCTCTACGAAAATATCCGTAGATGATGACATAAATTCATAGATTTCTTTTGAAGGTTTTTTATAATCATTAGGTAAATTATTATTACTAATAAACTCATGGAAATTCATATCGTTTTGTTTCGCTAAATCAATTAGTTTTTGTAATTTTTCTCGGTCAGATTCAGTGAAATTCTTATCAGAATTTGTTGAAGCGAGAGGGATTATATTTTCAGATAACTTCCAACTATAATCTATATAATTTTTTATATTTTGTTTCATTTCGTCTTCACTAATAGTTTGATTTTTCTTTGAGGAACTAAATATATTTTCTGGAACTTTAATAGCAACATCTTTGATAGATTGTACATCATTTTTTTCCTTAGGCTGTACACTGTTTGAACAAGCTGATAGAAATAACATTGTAAGTAACATGAGTGGATATAAAATATATTTTTTCATAGTAATCTCCTTTTACATTCATTAGTATCTTTGTAAAATAGCTAAATTCCATTTTAAATACTTAACTAAAAGTGAGTATATATGTTTTATCATTTGATAAGATATGACGGATATTAGTAAGCCGATGCAAAAAGCTATGAATACATTGTAAACATCAGAATAACTGATTTGATGAAACCCTTTAAAGAATCCTAACCCTATTAATAATATAGGTGAAATAATTAATAACGGTGTAGCAATTATAAGTGCTAGAAGAAGTGGTAATAGAAAGAGTAATACGAAAAAGGCGATAATGATACAGATAAAGTTTAAAACACTTAAGCTCATAACAGAAAACAGTGCTGTCATAATGTTTTTTAGGCTGCGCCTATTGTCAGCGTTGCTTATTGCATATGAAACGTTAAGTTCTTTAGCGATAGTTTTAGGGTTTCCTAGTTTTTTAGAAATTTCCTCTTCAGATATTCCATCTTGTTTACCACTAATAAAATGAGTTTCGTACTCCGAGATAATATCCTTCTTTTCTGAATTAGGCATATTCTGCAGAGAGGAACTAAGTTGTTCCAAAAATCCACTTTTGTTCATAACAATCACTTTCCTTTATAAAATGATAAATTACAGCTGAGAGTCCTATCTTCTTTCTAAACAGCACAATCTGTATCTACCTTTTGAAGGGTGTATATTAATCGTAAATGGAATTACAAATAATGGTTATTCCATTATTTACAAATATATCATTTGCTATTGTTCTTTGCAAGGTACTATAAATTTGTTAATAATGTGAATAGGTGGAAGTATTTTTGTACATTTTTAGAAGAGATATAAAAATGTTATTTTAAGATAAACAAAAGGTTGTAAGCGCATTCTTTAAATCTTGTCAAAATAATATCGAATTCATATTGTTGGAAAAATAATGCATTTGTAATATAATGATAAATGATACTTCACCACATTAATTAACTAGGTGAAATTAAAAATCTTTATTACACAAATTATGAAACAAAGGAATGATTAGTTTGAGTACAGGTGTAAAAGTAAACGACGTGAAGACAAAAACAAAAGGAGCAGATCTTGTTGTTGATTGTTTAATTAAACAAGGTGTTACACATGTTTTCGGTATTCCAGGAGCAAAGATTGACTCTGTATTTGATGTATTGCAAGAAAGAGGACCAGAGTTAATCGTTTGTCGTCATGAACAAAATGCAGCATTTATGGCAGCTGCTATTGGTAGATTAACAGGGAAACCGGGCGTATGTCTTGTAACTTCAGGGCCAGGGACATCAAATTTAGCGACAGGTCTTGTTACTGCGAATGCGGAGAGTGATCCCGTTGTTGCTTTAGCTGGTGCAGTACCGCGTACGGATCGATTAAAACGTACGCATCAATCTATGGATAATGCTGCACTATTCGAACCAATCACAAAATATAGCGTAGAAGTAGAGCATCCTGATAATGTGCCAGAAGCACTTAGTAATGCATTTCGAAGTGCGACTTCCACAAATCCGGGAGCTACTTTAGTAAGTCTTCCGCAAGACGTTATGACTGCGGAAACAACTGTAGAGTCTATCGGTGCGCTTTCTAAGCCACAGCTTGGAATCGCTCCCACAAATGATATTACATATGTAGTAGAAAAAATAAAATCAGCGAAATTACCAGTTATTTTACTCGGTATGAGAGCGAGCACAAATGAAGTGACGAAAGCTGTTCGTAAATTAATTGCGGATACAGAACTTCCTGTCGTTGAAACATATCAAGCAGCTGGTGCGATTTCACGTGAGTTAGAAGATCATTTCTTCGGCCGCGTTGGATTATTCCGTAACCAACCAGGTGATATTTTACTAGAAGAAGCAGACCTTGTTATTTCTATCGGTTATGATCCAATCGAGTATGATCCAAAGTTCTGGAATAAACTTGGCGACAGAACGATTATTCATCTTGACGACCATCAAGCAGATATCGACCATGATTACCAGCCAGAGCGTGAATTAATTGGTGATATTGCCTTAACGGTAAATAGCATCGCGGAGAAATTACCGAAACTTGTATTAAGTACGAAATCAGAAGCGGTATTAGAACGATTACGCGCAAAATTATCAGAACAAGCAGAAGTTCCAAATCGTCCTTCAGAAGGTGTTACGCATCCACTTCAAGTGATTCGTACACTTCGTTCTTTAATTAGTGACGATACAACCGTTACATGTGACATCGGTTCCCATTCTATTTGGATGGCGAGATGTTTCCGTTCTTATGAACCACGTAGATTATTATTTAGTAACGGTATGCAAACGTTAGGTGTTGCACTTCCTTGGGCAATCGCAGCGACTTTAGTAGAACCAGGTAAAAAAGTAGTTTCCGTATCAGGTGACGGTGGTTTCTTATTCTCAGCGATGGAGTTAGAAACGGCAGTACGTTTAAATTCTCCAATCGTCCATCTTGTTTGGAGAGACGGCACATATGATATGGTTGCATTCCAACAAATGATGAAATATGGCAGAACATCCGCTACAGAGTTTGGCGATGTTGATCTTGTGAAATATGCGGAAAGTTTCGGGGCGTTAGGTCTTCGTGTTAACACGCCTGATGAATTAGAAGGGGTATTAAAAGAAGCATTAGCAGCAGACGGCCCTGTCATTATTGATATTCCAATTGACTATCGTGACAACATTAAATTAAGCGAAAAATTATTACCAAACCAATTAAACTAATGGAGGCAGATTTGAGATGACTGTTGCGCAATTAATTGATATTGATGCAAAAAAAACGAAAACGAGTAATGAAGTATATCAAACATCTACAATGCTTGCGCTATTAGATGGTATATATGATGGTGTAATTAGCTTTGAAGATTTGAAAAAACATGGTGACTTCGGCATCGGCACATTTGATCAATTAGATGGTGAAATGATTGCATTTGATAATGAATTTTATCATTTACGTTCAGACGGTTCAGCGGAAAAAGTAGAGCCAGAAGAAACAACACCGTTTGCGACTGTAACGTTTTTTGAAAAAGAAATGAGTTATACGGTAGAGCGTCCGATGAATCGTGAAGAAGTTGAAGCGTTATTACATGAATTAATGCCAAGTAAAAACTTATTTTACGCTATTCGAATGGACGGTACGTTCCGTGAAGTAAGAACGAGAACTGTTCCAAGACAAGAAAAACCGTATACACCACTCGTTGAAGTGACGAAATCGCAACCAATCTTTTCGTTTGAAAATACAGAAGGTACGCTTGCTGGATTTTGGACACCAGATTACGCACAAGGTATTGGGGTAGCTGGATTCCACTTACATTACATTGATGATGAAAGAAGCGGAGGCGGACATGTTTTCGACTATGTTGTAGAAAACTGCACGATCCAAATTTGTCAAAAAGCTCATATGCATTTAGCACTTCCAGAAACAGCAGATTTTATGGCGGCTGAATTATCAAGAGAAAATTTAGAGGATAATATTGCAACTGCGGAAGGTGCAGAGTAAGAGGGAAAGACTGTTCCATTTTGGAACAGTCTTCTTTTATTCGTAATGTTATTATTTGTCGATAAATCGATATTTCTTGTCGAACCGTTGATATATTGTAAGTTACGATAGATATATTTGAAAAATCGTTGATATCGCTTATTTCTTTGAAACAAACGGATGCCCCTCATAATAAAAACGCCACGGATAATGTACAGCTTCTTCTGCATAGTCGATATTAATACGAGGTCCTGCTGTTATTTTATATTGTGATGATATGTGTTCTTCTTTTGGAACTAATTCAATATGTAACGTATCACTTTGTAACGATACGCCGCGTTCTTTTAAAGTGATGCCAAGTGCACGGCATAGTTTGCCAGGACCGTTCGTTAAATTTTTGTACTGCGCTTTTGTAATTTCGGTCTTATTGTAGCGCGCTAGTTTTATTTCTTCTATTCCATCTACTGGCTCAAGAGCTCGAATGAGAACACCTTGCGGGGTGCCCACTGGCGCTGTAATAACGTTAAAGCAATGATACATACCGTAAATTAAATATACGTAAGCATGCCCTGGTGCACCAAACATAACTTCTGTGCGATCTGTTCGTCTGCCTCCGTAACTATGTGCGGCCTTATCATCTGGGCCTTTATATGCTTCTACTTCTACAATGATTCCGCTTCGCTTTATTCCGTCTACAATATGAACAAGTTTTTGCCCGAGTAATTTTTTTGCGACTTCTAACGTATCGCCTTCATAAAAGGAAGGAGGTGCCTGCATTGTACTATCTCCTTTACTAAGTGTATATGTATATAGTAAACCAAATTTTCAGTAGTAATTCTAACTCGTTCTATTTATCGGGTTTATTTCATAAATTATGGATAGAGTACAACAGCGAAGAGGGGGAGTGCGACATGATTTATCGCTTACTAGCTCTTAATATAGATGGGACACTACTATACAACAATGGAAAAATTGCAAAAGGATTAAGAGAAACAATTGAATTTGTAAAAAGAAAAGATGTATACGTTACGTTATTTACGAGTCGTAATTTTCAATCCGCTCATAAAGTAGCAAAGGCGTTAAAATTAGATTCTATATTAGTGACACATGGTGGTGCTTTCGTTTCAGCAACGTTAGATAAGCCGTACGTTCAAAGAAGATTGTCTGAAGAGAAGACTTTTAACATTGTGCAAGTGTTAGAGCACTTTGATTGTAACGTACGTATTTCTCATGAACGGTTTTCGATAGGAAATCGTGAGAGAAATACACCAAACTTAATTGCGCGCACTGTATTATCAAGCGCAGATCCGTTATTTTATCCAGTTCAATTTGTAGATTCGTTAGGTGATGCGCTTCGGGACCATCCGGTAGCGGCGCCAAAAATTGATGTTCTTTTCCAAAGTAAAGGTGAAAAAGAAAGAGGACTGAACACATTAAGAAAAGCATTCCAAGATGTAGAGTATGTTGAATGTGATTCAAAACGAATAGAAATTTTACCGCAAAATGTATCAAAGTTACGTGGATTACAATTGCTTGGAGAGCATTTAAATATTTCGCTAAATGAAATGGTTGCGATTGGAGATAGTATGGAAGATTTAGAGGTTATTGAAAACGTGGGACTTGGGGTAGCGATGGGGAACGCGCCTGTAGAATTAAAGCAAGCAGCAGATTGGATCACACGTACAAATAGTGAAAACGGTGTAGAGTATATGATTAAAGAGCATTTCCGTAAGCAATTCCCGCTTCCGTTTTTGAAGAATCATAAAAATACACCGAAACGATGAAAGAAAAACGTAGCTTTTTGGCTACGTTTTTTTGTTTATCTTATTAAAAACAGTGAAAGCGTTTTAAAATATGAATTGTGTATGAAATCTATACAATTCACTTGAATCCTTTAGAAAACTAATGTAAAGTGGATGATGTTGCCAAAACAGTTACACCACATGAAATATTCTTCAGATTAATTTTATTGGGCTCCCATACGTAAAAGTATTTCCGCATGACAGTTTAGTTCACGTATTATTTCAAAAATGAATTGTAGCAATCTTATTAAGTAGTTGTAGTGTTTCTTTGTTTTATTTAAATGGATTATTTTAAGTTAATGTGAGTAAGGTTTGGTACATATGATATGTACTTCTTTTTGTGGTTTTAGGAAGTTTAAAAGGGGGAATGAATTTCTTGAGGAAATCATTTAATCAAAAAATTAAAAAGTTAAGTAGTAGTTTAATAGTTGTATTACTAATATGTATGAATTTTTTAATCCATTTACCATTTAAAGCAGAGGCAGCTACAACAGAATTAAAAGGTTTAGGTGATGTATCTTATTACAACGCCATCATTTTTGGAGATCATAGTGCAACGAGTGCGGATATTGAAGGTGCGATGGCTGTTCAGAAAAATATGAACGCATCAAGTTATACAGTCGTAGCGGCTGCAACTGGAGCAAATAACTTAGCTGGAGCAACTTGGGTAGATGAAGGATATCCATCATTATTACTAGGCGGTCAATTTACGAAAGCGGGAGCAGGACAAGTAATTATTCAAGATGGAACAGTGGCGATGACAAAAGACGGTGACCCAGATGGCGCAATGAAAACATCATATGACCGTATCTCTTATAAAGAGCAAGCGGAGATTGATGCTAAGTTTAAAGAATTTAGAAAAGACGTTGATGGTGTAATCGGGGATGCAAGTAAACTACAGACTGATAAGCCAAAACCTAATATGAGCTTTGGCATCGGTGAAGATGTAAATAACCCTAATATTTATGTCTCTTCAGGATTAGAAGGGCAAGAACCATTCAATGTAAAGGATGTTTATCTTCCAAATGTAAGTAACAAAGATTTTATTGTTATTCATTCAGATGCAGAAGAAGTTAATTTTGGTGGCGGTGCAATCCTGTATGATACGACAGATAAGGGCGGGTTCACATTAGTTAATACCTCTCAAGCATATGACCCTAATTCCTTCTTCACTGAGTTAGCTAGTAAAGTCATTTGGGTGTTCCCTAATGCTAAAAAGATAACAACTAAAGGTTATGGTGTAGT
This sequence comes from Bacillus sp. ISO11, assembly GCF_003458115.1. NCBI lineage: Bacteria > Bacillati > Bacillota > Bacilli > Caryophanales > Bacillaceae > Bacillus > Bacillus sp. ISO11. The sequence goes on along the minus strand of NZ_QXCO01000018.1, from coordinate 73,188 downwards.
AGGTAGTGTGTTTGCACCTAATGCAGTTGTAGAAACAAAAGGTGGTTCTATTAATGGACAAGCCTATGTTGGAGGATTACACCAAAGAGATGGTTTTGAGGTTCATAACTTTAAATTTAACTGGCCAAAGTGGAATAAGCCAGCAACTGAAAAAGGACATTTACAAATTAAAAAAGTTGATGAAAACGATGAAAACATTGTTTTAAAAGACGCAAAATTTGATGTTATAGACAAAGATAATAACGTTGTGGCTACTGTTACAACAAACGAAAAGGGTATTGCGGAAGTTAAAGATTTACCACTTGGTGACTATTTTGTAAAAGAAATAAATGCACCAGAAGGATATATAAAAGTTGATACACCAGTCAAAGTAACAATTGATAATACAAACGTAATTGAACTTGTTATGAAGAATACGAGAAAAGTAGAGAATGGCCAATTTAAATTATTGAAAAAAGATAGTGAATCTGGTCAACTTCTACCAGGTGCAAAATTTGATGTTATCGATAAAGATGGGAAAGTTGTGGAAACAATTGTTACAGATGATAAAGGTGAAGCCTTATCGAAACAACTTCCAGTTGGAAGCTATACATTAAAAGAAGTAGAAGCACCGAAAGGATATGAATTATCATCTAGTTCAGTTTCTGTTGATGTAGAGGCTAATAAAGTAGTGACTGTAGATGTGGTGAATAAAAAGATCCCCGAAAAAGTAACAGGTCAATTTGAAATCGTGAAAGTAGATGCGGAAGATAAAACGAAAGTATTATCAGATGCAGAATTCGAAGTGTATAAAGATGGTAAAAAAGTAGATACGTTACGAACAGATAAAACTGGTAAAGTAGTTTCACAGAAATTAGAACCAGGAAAGTATACATTAAAAGAAACGAAAGCACCACAAGGATATAAATTGTTAAAAGAAGAAATTGAAGTCGTTGTGGAAGCAAACAAGTTAGTAGAAGTACAAATAGAAAATGCGAAAGAACTAGGAAGCTTACAAGTAATCAAAAAGGATGCAGAGAGTGGAACAGTTCTAGCAGGTGCAGAATTTAAATTAAAGAACGAAGCTGGTCAAGTAGTTGGAGAAGCGAAAACAACGAATAAAGAAGGTGTTGTGAAATTCGAAAACTTAGTGCCAGGAAAGTACACGTTAGAGGAAACAAAAGCGCCAGAAGGTTATAAGGCGTTAGAAGTAACAGTAGAAGTAAACGTTGTAGCAAATGAAGTAGTAAAACAAGAAGTTATGAATGAAAAAGTGAAAGAAGAAATTACAGGTCAATTAGAAATTACAAAGGTAGATGCCAATAATACAAATAAAACTTTAGCAGGCGCAGTGTTTGAAATTTGGAAAGACGGAACAAAAATCGACACATTAACAACAAACAAGAGCGGTAAAGCGACTTCTAAGAAGTTAGAACCAGGAGATTACACTTTAAAAGAAATCCAAGCGCCAGAAGGATATACTTTATCCGATAAGGAAATGAAATTTACGATTTCTAATGAAAAAATTGAAGTTGTAAAGCTTCAAATTACAAATGAAAAAGATACAGAAAAAGGTCCGGAAAAACCAGGTGAAGGAACAGAAAAGCCAGGCGAAGGAACAGAAAAGCCAGGTGAAGGAACAGAAAAGCCGGGTGAAGGAACAGAGAAGCCGGGTGAAGGAACAGAAAAACCAGGTGAGGGAGTAGAAAAACCTAATTTACCAGAAAAAGGACAAGGTTCTTCTAATAATCAACAACTTCCAGCTACAGGACACAATACGAATTACGTTCCATTCATCGGTTTTATGCTTCTGCTATTAGGAATACGTTTAAGATTCATGGCTAAAAATAGCTAAAAGATGTATAAAAGGCATCAGAGATATATAATCTCTGATGCCTTTTAAGTGAATACAGATAAAATGAAAATATCTATATGGAATGATAAATATGTTAAGCTTCAATTACGCTAAGCATTCTGTTTATAAATGCAGCTGCGTGTGCACGTTGTGATGGTCCTTTTGGTACGAATTGATTAAATTCATTACCTTTTACAATTCCATATCCATACACTCTTTGTACTTCTTCTTTAGCGTAAATTAAGTTTTGGTCTACGAATGGTAGTTCAACTTGTTTTGCAAAAATACCAGCGTGTTTTAGAGAACGATCGATCATAATAACAGCTTCTTCGCGTGTAATTGTAGTATTTGGATCAAATGTATTATCACCACGTCCGCGGATTATACCTGCGCTTGCTGCACGATTAATACCGTCTCTTAACGATGGGTGTACTTGTTCTAAGTCTGTGAAATTAGCATTTCCACTTGGTAATTGTAAAGCACGAGTAATTAGTGTAGCAAATTCAGCACGCGTTACAAGACGTTCTGGGAAGTACTTGCCGTTCCCTTCTCCTTGCATAATGCCTCTAGCTGCTAATTGACGAATGTCTTGTTCATACCATCCACCTGTAATGTCATCAGTTACGGGATTTTTTTGATTTTCCTTATAGTATGTTTCAGTTCCTTTTAAGAAAGCATCCCATTGTCCGCGTTGAATCATAAACGCAGGGCAGTTTTTTCCTGACCAAAATTGGTGTTTTTGGACCTTATCTAGAGAAATATTTAAGTCGTTCATTAAATAAGCTGCCAATTTACGGGCATTTTCTACCGCTTTTTCATAGTTTCCATCTTGATTAACGGCAATTTCAATTCCGATAGATTCATAGTTTCCAGTTTTATTTCCAGCATGCCATCCAACTTCATTTACTGGAAGATGTTGGTAAATTTCTTTATCATCTACTGTGAAATGCCAAGATGCGGCGCGATCAGCTGTTCCGCGTGCTTGATTATCTAAGAATTTTGCATGATTTAGAGCATTGGCCCCCTTCGCTGTATTAGCTGTTTCGTGAATCGTAATATATTTAGGTACCATCGGGTAGCCAGGGCGAATATCGTCATTTCCTTTTGGGACAATCATTTCTTTAAATGTAACGCCATAAATATTGTTTGTTTGTAGAGCTTCTGGCGATCTCAATAAACTATTTTTAGCAGTACGACTGTTTTTTAATAATGAAGCTTTTGTACCTTCAAATGTAGCAGAAGGTGCATAAATCCATTTTGCTGTTTCATTTATTTGGACTTTAAACCAATTTCCAGCTTGTTCAGTAGGAGTTATGACTTGTGGCTGTAGTTTCCCTTCTTCTTTAAATGATTGGAACGGAAGGGCATGTATGGAAGCTTCTTCTTTTACGATTAATTTTTGATTAGATAGTTTATGAATCTCTTGAACTTCTAAGCTATTATCATTGTTATCTATCCATCCAGCGCCAGTTGGCGTCGTTATGTAATAAGCATTTCCTTTTTTCTTTGTCGCCGTTACGACTTGTTCTGTAATCTCGATATTCGATTTGTTTTTTAAATCATTCGCGGTATATAATGAATGTTTTTTTGAAGTGTATAGTAGGAATTGGCTAGTAACCTCGATATCTTCTTCATGAGTACTATGCTCATTAACATGCTCTTTAATACTTTTAAAAACTTGATCTTCCGTGTATACTTCAGCGGATTTTTCAGCACTCTCTGCAAATGAATAAGTAGGTGCAAGAACAGTTTGTAATGCAAGAGAGAGAGTTAAAACACTATAAAATTTCTTTTTCATATTTTTTTTAACACATTAGATTATGGAATCTAGTGTTAACATTCCTCCTTTTTATATTGTATTTTCACTATGTATCGATTTTAGTACTAATAAATTTTAACAAGAGAAAATGATGATGTCTATATACATGAGCGATATTCATAAAAAGAATTATTTGAAAAAATGTAAGAGAAACAGGTAAAACCTTCTGTATTGACCTGTAAACGCCCTTCAAGTAAACTAAAGAGAGTTTGCAAATGAAAAGGTGATAATGTTGTTAATTTCAATTAAAACGTTACAAGATGATCGTTTTTTACGTCCGCTACAAAATATTGGCGGCTTATTTTTTGAAGATAGTACGATTGGATTTGAACAAGAGGAAGCAAATCTTATCGTTGATATACACATTGAGGATAATGTGAAAGCATCCGCTCGATTAACGGATGTTAGCACAGGAAATGTGTATGAAGAAACATTCTCGAAAGATTTATCTGCTTTCACAGATGAAAAAGAGCGTATGAAGCAAGTGAAGCACGTTGTTTCTTATGTATATCTTTCTGTTCTTCAGCAGTTAACTGGTATTGAACAAAGCTGGGGTATTTTAACGGGAGTACGTCCGACGAAACTTCTTCATAAAATGCTTCAAAATGGTATGTCAAAAGAAGAAGCGCATCAAGAGCTTCGTGAAAGTTATTTAATTCATGAAGAGAAAATTGAACTTCTTCAGCGCATTGTTGATTGCCAATTAGCAGTTGTTCCGGATTTATACCGTTTGAAAGAAGAAGTAAGTATTTATATCGGTATTCCGTTCTGCCCAACGAAATGTGCATATTGTACATTCCCGGCTTATGCGATTAATGGACGCCAAGGCTCTGTTGATTCGTTCTTAGGTGGTTTACATTATGAAGTTCGTGAAATTGGTAAGTTTTTAAAAGAAAAAGGTGTAAAAGTTACGACGATTTATTACGGCGGCGGTACACCTACAAGTATTACAGCAGAAGAGATGGATATGCTGTATGAAGAAATGTATGAAGCGTTCCCAGATGTGAAAAATGTGCGTGAAGTAACAGTTGAGGCAGGTCGCCCAGATACGATCACGCCAGCAAAGCTAGAAGTGTTAAATAAATGGAATATTGACCGTATTAGTATTAATCCGCAGTCATACCATCAAGAGACACTAAAAGCAATTGGACGTCATCATACTGTAGAAGAAACAATTGAGAAATACCATTTAGCTCGTGAAATGGGAATGAACAATATTAATATGGACTTAATTATTGGTCTTCCTGGTGAAGGGTTAGATATCTTCAAACATACGTTAGATGAAACAGAAAAGTTAATGCCAGAATCATTAACAGTTCATACGTTATCATTTAAACGTGCTTCTGAAATGACGCAAAACAAACGTAAATATAAAGTAGCAGGTCGCGAAGAAATTACAGCGATGATGCACGAAGCAGAAGAGTGGACGCAAAAGCATAATTACGTACCATATTACCTATATCGTCAAAAGAATATTTTAGGTAACTTAGAGAACGTTGGTTATGCAATGCCGACGCAAGAAAGTATTTACAACATTGTCATTATGGAAGAAGTACAATCAATTATCGGACTTGGCTGTGGTGCATCAAGTAAATTTGTTCATCCGAAGACGGGAGCAATTACTCACTTCGCAAATCCGAAAGATCCAAAATCATATAACGATGGCTTTGTGAAATATACAGAAGATAAACTGAAAATTTTAGAAGAGCTATTTGCATAAGAAGAAAGAGGTTGCTCCGAGTCGGAACAACCTCTTTTTTATCCTGCAGTAACGGGCGGTCCGATTATATCTTGTCAGTTTTTGTCGGTAAGTCGATATATTCGAAAAATCGCTGATATAATTCGAGTTGCGCTGATATATTTTGAAAATCGCTGATATATTTCAAGTTACGGTCGATATACCTGGAAAATCGCTGATATAATTTCATTTACCGTCTAGCGGTATCGTATGTAAAACTATGTCGATAATAATCAGAAAAATTAGTCAAATCATTAAAGGACAATGTCTACTTATGGACGAAATGATAGATTTATGAAAGAGAAAAGGGGGAAATTGTTGGCATGTACATGACGATAGGGAGAATTTTTGATTTATCAGTTGGTAAGTATCCGAATAAAGAGGCGTTAGTGGAACCTGAAAAGAATATTCGCTGGACGTATAAACAGTGGGATGAACAAATAAATAAAACAGCGCACGCTCTATTAGAAGACGGAGTAAGAAAGGGAGATACTGTATCTGTTTACTTATATAATTGCCGTGAATTTGTAAACGTTTACTTAGCCTGTGCGAAAATCGGAGCGATCTTTAACCCGATTAATTTCCGCTTAAAGGCGAAAGAAGTATCTTATATTCTTCAGGACGCATCCTCGAAAGTCGTTGTCTTTGAAAAAGCAGTTGAGTCAACTGTTGCTATAATTGAAAGAGATTTTCCAAATACATCTTTTTGGTCTATAGAAAACGATAAACCTTCCTATGCAAGTTCCTACCATGAAAAAGTGAATGCAGCATCTTCTGAGAAAGTAAATATCGAAATTGATGAAATGGATTATTGTTCAATGCTTTATACGAGCGGTACGACAGGTCATCCGAAAGGCGTATTACATCGTCATCGCGAAATGACTGAGCATAGTATGATTTGTACGTATTTCCTTAAATATAATAGAGATAGTGTAGGGCTTGTTGTGGCGCCTTTATATCACTGTGGTGAATTAAATGCCGGAATCATACCACGCATTCAAGTTGGCGGAAAGAATGTTATTTTGCATCATTTTGATACAGAAACAGTATTACATACGATTCAAGAAGAAAAGATTACGACGTTCTTTGCAGCGCCGACGATGTGGAATATGTTGTTGCAAAAAGATTTAGCTCAGTATGATTTAACGTCAATGAAAATCGGTATATATGGTGGAGCAGCAATGGCACCGGCGTTAGTGAAAGAATGTAAAGAACGTCTTTATATTGATCTTGTTCAAATATACGGAATGACAGAAATGGGGCCAGTTGTTGCGTTTCTTGTAGAGGAGGATCAAATTACGAAAGCTGGTTCAGCAGGCACGCCATGCTTTAGCCATGAAGTTCGTATTGTGAAACCGAACGAGGAGGCACCGGCAGAACCAGAGGATGTATTACCTCCTTATGAAGTGGGAGAAATTATTTTGCGCGGCCCAACTATGATGGCTGGCTATCATAATCGTGAAGAAGCGAATAAAAAATCGATGTATAAAGGATGGTATCATTCGGGTGATCTAGGCTATTTTGATAAAGACGGTTATTTATTCGTTGCTGATCGCGTTGATGATATGGTAATTAGCGGTGGCGTAAATATTTATCCTCGTGAAATTGAAGATTTCCTTCATAGTCATCCAGGTATATTAGATGTGGCGGTACTTGGTGAGCCAGATGAATTATGGGGAGAGCGTGTTGTGGCGGTTATTGTGAAGAAAGATGAAACGATAACAGAAGCTGATTTAGAAACGTATTGCAAAGAAAGTGATGAACTAGCAGATTATAAACGTCCGCGTCATTATTTATTTGTAGATGAACTCCCTCGTAATGCGAGCGGGAAGTTGCAGAAATTTGTGCTGAGGGAGTCATTGAAAGGTGCGAAAAAATAAAAAATGAAGGATACCCCATATCTATGGGGTACCCTTCATTTTTCTATATTAAACAGAAGAAACAATATCTTTGTTAATTCTCATTTCTTCTTGTTGAAGGTTAATTAGCGCATTTGAAATAAGGTGGAAAAACAAAATGGATGTAATGTCCAAAAAGAAAAGACACCTTAAGGTGCCTCTCTCCGACTTGAACCATTTCATTTCATACGAATCTATCCGTATTACCATTACCCCTTTGTTATGAGTGTAAACACATACTATAAAGCAGAATCGTCTATATACACTAGATTGTTAGTTCACAAAAGACAAGAGATTTGAGATCAATATTGAAGTGACGCCACATCCCCTATAATAATTGATATGTTACGCCTTTTAAAAGAATCTGCTTTATAGAACGTGCCCACAAGTTATATTTTACTACATGTAATATTCATTTAGTGTATTTTTTGATGAATATGTATAATTACATAAACTGTATGAAAAAAAGAGAGTATACTCTGATGTTGTGTAATAAAGATAAAGCCCGCCTACGGAATAGGGGGCTTTTCTTACTTTTTATAAATATTTATTCCAATTATATTATCAGATGAGTCTAAACGAATATAAACGTCAGCTGATAAAAGGTGTGCATTATATATTCTTTGTTTATATGTTGATATCTCGAAGCGTTTTCCATTTAATTCACATTCTAGAATAATCATATCGCCATGTTCTTTCCAATTTATTAATTTAGCAGTTGTATTCATATAAACCTCCTCTGAATCATTTTATGAAAATTAGTAGAGATAGTGTGAGAAAGGAGTTTATATAACAAAAAAAGACACCTTAAGTGTCTTCTTTGATTACTATAAAAGTCGTTGAATGAAATAGGTTTCTATTTTTATTTGCGTGAAAAGCCTTCTTCATCAAGGTATTCCGCAGCTTCTGGATAAGAGTTGAATGTACCGTCTAAGTTTACACCAGCGTACACGTTCCACATGTCATCCTCTGAAATAAGAGTAAGAATATGACCATCTTCGTTCTGCCATTCTTCTTCTTTCGCAGGTTCTACAGGTGCTACTACCTCTTCTTGTGATAGAAGGTCAATTGATTTCTCAATTACTGAACGTAACTCCTCTGCTGAAAACTCACGGATGTTAACCATGCCTTTATCATCTGTTTTATAACCTTTAATACCGCTTGCATATACAAATCCATTTCCATTTGGGTGTAAATGAAATACAACGTTCTTTTTATCTAAACGACTTTCTTCAAAGTGGAAGTTTACACGTTTTAATGATACGTTCTTTCTTTCTAGTTCTGGGAAAGATTCAATAATCGATAATTTTTCTTCAAAAGTTAGCATAGTGCCTCCAAGTATATAGTAAAAGATTTAATTTGTTCATTATAGCATAGTTGCAATTGTTTCCAAAGATAAGGGGAAAACTTTTCGTTGAATACGTTTACGTCACGAGAATGTAAAAAGTGAGCTAACGAATGTATCTTTTTAGGTGTACAATGGAACATGGACTTTATACAAAGGTGGTTTTTTTATGTTTCAAAAAATAGCAAAGGAATGTTTAGCAGGATTTACTGTTGCGATTGTTGCGTTACCACTTGCGATTGCATTTGGTATTGCCGCGACAGGAACGTCTGAGGGAGCGCTTGTTGGATTGTATGGTGCGATTTTTGCAGGTTTATTCGCAGCGTTATTTGGCGGGACACCTGGGCAAGTAACAGGGCCAACTGGACCAATTACCGTTATTGCAACAGGAGTTATTGCGACGCACGGGTTAGAGGCAAGTTTTATTGCCTTTATGATGGCAGGGTTATTTCAAATTTTATTCGGTGTATGTAAGCTCGGTTCTTACGTTCGATATATTCCGTATCCTGTCGTTTCAGGATTTATGAATGGTATTGCATTAATCATTATTTTAGGCGAAATAAAGCACGTACAAAATAGTTTTTTACTTGTTGTGTTAACGATTATTGTAATGATTGTTTCTGGCAAATGGATTAAGGCGATTCCGTCTAGTTTAGTAGCACTAGTCGGTGTGACAGCTTTGCTTCCTTTATTTTCTTCTCTACTCGAAGGACTTACAGTAAAGTTACCGATTATCGGAAATCTTTCACTAAATAAAGTAATTGAAAAGATTGGAACCATTCCAGAAGCGATACCTACGCTTCATATTCCATCTTTAAGTGGAACAGGAATAGCAGCACTTATTTTACCAGCGCTTAGTATTGCTTTATTAGGATCGATTGACTCGTTGTTAACATCGGTCGTAATGGATAATGTGACAGGTACACGTCATAAAAGTAATAAAGAGCTCGTTGGACAAGGTATCGGTAATATGATGAGCGGATTGTTTGGCGGATTAGCAGGTGCAGGTGCGACTGTAAGGTCTATCGTGAATATAAGAAGTGGCGGTAAAACGGCACTTTCGGCATGTATGCATAGTGTTATCTTATTTATTTTTATTATGGGTCTTGGTTCGGTCGTACAATATATTCCACTTGCTGTATTATCAGGTATTTTAATTTTAACTGGTATTGGAATGTTCGATTGGGGAAGCATGAAAAAGATGCATGTCGCTCCTAAAGGTGATGTCGTTGTTATGCTCGTAACGATGATTGTAACGGTGAAGTTTGATTTAATGATTGCTGTTGCATTCGGTATTATTCTTTCGTTCATCATATATATGGTGAAATGTAAAGAACGTAAAACTTCTATCGTAAAAGAAAAAGAAGAAACGTACACAATTCAAGGACCGCTCTCTTTCCTATCAGTAGATCGTATTTTCTCTACTTTACAAGATGTGAAGTCACCGGTTGTTTTACGTATGAAAGATGTGCGTTATATGGATGTATCAGGAGCTATGGCATTATTAAATTTTGTTGAGCAATCAAATAAAGTAGGAGCAAGTGTAAAGCTTGAGCAAGTACATCCGAGTATTGAAAAAACAATCGCAGTAATGGCAAGCGATGAACAGAAAGAGCAATTGAAAATCTTAAGTGTTTAGATAGTAATTAGAATATCTCACAATTTTACATAAATTATAATGTAGAGTTGTGGGATGTTTTTATAATGTTTTTAGTAATATGTATCGCAGTGACAGAGAGGAAGGGCTCTTTTGGCGTAACAGAAATGGTTATAGTGTGTACATATATAATGGAAGGAATTAGAAAAATATTGTGAAGAGACAGGCTTAAATGGGTTCGCTTTTCTATTTTGAAAAAAAAACCAAGTATTCAACCTATAATAAATTTGTTATGATAACCAATGGGATAAAGTGAATTCCTATCGTTTGAAACAATATGTTTGAGAGTATATGTATAAAAGAAAAGAGAAAAAATATGAATAAAACATTTGTAAAAGGAGCAGCAATTTTAACCATTACAACTTTTTTGTCGAAATTGCTTGGTAGTTTTTTTCAAATTCCATTACAAAATATTGCAGGAGATGAAGTGCTCGGTATTTTCCGCCTTGTTTTTCCTGTATATATGATTGCTCTTACATTATCGGTAGCCGGAGTTCCACTTGCAATTTCGAAACTAATTGCAGAGTTGAACGAAAAAAATAAGCAAAAGGAAATTGCGAAATTATTTAAATCAGCGTCAATTATTGGGATAGCATTTGGCGTTTTCGGCTGTTTAGTCATTGTATTATTTTCTATTGAAATTGCAAATATGCTTGGTGGACAAGAAACTAGAATGCCGTTGCTTATTACTTCATTAGCATTACTCATTGCGCCATACATGGCGGTGTATAGAGGGTATTTTCAAGGTTTCGGTGATATGAAACCAACAGGGGTATCACAGGTCATTGAGCAATTTGTACGTGTGTTTTTTATGTTAATAATTGCTTACATACTAGTATTATGGGATAAGAGTAATACTGTTATTACTAGTGGTGCGATGGTTGGCTCTTTTCTTGGAGTCATTAGTTCGCTTATATATTTGCGTATAAAATATAATAGAAGTCCATACTACAATAAAAGCAATTCCTATTCGCTCCGAGATTTAAGAGAAAACGGCAAAAAGATATTGCGGGTATCGATCCCAATCGCTATCGGAGCTTTATCAATGCCACTTTTAAATTTAGTAGACTCGCTTACAATACCGCATGTATTACAAGGATCATCAACAGAAATTCAAGAACAATTTGGAATATACAGTCGCGGTTTTGCATTCACGCAAATAATTGTTATTTTTGCAAGTGCAATTGTATTTCCGTTAATACCACTCTTAACTTCCGCATTGGCCAAAAGAGATATAAATTTGGCGAAAATAACAATTCAAAATACAAATCGACTAGCGCATGTTTTGACAGCACCGTTAACAATATGGTTGATGGCATTAACCGTACCGTTAAATGTCGGATTGTTCACAGACGTAAAAGGCAGTAGTATGTTAACAGTTATGATTGGCAGTTCGTATTTTACTGCGGTTATGGTATTATCAATAGGTGTTTTACAGGGCATTAACCGTTCTGCACAAGCTGCATGGATTGTTATTGGTGCGAGTTGTGTGAAAGTCATGTTAAACATGATGTTCGTGCAGAAGTTTGGCATAGATGGAGCGGCGTATAGTACATTAATTACTTACGTATTGATTTGTATTGTAAATCATTTGTATATTCGAAGCTATATTGCCTATTCTATTCATTTAAAAAGCTTTTTGGGTGTGCTAGCAATAGCATGTATTTTGGGACTAGGATTGTATGAATTATGTAATGTGATAGATGTTACAACTTCAAGAATTATGACGTTATTATTCAGTGGTATAGCATTAAGTATTACAACCATTTTGTATGGTGTATGTGCTTTGAAATTAAAATGGATATCAATAAATAAAATACCATTTTTGAAAAGATAAATATAGAAATTTAATTTTTTATTATAATTCATATGAACTGATAAAGAGGAAACTATGTAGGGTATCAAGTGTTTAGGTAAGGAATGGGTACTAGTTTATGTTAGATGAAATAAACGGTTACCTAGTTTTGGAGGAGATTTAGGGTGCGTTTAGTCTTATCAGGATATTATGGTTTTTATAATGTTGGAGACGAGGCGATTCTACAATCAATTATTGAATCGTTAAGTAAAGAGAACCCGGATATAGAACTAGTAGTACTATCAAATGATTCTAAATATACAAAGGAAATGTATGGTGTAGAATCGGTAGATCGCTGGGATATAAAAGCTGTTTATCATGCGATAAAAAACAGTGATGGAGTTATTAGTGGTGGCGGGAGCCTTCTTCAAGATCAGACAAGTACGAAGAGTATTCTATATTATACGGGTATTATGGGACTCGCTCGATTATTAAAAAAGCCGTATTACATTTATTCACAAGGAATAGGTCCAATTACAAAAGGATATAATCGTTTATTAGTAAAATGGAACTTGTCAAAAGCTTCCTATGTATCAGTTCGAGATGAGGATTCGTTTTTATATTTAAAAGAACTTGGCATAAAAAACGATATTGAAATTGTTCCAGACCCTGTTTTAACATGGAAACGGACAAAACAATCGGATTGGTTGCAAAAGCATTCGATACATGGAAAAGTAATTGCGGTTAGTGTGCGTTATTGGAATGCAAAAGAAGATTATATAAAAAAATTAGCTGCGGCATTAAAAAAATTAAAGCAAGAAGGATACCAAATTTTATTTGTTCCAATGCATGAGCCATTTGATCAAAAAGCTTCGTGTGAAGTAGTAGACTTAATGGGAGAAGAGACGTATATGCTTCCATATAAAATGGATATCGACGAGAAAATATTCATTTTATCACAATGTTCATTACTAATTGGTATGCGTCTTCATGCACTTGTTTTTTCTGCCGTAGCCAAAACTCCAATGGTCGGGATTTCATACGATCCGAAAATTGATTCGTTTTTAAGTCAAGTGAATCAGCCAGTTATAGGAAGTGTGGATGGCGAATGGAGTGCTGAGTATTTATATGAAATTGCGAAAAAGCAATTAATGCAACAAGGAACTGTGCAGCAAGAGTTACAATTGACAATAGATGAGCTTCGGTTGCAAGGCAAACAGGCAACAAAGAAACTCATTGATCATATGGAAAAAGGCACTTTATTAAAAAAGTAAAGTGTCTTTTATTTTGTTTTGAATTTAATGAAAATTCTAATTAAAAAACGTTTTATTTTAATTCCTATTTATTATGCTAAAATGATTGTGATTATTATATAATCAAATTTGTGATAATAAATTCGTAGATTACGAGGAGGATAACCTTGAAGACTTTTTCAAAAGGTATAACAGCAGTGGCATTAACGGGATCATTACTTTTAACTCCTATTTCAAGTTATGCGGCAAATGATGATATTACAGGACATATGTTTGAGACGAATATGCGCTCACTTATTACTAAAGGAGTTTTAATGGGGTATGGAGACAATGTATATGCGCCTGATAAATTAGTAACAAGAGCAGAGTTTGCTACATTCATAGCAAGGGCTTTAAATTTACCGAAAGCTGATTCGAATTTCGAGGATGTGCCGAAGACTTACGGTTTATATGATGGTGTAAGTAGAGCATATGGAGCGAAAATTATTAATGGTCGTACGAACGAGACATTCTCACCAAATGATGTGATTACACGTGAAGAAATGTCGATAATGGTAAAGCGAGCGTTAGACTATAAAAATATTAAAGTAGCTGTAAGTCCGCTTACCTTTACTGATAAAGATAGTATTAACTATAAAGAGCATGTACAAGTTATGGTGGCTACTCAAATTATTAAAGGGTATCCAGAAGATAATACATTTAGACCACATTTATCAGCTACAAGAGGGATGGCTTCAGCTATGTTGGATCGCATGCTTCAGACGATTGAAAAAAACGGAAATAGCAATCCTGTAGAAACTAAGAAATATGTTGTGACAAATGTAAGAGAAAATGGAACAGAGCAAGAAGTAGAGCGGTATAATACGTATAAAGAAGCGGTTACGGCTGCTCAAAATAAAGGTATGAATGCGGTAAAATACGAGAACGAATTTTTATGGATTAAAGATGGTTTTGCAAGTGCGAAAAGAATAACTGGGCAAAACATCATTAATATTTATGATGAGAATTTGTCAACAGTATATACGTATATTCAGTATGGAACAGAATTGAAAGTGTTAGAAGTTGGCGAAGATCGTGTGAAAGTTCAACTTTCTGGTTTGACAGGTTATGTGAAGAAGAATGAAATCACTTTAATTCCTACAAATGAAATGAAACAGTCGTCTTATTATGTGAAATCGGATGGATATTTATACCATAAATATTATACATATAATACAAGTTCACCTGGATATACAGAATTTAGATATGGTGTGGCACCTTCTTTCATGAAGCAAGGACAGCAAATGTATAGTGTAGATGGAAAGACATTTGGAGACGAAACTTTCTATCAATATTTCAATTATTTATCATTACGTTCGAAAACAGATTATACAGCTGAACAACTAGATAGTTATGTGAAATCGATTAAACCAGACTCTCCATTAATTGGTTTAGGAAAGAAATTTAAAGAAGTAGAAAGCAAGTATAATGTAAATGCATTATTCTTATATTCATTAGCAATTCATGAAAGTTATTATGGAACAAGCGCTCTTGCAAAAGACAAAAATAATTTATTTGGTTTAAAAGCAACAGACGATAGTCCGTATGGTAACGGAGAAGCATTCAATTCAAAAGAAGATTGTATTGAACATGCAGCAAAATTATACATGAATGAAGGATATTTAAATCCAGGACATTGGCGTTATACAGCAACATATACAGGTGATAAAGCTGCTGGTTTAAATGCGAAATATGCATCTGATGCGAACTGGGGTAAAAAAGTAGCGGGGCATATGAACCGTTTTGATTCTTATTTAGGTAAAAAAGAATACAACAAGTACAAACTTGCACGTGTGATGAATAACGTGGAAGTGAAAAAGAATCCTAGTATATCAAATGAGCGACTGTATCGTTTAAATACAAATGTAGTTGTCACAGTTACTGGTGAAGAGATAATAAATGGAAAAGCGTGGGTTAAAGTTATTTCAGATAATCCTACTGTAACAGAAGCGTATATTGCAAAAGAAAGTTTAGAATACGTAAAACATTAATTAAATAAAAAAGAAGGTGCTACTAATATTTCGTAGCACCTTCTTTTTATTCAATTTCAAAATCAACAATGATATAAGCGAGTATAACAACGAAGAAAATACTAACGGCTGGCGCTGTTAATACGTGGCCAGACATAAAGCCAATGCCAAGTGATAGAACGAGTGTGCTTGCTAATAGCATATACTTTACGCTCATGATTTTCTTAAAGTTTGTGATCATGCGGATAAATAATTTAATACCAAAGTATAGAAGAGGTATTAAGTAAATAAGGAAACCGACAATTCCAAAGGCGAAAAATAGGTCATGGAAGTCCATTTCAATTAATTTAATTTTATCTGTGTAGTTACCAGCGTAACCCATTCCGAATAGTTTTTGTGAAAGCGGTGCGTCTTTATAGTATTGTTTGTATGTTTTTAAGAATTTGTCGCGATCACTGTAAATTAAACTTTTTACTTCAGAATCTGTAAGTTCACCTTTTGCATGTTTTTTTGCATCTTCTGGATCTGCTTTAATTACTTTTCCTTCTTTTCGATCTTTCTCTTCTTGTACTGATTTTTTGTATTCGTATATTTGCATGTGAATGCCCATATTTTTTGCGATAGGAGTATGCGGTGTAAGAGCAATTAAACCTCCTAGTATAACTGCGACAACAACGGTATTTACAATATGTGTGAATCCTTTTCCTTCTTTTTTACGATTTATCATATATTCAATGAATGAGAAGAAAAGTGCTACGCCTAATGTAATAACAATTGCGCCATATCCGACTTTCGTTCCGACCATAATACTTGCATACATCGCAAGTATTGTTGGAATCCAGTAATATATTTTCGAGAAAGAAGTTGTTTTATGAATCGAATATAAGACAATGATTGGGAACATAATGGCGAAAAGAGAACTTAAATCATTTCCAGCGAAGAACCAACCTCTTGAACCGATTTTTGAGTGAGGATAGCTTGGGAAATCCGTTCCAGTTTGCATTGCGACAATCATTGTAATGCTTAAAATTAAAGTTGCATATAAGAAATATGTAATGATTTTATGGAATACATACTCTTTATTTTTTAGCTCTTTAAAGGCGATAATATATCCAAAGAGTAGCACAATTGGATATACGCTCTTTAAGATGAATTTAACTTCTTCTCCAAATGAAACTGGAGATTTAACCATCATATTATTTACAAGACCGATTGCGAGTGCGATTCCGAGTAAGCATAAATAGAGGATGTACTTTTTCGCATCTTGTTGTTTGTGATGAAGAAGTAGGTACCCTAATGCAAGAAGCATAAAGGCGAAACGGACTACAACTCCAACTGTTGCGCTCATGTGTAGTATATAGATTGAAAAAGATGTTAATAAATCTAAAATTGGTTGAAACACAATGAATAGCAATAGGAAATGTGGGAAGTAGTTATCCGTTTGTTTCAACTTATTAACCATATGTTCCTCCAGTTCTTCATTCCTTTATTACAACACCCAAAAGATGGGTATAAAGCCTTTTTTACATAGTAAGGCGAATGAATTTCAATATTTGTTTTTTTATCAAACTTAAGAATACACCATTTCATTGTAATGGTAAATAGATGAAAAGCATGGATAAACCGACTTTAATTTCTATATTTTTCAACGGAATTGTATGTTTTATACGGTAAATGTACAAATTGCGAGATTATTAGACAGAAAATTGAGAAAAAAGAAGGATTTTTCAGTGGTTTTCTATAATTATATAAGTATAATCTTTATGGAGAAAAGAGGGGTATATATAATGGAAATAACAAGTAAAACAGAATCCGTCGTTGTGAAATATGAAGGCCACGTTGCAACGGTTATGGTCAATCGCCCAGAGGTGTTAAATGCGTTAGATGAGCCGACCTTAAAAGAGTTATTACAAAAGTTGAAAGAAGTAGCGGAAAGTTCTGCGCATATCGTTGTGTTATGCGGGAACGGCCGTGGTTTTTCTGCGGGTGGGGATATTAAATCGATGCTTTCAAGTAATGATGAAAGTAAGTTTGATGGCATTATGAATACCATTTCTGAAGTTGTCGTGACATTATATACGATGCCAAAGCTTGTTATTAGTGCAATTCATGGACCGACTGCAGGTCTTGGGTTAAGTATTGCGTTAACAGCTGATTATGTAATGGCGGATATATCATCTGTTATTGCAATGAACTTTATTGGAATCGCTTTAATTCCAGATGGAGGCGGTCATTTCTTCCTTCAAAAGCGTGTCGGTGAAAATATGACGAAGCAAATTATTTGGGAAGGTAAGAAGTTATCAGCGACAGAAGCGCTTGATATCGCCTTAATTGATGAAGTAATCGGCGAAGATTTCCAAACGGCTGTGAAACAAAAAATTAATGAATGGTCACAAAAACCGATTAAAGCAATGATTCAAACGAAGCAAATTTTATGTGAAGTAAATCGCTCTAATTTAGAGCAAACATTGCAATTAGAAAAGCGTGGTCAATATGCAATGAGACAAACAGCGGATCATAAAGAAGGTATTGCTGCGTTTTTAGAGAAACGTTTACCAGCATTTAAAGGGGAATAAAGTTTGTCCATTCCTCACTGATTATTAGCTCGTTAATTCGGGATAAAGGGGAGAAAGTGCTAACACATTTTAGTATAATTGTGTTAGCACTTTTTTTTAGGAGTAATACATGAAGAAAATAATCGGTGTTATCAATATTATTTTGCTTACATATTCTGATTTGCATAGTACACCATCTTTGGCAGTTCGGACTGCGTTATTTTTTGAGGGACATCCAAGTGTTGCATTTTCTGACGGGGTGACGAAAGAAAAAGATGTGAAAAAAGAAGCGATTCCAGATGAGTACCAAACTCTATATGGTAAGGAAGAAAACTCAGAGCACTATTTCTTTCCGCCTGTAAGAGCACATGAATCAGAAATTGATATGTTAAGTGCATGCGTGAAGAAAAAATGGTTTTTCTATAAAGCAGAGCTCGGATGTTATTAAATATAGGAGGATGAATGATGTCAGCATATAACAAGTTAGTAAGAGATCGTGTTCCAGAGAAGATTTTAATGTCTGGAAAAACATATACAGCACAAAAATTAACAGGGCAAGCATACATACAAGCTTTAGCGAAAATTGGAACGGAAGAAATTCGTGAATTTGCTTCTATGAAAGAACGCGAACATGCGCTAGATTCTCTTGCGGATGCGCTAGAAGTTATCATCTCATTAGCACGTGCAGAAGGTGCATCGATTGAAGATGTAGAACGCCTTCGTAAGCAAAAAGAGATAGAGCGCGGTGGATTTGAAAAAGGGATTTATTTATTAGACGTTTCAGAAGAATAGTTTTATAGGAAAAGCATAGCGTTAATGAGTAACGCTATGCTTTCTTGTTGCAATGAAGCTAATAATGAAGAAGATAGCTGTTAATATCCAGCCGATTGTAATAGAAGTAGTAGTATGAATGGCATAAGAGATTTGTAAACAAAATAATGATGCTAAAAACCAAATGAGTGCAATGTGTATATATTTTTTTGATATATTCATATTTCAAGGCTCCTTTTGTATACTAAAAAGAATTTTACTACAATTTAGAAAATTAGGCCATATAAGTAGAGGTTTTCTGGCGAATTTTGTATACTGAATAGTAGAGAAAATGAGGAGGAAACGACAATGGCACATCATGCGAAAGAAACGATGGAACTGATTAAGGAGCTTGTCTCTATTCCAAGTCCATCTGGAAATACAGCAAAAATTATTAATTTCATTGAAAACTATGTCAGTGAGTGGAACGTAGAAACGAAACGTAATAATAAGGGAGCTCTTATTTTAACGGTAAAAGGGAAGAATGATGCGCAGCACCGCTTATTAACGGCACACGTTGATACGTTAGGTGCGATGGTGAAAGAAATTAAGCCTGATGGTCGCCTGAGTCTTTCTATGATTGGTGGATTTCGCTGGAACTCTGTAGAAGGGGAATATTGCGAAATTGAAACATCAAGTGGCAAGACATATACAGGAACGATTTTAATGCATCAAACATCTGTACATGTATATAAAGATGCAGGTGAAGCAAAACGCGATGAGAAAAATATTGAAGTTCGTATTGATGAGCGCGTATTTTCAGCTGATGAAGTACGCGAATTAGGAATTGAAGTAGGAGACTTCGTTTCATTTGATCCGCGCGTTCAAATTACAGAGAGTGGATACATAAAATCACGTCATTTAGATGACAAAGTAAGTGTTGCAATTTTATTAAAATTAATTAAAAGATTACAAGATGAAAACATAACATTACCATATACGACGCATTTCTTAATTTCTAATAATGAAGAGATTGGATACGGTGGTAACTCTAACATTCCAGAAGAAACTGTTGAATACTTAGCAGTTGATATGGGAGCGTTAGGTGATGGACAATCATCTGATGAATATACAGTATCTATTTGTGCAAAAGACTCTAGCGGCCCGTATCATTATGCACTGCGCAAACATTTAGTAGAGCTTGCGAAAACGAATCATATTGAATATAAAGTAGATATTTATCCGTACTACGCATCTGATGCATCAGCTGCGATTCGCGCGGGATTTGATGTGAAACATGCGTTAATTGGAGCGGGTATTGATTCTTCCCATGCATTTGAACGTACGCATGAAAGTTCTATTGCGCATACAGAAGCATTAGTGTATGCATATGTAATGTCTAATTTAATTGAAGAATAATTTCATAGATAATAGAGAGCTGATTAAAGATATTATTTTTAATCAGCTTTTTATTTGGCAAAGCGATTAGGAGACATGTCCTAATCGCTTTTTTATTCCGCTATTTGCCGGGCAGTAAGACCACTACCTCAAAATTCAGCGAAAGCAAAAAAGTTAGATGGGGGCGGGCTGCCCGTAAAAGCCCGATTGGTGAGGGCTGATTAAAGCTTTTTATATACATTCATTATAAGTTATATATATGCGATTTTTTTTTATACGGCCGGAAACGTATTTACTATAGATATATAATGTTATACACTATGAAAGGAATTAATTAATAGTTAATATTTTTTAGTTAGCTTGATTAAAAAAATGAATGAATATGAAGTTTTGAGAGGAGATTTATTTTTCATGAAGTACAAAGCAATAGCCGCAGGTTTATTAGCAGCAAATTTACTAGCACATCCAATTAGTAGTTTAGCAGAAACGAAGAAATTTCCTGATGTTTCAGATAGTGCGTGGTCAAAAGACGCAATTTATTATTTAGTAGAGAGAAATGTAATTAACGGTATGCCAGATGGTAACTTTATGCCATACGGAAATTTAACACGTGCTCAGGCAGCAAAGATTATCGCAACAGCAATTGGTGCTAAAATAGATCCAAATGCAAAGCCGTCTTATAATGATGCAAAAAATAATTGGGCAGCTTCATTTATTGCAGCCATGGAAAAAGAGAATATTATTAAAGGGCGAGAACCAGGAGTATTTGATCCTGAAGGAAAAGTAACTCGTGCTGAAATGGCAGCTATGCTTGTAAGAGCATATAATCTGAAAAGCAAAGTAACAGGACCAGTTCCTACAAAATTTGCTGATTTAGAGAATCATTGGGGTAAAGAAGAAGTTAATATTTTAGTAGAATTAAAACTTTCGTTAGGTACAGAGGATGGCTGGAAACCGAATGATTCTATTACGCGTGAACAAGCAGCTCAACTTACTGCGCAAACAGATAAATTTAGCAAGAATAGTGATCGTCCAGTAGAAACAAAGAAAATGTACATAGATAGAAAATTCATTACATATCACGCACCATCATTAAGTTCTGGGATTAGTGCAAATCAGCATAATCCACAAATGGTTGAAATTAAAGAAGAACGAGATGGATGGATCAAAATTGCAACAAGTAAAGGTGATAAATGGACACCTTTAGTAGAGAAAACAGAAGTTATTAATGAAGGATTCACTACTTATGCAGAAGCTTCTTCTTCTTCAAAAGTAATGGGAACACATAACGCACAACAAGTAACTGTTATTGAAGAGAACGGCAGCTGGATTCGTATCCGTATGGGCGCTGGTTTCCAATGGGTTAATAAAAATCAATTAAATCCAGTCAAGCAAGGTAACTTCTTAGAGGGCAAAGCGATTATCATTGATCCAGGTCATGGTGGAGCGGATTCAGGTAATCCAGGTTATTATGAGAAAGAAAGTGAAACTGTATTAGATGTATCACTACGATTACAGAAAATATTTGAGAAAAAGACACCATTTACTGTGTTATTCACTCGTACAGATGATACACGTCCAGGAACAAGTGCTTCTGATTCTTTAAAGAAACGTGTAGAATTTGCTCAAAAAAATAATGGGGATATTTTTGTAAGTATTCATGGTAATGGCACGGAAGAGAAAAATGGACAAGGTACAGAAACGTTCTACTATGAATCAGCGACAGCAAGAGGAACAAATCCTAACGTATCAGAAAGTCGTTTACTAGCAGAAAAAATTCAAGAGCGTCTTGTAGATGCACTGGGAACAAAAGATCGTGGTGTGAAAAAAGGCGATTTATACGTAATTAGAGAAAATACAATGCCAGCTGTATTAGCAGAATTAGCATTTGTAGATAATAAAAGTGATGCAGATAAAATAGCTACACCAGCGCAGAGACAAAGTGCAGCGGAAGCTATTTATCAAGGTATTTTAGATTACTATGAAGAAATGGGTAACAACGTGTCTTCTTTCCGTTAATAAATAATAAGAGATTGCCATTGGCAGTCTCTTTTATTTATTAACGTTTCTCTTTATTTCCGGCATATGATATCATTTAATTTTATATACAAAAGAAAAGTATTTGAGTAATTGTAATCATAACAATTTTAAACGATAGAGGATGATAATAGATTGAATAATCATAGTAAAACACCTGCCTGTATATATACGTATGCATTTCGTGAGGAGGAGCGTGCTTTATGTTACTTGGAAATGCGCTCGTTCTTTGGAATGGAGTCCCACGTTAATATTTTAAAAAGTGATGTCAAAATTGACCCGAGTAGAAGTGCGTTTATTAAAGAGCGAATTGAAGTTATGTATGAAGGGGACGACTTAGAAAGCATTTTAAAACAAGTGGAACAAATTGATTTGGCGGGAGCGACGTTCAAAGTCATCTTCGTTAAAATTAATGACCTTGTTGGAGAGAATAAAATTGAATATGGAGAAAGACGTCTTATTGAAAGAGACCTCGGCATGCATATTGAAGGAGAAGCGGATGTTCGTAATCCAGAGCGTGTATTCGGGATTGTTCCTCTTGGAGGACGCTGGTACTTCGGGCACTATGTAGAAAGCGAACCAGTTTGGTATCATCACATAAAAAAACCGCATAGTTATTCGACATCTCTTAGCACACGTGTTGCGAGATCAGTTGCAAATATCGGTGTACCAAATCCAGAGGGAGTACGAGCAATTGACCCGTGCTGCGGTATTGGAACAGTAGTAGTAGAAGCACTTTCTATGGGGATTAACATCGTTGGTAGAGATATAAATCCACTTGTAGTTCTTGGAACGAGAAAAAACATCGCACATTTCGGATTTGAAGGAACAGTAACAAAAGGGCCGATCGAGGAAATTACTGAGAACTACGACGTTGCTATTATCGATATGCCGTACGACTTATTTACACATGCCACACCAGAAGATCAACTATCAATTCTCTCAAGTGCACGCCGCATCGCGAAAAAAGTAGTCGTTGTCACGATGGAAACAATGGACGACATGATCCATGAAGCAGGATTCGAAATTACAGATCGCTGTATTACAAGAAAAGGATCATTTACTAGACAGATTCTTGTTTGTGAATAAGAAAGAAAGGTCACCCGTTTGGGTGACCTTTTTTGTTTGTATTGATGTGTAATTGGTTGGTGGTTTAGGTAGATGAATTAGCGAAATTTGTCGGTAAGTCGATATTGCATGTCGAATTGCCGATAAATTTAAAAAATCGCTGATATATTGTGTTGAATCGCTGATAAATTTAAAAAATCGCTGATATATTCCGAGAATCGCCGATATCGTTACATTAGAATATTACTGTTCTTTTAATTTCTCTTGTTGTGCAAGTAGTAAATTGCGCAAGATGTGTCCGCGGTAACTTTCTAGTTTTCGTCCTTCATGATAGCGTACGCCTAATTTTTTTAGTTCAGCTACGTACCAGCCTTTTGTTCCGTAATACATGGGATCACTTCCTTTTTGCTTTTGAACAGTATATGTTTGGGAGCGAAGTAACTTTACATTGAAAATAATAATGATAAAAGGAATTTTGCATATGTATACCAGTGAAATTGCAAAGTTATCGAGGTGTTTTATAACGTAACGTCCAAGCCGTGTATAAAAAAGTAGACAGTTGTATATGAATTTGTTGAAAAAAGAATACACATTACTGAGGGGATTTGAAAAAAGTAATGCTATACGCTTTGGCATGATACTTGCGTTGGAAATAGTATCAACATATAGGGGAGAGATCGAAATGAAGGTTAGTAAAATATATACAACGATTGATGCACACGTAGCTGGGGAACCACTTCGAATTATTACGGGCGGAGTGCCAGAAATAAAAGGGGAAACGCAGCTGGAAAGACGCGCGTACTGCATAAAACATTTGGACCATCTTCGTGAAGTTCTGATGTATGAACCGAGAGGGCATCACGGAATGTACGGTTGTATCATTACACCGCCAGCAAGTGCTCACGCTGATTTTGGCGTATTATTTATGCACAATGAAGGCTGGAGTACGATGTGTGGTCACGGTATTATCGCTGTTATTACAGTTGGAATTGAAACAGGCATGTTTGAAGTAAAGGGGGAAAAACAAAAGTTCATTATTGATAGCCCAGCTGGGGAAGTCATTGCGTATGCAACATATAACGGGAGTGAAGTAGAATCTGTATCATTTGAAAATGTTCCTTCATTTGTATACAAAAAAGACGTTCCTATTAAAATAGATGACTATGAATTTCAAGTAGATATCGCGTTTGGCGGAGCTTTTTATGCGGTAGTAGACTGTAAAGAATTTGGTTTGAAAGTTGATTTCAAGGATTTATCTGCTATTCAAGCGTGGGGCGGTAAAATTAAGCACTACATCGAGAGCAAAATGGAAGTGAAGCATCCACTTGAAGAAGGATTAAAAGGGATATACGGCGTTATTTTCTCAGATGAACCGAAAGGAGAAGACGCAACTTTACGAAATGTAACAATCTTTGCTGATGGGCAAGTAGATCGTTCTCCTTGCGGTACAGGAACTTCCGCAAGAATCGCAACTCTTTTTGGAAAAGATGCTTTACAAAAGGGAGAAATTTTCGTCCATGAATGCATTACTGACGGGAAATTCGAGGGGGAAGTATTGTCGGTAACCGCAGTAGATACATATGAAGCTGTCGTTCCAAAATTAACGGGGAATGCCTTTATTACAGGATTTCATCAGTTCGTTGTAGACCCGAGAGATGATTTGAATCGAGGATTTTTGTTAGGATAAGAGGAGGGGGTGGAAAGATATGCTAGTCATAAGCGCGAACGAACAAAGAAACTTAGTAAATATGAATGAAGTTATTGAATACGCGGCGCTTGCTTTAAAAGAATTTTCCGCAGAAAGAACGATTACACCAATAAGGGGCTCATTACCATTTGCGAACGAGCAAAATACGGCATTAATTATGCCTTCAGTAGCGGAAGGGCTTGAGGCGCTTGGAGTAAAAATAGTAACGGTAGTCCCGCAAAATAAACAGATAGGAAAGAAAACGATCAACGGGATTGTGATGCTATCAGACTTTCAAACGGGAGAACCGCTCGCACTTTTAGAAGGATCGTACTTAACGATGATCCGAACAGGCGCCTTATCAGGAGTAGCGACAAAATATTTAGCTCGTCATAACGCAAAAACTTTATGCATTATCGGCACGGGTGAACAAGCGAAAGGAATTGCTGAAGCTGTATTTGCGGTAAGAGCTATCGAAAAAGTCATTTTATACAATCGAACAGAAGAAAAGGCGTATGCATTTGCGGAGTATATACAAGAGAGATTCAACAAACCTGCATATGTTCACACCAATGCGAATGAAGCAATAAGCGAAGCAGACATCATCGTCACAACTACGAATGCATCCACACCAGTCTTCTCAGAAACACTACAAAAAGGCGTCCACGTAAACGCCGTCGGCTCATTCAGACCGAGCATGCAAGAACTACCCTCACATGCCATAGCTAAAGCAAACAAAGTAGTAGTTGAATCAAAAGAAGCAGCACTAGACGAAACAGGAGACCTTCAAGTTCCGATAAAAGAAGGTCTATTCAAAGCAAACGCCATTCACGCTGAACTTGGTCAAATTATAAGCAAAGAAAAAGCTGGACGCGAAAATAATGAAGAGATTACTATTTTCAAATCAGTTGGTTTGGCGGTAGTGGATATTATCGTTGCGAAGTATTTGTATGAGAAAGCGGTGGAGCAAGGAGTAGGGAATAAGATTGAGTTTTGAGACTGCCTTTTGGTGGTCTTTTTTGTTGATGTGGGTGTGCTAGTATTTATAATTGAATCCTTTTAATATTATGTTGCAATGTATGAATTCTGTGCGGACATCAAATCATTCATTCAATTGGTATATGAAAAAAGTTGCCCCTCTAATTATTAGAGGGGCAACTTTTTACCATTCTCGCCATTCTTCTGTTATATCTTCCTCGGATTCTAAGCCAGCTATTCGTGCTGCTGTATCGATAAATTCATAGAGATCTTCTCTTTCCATTGTTTCAATAAAATAGTCATGTTCGTCATTTAATTCATTTATGTTAAGAACAACCTCTTTAACAACATGCATTATTTCAATTTCAGTTGGATTTTTTCCCAATTTCTCTAAATTATTTATGTAAGTATCAAGAACTTTATTTGTTGCACTTATATTTTCTTCAGTGAAAAATTCCCCATCTTCATCATTCTCAATCCATTGGGTTGTTGGTTTGTTTTTTTTCAGTTCATCAAATGTCATGATAACCTCCTAAATGTGTTTTTTGTCTTTAATCCCATTCTACATTTTCGGTCATATATAACAATCATTTTAGAGTTTTTTGTAAGCTACTAGTTTTTTAACTCATTTTACGAGGTAACCTATTCGTGGTCTTCTTTTTTAATCCTCCTTATAAATATATTTTATGGCAAGAATGTATTAGTAGATTTCAAACTTTCCACATTTACAAAAAAGTTTGACTTTACATACAGGTAGTGGTAATTTAAAACTTATAAGAAAACTCGGGATTAATTCCGAGTTTTCTTATGGGTATAACTAGTTTGAGGGGGCCAAAAGATGAAACGGAAATTATTTGCATTACCATTTGTTCTAATACTACTTATTGCATTAGCGGCTTGTTCTGGGGAAAAAGATTCTTCGAAGCAAGCGGGCACTAGTAAATCAGGGACTCCGAAAGATGGAGGAACGTTAACGATTGGTGTTAGCGATAATCCAGATACGATGAATCCGCTTTATGCGAATGATCGTGTGTCATTAACTGTGCAGCAGGCTTTATATGCGCCGCTATATCATATGGAAGACGGTAAGAAAAAGTTTGTTCTTGCTGAGAGCTTTACGCCTTCAGAAGATCAATTAACGTGGACATTGAAATTAAAAGATAATTTGAAATGGCATGATGGTAAGAAAATTACATCAGACGATATAGCATTTACATTCCAATCTATTTTGGATGAGAAGCAAAATAGCTCAAGTCGTGAAAACTTTATTTTTAAAGGAAAGCCGCTTGAGGTGAAAAAGGTAGATGAGTTAACAACTCAATTCGTTTTACCACAAGTAAGCGCATCTTTCGAAGGTGTAATGAATGATTTCTTCCCAATTCCGAAACATGTATTTGAAGGGGAAGCAGATTTAGCGAAGAGTAAGAAAAACTTACAGCCTGTAGGATCAGGGCCGTTTAAGTTTAAAGAGTATAAATCAGATGAGTATGTTGCATTAGATCGATTTGATGATTATGTAGGTGGGAAAGCTAAATTAGACTCTATCGTATACCGCGTTGTAAAAGACCGTAATACAGCAAATGTTTCACTGCAAAATGGTCAAATCAACATGAAAATGATTGAGCCGCAAGACTTTAAAAAACTAGATAGTACTGGGAACTTCTCAATGGTGACATTCCCTGAAGGTAGATTATTCTACTTATCTTATAACATGAATACAGATTTGATGAAGAAAAAAGAAGTGCGCCAAGCAATTGCGCATGCGTTAGATAAAAAAGAAATGATTAACTCAGCATTCGTTTCGGGTGAATTTGCAGAACCAGCAAATTCAATCTTAACGCCAGACGCTATGTATTATGCGAAAGATATTAAAGGCTATAAGTATGATAAAAAAGAAGCGAAAGATTTATTAGCAAAAGCTGGTGTGAAAGATAAAGAAAAAGTACGTGTGATGTATGTCACGAATAATAAAATTATGGAAAGCTTAGCGCTTTATACACAACAAAAATTAAAAGAAGTTGGCTTAGAAGTTGAACTAAATGCATTAGATGCTAGTGCGGCAAGTGAAAAAGGCTTAGATAAAGAGAATAAAGAATATGACATTACATTTGGTGGTTACATAATGGGACCTGAGCCAGATTCATATAAAAGCCTATTCTTAAGTAATGCTGAATACAACTATGCACGATATAAAAACGCTGATTTCGATAAGTTATGGGAAGAAGCTGCAGTTGAAACAGATAAAACAAAACGTGCAGAGCTATACCATAAAATTCAAGAAACAGCTAGAGAAGATGTACCTTATCTACCAATTGCGTATCCGAAAGCAGTTATTGCAGTAGATAAAAAGTTTGATGGATTAAAAGAAGCGAAAGCAATTCCTGTCACAATGTTTGAAGATCTATCTAAGATTTATGAAGTGAAATAAGAAACAATAAAGAAGCTGGTGGAAATCAGCTTCTTTAGCTTGAGGGGGGAAGTTTGTGTATAAAGTAATTGCGAAGAGGCTTTTAAATGCAATTCCGCTTTTATTCGTTATTTCTATTATTTCTTTTCTATTAATAAAGCTAGCGCCGGGGGATCCTGTTCGAAACTTTGTAACGCCAAATATGAGTCCAATTGATGTGGAGCGTATTCGCAAAAGTTTAGGACTAGATCAACCAATTTACGTGCAGTATTTTTTATGGTTAAAAAACATTTTAACAGGGAACTTTGGTTACTCACTTCAAAATCATCGTCCTGTTTTAGATCTTATCGCAGAAAGATTACTCGCAACAATCGGCTTAATGGGATCATCTTTACTCGTCTCATTCGTAATCGCAATACCACTTGGACTATTTACAGGTGTGAAAAAGAATTCATTCTTTGACCGCATTGTAAACTTTATTTCATACGTTGGTATTTCTATGCCGGTTTTCTGGTTTGCACTACTATTAGTCTACTTATTCTCTTTAAAATTGGACCTACTTCCGAGTATGGGTATGCGCACCGTAGGTAAAGATTCTGTTTGGGATATTGTGCAACACGGCATTTTACCTTGCATGGTGCTAGCGTTCCAAAACGTATCTGTTTATATGAGATATATTCGTTCAAGTACGATTCAGCAATTAGAAGAAGAATATGTACAAATTCAATATGCGTACGGCGCTTCAAAGAAAACGGTGTTATTTAATCACGTACTTCGAAATGTATTAATACCGATCATTACAATTTTCGGATTATCGATTCCAAGTTTAGTAGGCGGAGCATTTATTACGGAAACAGTATTTTCATGGCCGGGTCTTGGTTCACTTGGGGTAAATGCTATTTTTAGATTTGATTATCCGATTATCATGGCAATTACATTACTATCATCATTCATGTTAATTCTCGGTAACTTAATTGCTGATATTTTATATGGCGTAGTAGATCCGCGCATTCGAATGAGGGGGTGATTTGGAATGAATAATAGGAGATTTCAAACGATAAAACATAGCTTTACGAAAAATAAGTTTGTTGCAATGGGAGTTATTATACTTGCGATTTTAACGGTCGCATCAATTTTCGCATTCGTATCGCCGTACGATCCTAGCAAAATGTCGATTCCAGATCGCTTACAAGAACCAAGTATGAGTCATCCTTTCGGAACGGATGATTACGGAAGAGATTACTTAACGAGAGCGTTATATGGTGGACGAGTTTCACTTGCGGTCGGTTTTCTTGCGATGGTTGTTTCTATTACAATCGGTACCGCAGTTGGAACAATTAGCGGATATTTTGGTGGAAAGTTAGACAACTTCTTAATGAGGGTTGTTGAAGTACTTATGTCAATTCCATCATTCTTTTTAATGCTACTATTAAATGCGTATTTAAAACCAGGAATTACGACGTTAGTTCTTATTATCGGATTACTAACATGGATGGACACCGCCCGTATTGTAAGGGCAGAAACGTTATCTGTAAAAGAGCGTGAGTACGTTTTATACGCAAAAGTATCAGGACAAAAATCACTTATGATTATTGTAAGACATATCATTCCTAACATTTTATCAACCATTATTATCGCTGCGACATTAACAATTGCGACATCGATTTTAATGGAATCATCACTTAGTTTTTTAGGTTTAGGTATTAGAGAACCAGATTCTTCTTGGGGCAGCATGCTAAACAATGCGCAAGGATATATTGGTGAAGCTTGGTATTTAACACTCTTCCCAGGATTCCTTATCCTTTTAACGGTACTTAGTTTTAACGTAATTGGTGAAGCATTGAAGAAAGCTTTCGCGCCAAAAGGAGCTGGAAATGAAAACTAAAGTGTTACGTGAAAGGAGTGAGAAGCGTGTCTGAAAAACTACTAGAAGTGAAAAATTTAAAGACTTCTTTTTTCATAGAAAGTGGCGAAGTTGAAGCGGTTCGCGGCGTTACATTTCGCTTAAATAAAGGAGAAGTAGTTGGTATCGTTGGGGAATCTGGAAGCGGAAAGAGTGTAATGGCGAAGTCCGTTATGTCTCTCGTTACGTCACCAGGAAAAGTGAAAGAAGGGGAAATCCTTTTTCATAATGAAAACATACTTTCTAAATCTGAAAAAGAATTGCGTTCTATTAGAGGAAATCAAATTTCACTTATCTCTCAAGACCCAATGTCAGCGCTAAATCCGGTCGTGAAAATTGGGAAACAAATGATGGAAGTAATTATACGTCATCAAAAAGTGAAAAAGAAAGAAGCAGAGCAAATCGCGGTCAACTTGTTAAAACAAGTCGGTCTTTCTTCACCAGAAGAAAGGGTGAAACAATATCCGCATGAACTAAGCGGAGGTATGAAGCAGCGGGTTATGATCGCAATGGCGATGTCTTGTAATCCGGACCTTCTTATTGCTGACGAACCGACGACTGCACTTGATGTAACGATACAGGCGCAAATACTAGATTTAATGAAAAACTTAAAAAACGAAACGAATATGGCGTTACTTCTTATTACGCATGACTTAGGAATCGTCGCGCAAAACTGTACGCGCGTTATCGTTATGTACGGCGGGCTTATTATGGAAGAAGGACCTGTACTTGATATTTTCCAATCGCCGAATCATCCATATACGAAAGGACTATTAAACTCTCTGCCAAAAATATCGAACGGCGTAAAAGAAAGACTCGCTCCTATTCAAGGTGTAACACCAAACTTATTAAACCCGCCACAAGGTTGCCCATTCGCAGAGCGTTGCCCGCATGCGATGGACATTTGTGAAAAAGAACGTCCACCATATTTTGAAATCGGAAACGAAAGACGTTCCATGTGCTGGCTAAACGATAGGGCGGTAGGTGATTTTCATGCATGAAGAAAACTTAATTGAAGTTCGGAACTTAAAAAAGTATTTTCCTATTAAAAAAGGACTATTCGGCAGAAAAACAGAGCAATTAAAAGCAGTCGATGACCTAAGCTTTACAATTAAAAAGGGTGAAACATTCGGACTAGTAGGAGAATCGGGCTGCGGAAAATCAACGACAGGAAGAAGCATCATTCGTTTACACGATGTCACTTCAGGTAACGTTTTATTCGACGGAAAAGACATCGCAAGTTTAAAGGAAAGTGAACTAAAAGAATATCGAAAACGAATGCAAATCATTTTCCAAGATCCATACGCATCATTAAACCCGGCAATGAATGTATTCCAAATTATTAGCGAACCGATGAACATTCACGGTTCTTACGAAAAAGAAGAACAAAAAGAAATCATTTTAGACCTTCTGAAAAAGGTAGGATTAAAAGAAGAACACTTATATCGCTACCCGCACGAATTTAGCGGAGGCCAGCGCCAGCGCATTAGCATCGCGCGTGCATTATCTGTAAAACCAGACTTTATCCTATGTGACGAACCAATCTCAGCACTCGATGTCTCAGTCCAAGCACAAGTCGTAAACATGCTGCAAGACATCCAAGAAGAAACAGGAGTCACATATTTATTCATCGCACATGACCTATCTATGGTAAGACACATATCAGACCGCATCGGAGTCATGTACTTAGGAAACATAGTAGAAATTGCCGACAGTGAAGACCTATACACAAAACCGGCACATCCATACACACAAGCACTACTCTCATCCATGCCAGAACCAGATCCAACAAACATAGGCAAAGAACGGATCATTTTGCAAGGAGAAGTACCAAGCCCACTCAACTCACCATCCGGCTGCAAATTCAGAACGCGCTGCAAATTCGCCACTGAAAAATGCGCACAGGAAGTACCGAAGATGGTTGAGATTGCGAAGGGGCATCAGGTGGCTTGTCATTTGTTTTAGAGTGGGGGAAAGCATCGGGGGGACCTGGTGCTTTTTTTCTTTGTAGGTGAACGTGATGTGGGATTGGTTGTTAGTTTAGGAGATAACGCGCTCGAAATTTGTCGGTAAATCGATATGTTGTGTCGAAACGTTGATATATTCGGAGTTACGATCGATATAATCGAATAATCGTTGATATATTTTTTTAAAGAGTGGGATTGGTTGTAGATTAATGTAGAAATTTAATGTTTTCGAAAAAAAGAATTGACTTCTATATTAGTTGTAACTAAAATGGTTACATAAAGATGTAATTAATTTAGTTACAACTAATATCTGCTAAAAATATGATTTATATATTTAATTAAGGATGGTGGTCCATACGTTGCTACCCGGTGTAGAAAGTTACTAACACATTCAAATCAATGCATATTCTAAGCTTTAGTATTTTCTGTTACGGGGCAATAAGGTGCAATTTTATCTTTTGTTAAAAACCTTGGTGGATCTTTCTTTGGAAATATTAGTTTTGGGGAAATATAGTAAGGTATCTAAAAAAGAACAAGGTATAAAAAGATGTACCTATATAAACCAAAAATTTAGTTGAGCTGGATAATAAAAAAAGGTAGGAGATTTAAATGGAGACGAAACAAGATAATCTTATTTACGTATGGGATGCATATTGTGGATGGTGCTATGGTTTTTCAGAAAGTATTAAAGGATTTTACAAAAACCACACTGAAGTACCATTAACGGTTTTATGTGGAGGGTTATTTTTAGATAATTTACCAATGAAAAACTTCTCATATATAGAAGAAGGAAATAAAAGAATTAATCAACTTACAGGTGCTGAATTTGGTCCTTCATATCAAAAATTAGTGGAGGAAGGG
Source organism: Bacillus sp. ISO11 (assembly GCF_003458115.1). NCBI lineage: Bacteria > Bacillati > Bacillota > Bacilli > Caryophanales > Bacillaceae > Bacillus > Bacillus sp. ISO11. The sequence continues at coordinate 40,229 of NZ_QXCO01000018.1, read as the reverse complement.
ACTTTTAAAATGAATTCGAAAGATGCTGCAATTGGCTTTTCAGCTTTACGCTCATTAGCGCCAGACCGTTTATTAGAATTCACTTCGGCTATGCAAAAAGCGTTTTATTATGAGGGCCAAAGTCTGAGTGATCCTGAAACATATCGCAAGATTGCAATCGAGCATGGTTTGGACCCTGAACAAGTGTTAGAACGTTTAAACGCTCAAGAAACAATAATAGATGTCCAAAATGATTTCAATAAAGTTCGACACCTTGGTGTTAATAGCTATCCTTCATTACTTTTACAAAAGGATAATCAAATTATTCCTATTGGTGGTGGCGTAATGACACCGGATAAAATTGAAGCGCGTTTTAAAAATTTATATTAAGAAAATTTAGGATACAGTAGCAAACATGTTATCTTAGACCACCTGACATTGATCTCCGGAATATTCGCCAGTACTATTACACTTTCAGATAAATGGGAGTGGGAGATTTTATCCCGCTTTAACGGGCAGTAAGACCCCCACCTCAAAATTCAGTGGAAGCAAAGAAGTTAGGTGGGGGATCAACTGTCCGTAAAAGTCCGATTGGTTCAACTAATAATCAGTGGGGGGATGAACAAAACCCCCACTGATTAAAGTTTCACTTTATCGGAACAAGATAAAAATATGATGATTAGTTAATAACTTTAACAAAAGGAGAATAACATACTATGTTTAAAACAATCGATACAAATCAAAAAGATGTGAAATTAACGGTGTTTAGTTCGGACGAAAAAAGCTTTATGGTCACAGCAACATTAGTTGAGAAAGCAGGACATGCATTTTTAATAAACTCAAAATTTACGCAGTCTGATTCGAAAGAAATTGTAGAGTATTTGAAAAAAAACAACTTATCTCTAGATAAAATCTTTATTATTCATGGGGATCCAGACTACTACTTTGGATTAGAGAGCATTAAAGCCTTTTACCCAGAAGCTATAGCGTATGCAACAGAGTCTACTGTTGAACATATCGTTCATTCTGTCTTAGGGAAATTAAAAGTTTGGAAAGACGTCCTTGGAGAAAATGCACCAAGTAACGTGGTATTACCTCAAGTATTTAAAGAAAAAGCGATTGATTTTCAGGGGTTAACATTTGAACTAGTAGGCTTAGATCATTACAGAACTAGCCTATTTAATAAAGAACTAAAAGTATTAATTGGTGGTATCGATGTATTTAACGAAATACATGTATTCTTAGCGGATACTAGCTCAAAAGCGGATATGGAGGCATGGATTGAGAACTTGAAAGTATTACATGCTGACATAATTGTGCCTAGCCATGGATCAATCGAAAAATCCCTAAATAATCAAGCACTTACTGCGACAATGGATTATCTAAGAACGGCGGTTCAAGCTTCTGAGGAAAGTGGAACTTCAAAAGATTTTGTGGCAAAACTTGAAGCAGCATATCCAGGCTATGCAAATAAAGGTGTATTAGAATTAAGTGCAAAAGTTGTAACAAAAGAAATGCCTTGGGGTTAATGATATGAATAAATATCAAAAACTATTACATGAAACGTATGTGTTAACTGGTGAAGGGAAATTGGATGCGTTCAAAACGTATTTAAGTGAAAATGTATCTTGGACAGAAGCTGCTGGGTTTCCGTATGCAGGTACTTATATAGGTCCAGATGAAGTAGTGAAAAACGTACATGAACGTCTTGGCACAGAATGGGATGACTATAGCGCTAAAGATGAAATTTATGCTTTTAATAACAATACTGTTATCGTTTATGGAAAATATAGTGGAACATATAAAGCTACAGGGAAGTCATTTGTAGCAGATTTTTGTCACCTTTATAAGTTTGATGAGAACGATAAGGTTAAGAAGTTTATTCAAATTGTGGACAGTGCAACTGTTAATGAGGTATTAAGTTAGAATTAATCGTTTCTAATATGCCTTGTATAGGGGGAGGTTAGGATAAATGAAATTCCTAACATTACCCCTGACATTACATTTTGGGGAAGGTTTCTCCTTCTTCAAGCTTTTTATAGAAGAAAACTTATTTAAGTAGAAGAGGTAGGTATATATGAAATTAGAGAAAAGTTTAATCATAACAATTATTTCTGTATTTATTTTAGGAGTAGTTTCGACTTTGGTATATCAAGCTTCCAACGGTAATAACAAAGGGAACTCAATAAAGAGTGAAAATGTCGCTTCTGTATCAAAAGAAGTAAAAGAAAATGAAAAGAATAAAAAGATGGTAGTTGATTTCTATAATGAAGTTTTTAACAAACATAATATCGATATTATCCCTAAATATGTTAGCGAAGATTATAAGCAACATAATCCTTTTGTTGCTGATGGACGAAAAGCCTTCATGGATTTCTTTAAGGAGGATTTTGTTAAAAATCCTAATTCCTCTGCAGAGATTAAACGTGTAGTAGCTGAAGGGGATACAGTTGCTCTTCATGTACACTCTCGTACTAATTCTCAAGATAAGGGAGTTGCTATAGTGGATATATTTCGTATCAAGGATGGAAAGATTGTCGAACACTGGGATGTAATTCAAGAGATTCCAAGTGAAGCAGCTAATGATAATACGATGTTTTAGAGAGAAGATATATTTAATAATTGTTTAATTGATAGTGCTTTGTAGAATTTAGAAATTTAGATAATTAGTCATCAAATTTGGAAATCATTTAAAAATAGCATATTAAATGATGGCACAAATTAATACGAAATAGCTCTTTAATAAAAAATCCTACTCATTAAAAAATGAGTAGGATTTTTTATTAAAGAATAGTGCTAATTTTGTGGTTCGGCACCATCTAAATTTGGAAACCATGAAAGTATAGGTACTCTATATCCACGTAAAGTAAAATCGTAATTTTTTCCTTCTTTTATGTTTGCTTGCAGATTCACTGAATGAAACTTCATCATAAGAAGGCTATCCTCATTAGAAATAACTTTTTCGGTTCCATTTTTTTGCTCAACCTAGTACAATCTTACCAATTTAAAAAAGACCACCATTACTGGCAGTCCTTTTTTGGTAGTTTTAGAAATTAAATTATAACATATTAATATACAAATTATAAATATGCTTTTATAAAAGATACTATAAGTTTTTTATAATTCTTGATTTCTCAATTTTCATTGCATAATGAATTTTTCTATGAGTATTAACAACTAACATTAAAATTATCAATTCACTAGATTTTTAGAAAAAACTGGTTATCTACATAATTATTTGGTAAAATATAGATATAATTTAAGGGGTAAAGTTAATATAGATCAACTAAGTAATGCTAAGAAAATGTTTTATTGCATAAAAAAAAGGCTCCATTGCTGGAGCACTCAAAATAAACAAACGAATTAAAACAAGAAACAGACAATTTAACTATATAGATAAAACATAAATAAATCTATATATATGTAAAAATGCATATAAAAACTCTATTTATTGATGCTATAATAGGTTTACTCGATGATTGTTATATTTTTTTATGGTTTTTAAGCAATAAATACCTTCTTAACACCAAGTGTACAAGAAAAGAAGACATCTTAAGCGATGTCTTCTTTTCTTATATAATAACAACACAATAAAATTAAGATGGTTCAAGTGGGAGGAAGGCACCTTTAGGTGTCTTTTCTTTGTCGAATTTGCCTAATAGGGCAGCACCACATTGCTATCAAGTTAAAAATTTTTTCACCCAAAACAAAAAAACGAGCTGAATTCACATAAATAACTATGGAAGAAAACAAAAACTTGGGATTAAAGAACTTGTGATGTATGACTATATTGGCTGTTTTTATCCAGAAGGATATATTGATCCTGATTATACATTTCTATTTAATCATGATGCTATTGAAGAAATTGTATTTGAAGGTTTTATAGATGAGGAAAAAGAGGCATTTGTAGGATTGCTTAATTGAATAGGATCTAGAAACAGGTAACCTTCAAATTTTGATAAAACTAGCAATCTCCACGCCGAAATTGGTTAAATTATAAGGGGAAAAGCTGGACGCGAAAATGATGAAGAGATTATTATTTTCAAATCAGTTGGTTTGGCTGTAGTAGATATTATCGTTGCGAAGTATTTGTATGGGAATGCGGTGGAGTGCGGGATTAGGAATAGGGTTGAATTTTGAGAGACTGCCTTTTGGTGGTCTTTTTTTCATGAAATCTTGTAAAGCAAGAAAAAGTAGGATATTTAATGATTAGAATTGAATATTCATATTCTAATATTCAGTAGAAAGATAAAACGTTTAAAAGTTCAGAATAATAGATTATAATATGTTTAGTAAAATTAACCAATATATATTTTGCTCATTATGTATTAAAGGGGAAATGAAAATGGCTGGACAAATTCGTATGTCACCAGAGGAGCTTAAATCGAAAGCGGCTCGATATGGACAAGGTGCAAATCAAATTGAGGACATTTTAAGTCAACTACAAAACTTACAAAATGAATTAAGAGGAGAATGGGAAGGTCGTGCTTTCGAAGGTTTTGATCAACAGTTCAATCAATTAAAGCCAAAAGTACAAAACTTTGCACAGCTATTACAAGAAATTAATATGCAGCTTAATAAAACTGCAGAAGCTGTTGCTTCTCATGATGAAGAATTATCACGTAATTTCGGTTTGAATTAAAAACGCTTTATTCTATATAACAAGCATTTCAAATGAGCCATACAGCTTATATTGTATGGCTCATTTGATTGCATGCCTAGCGAGCGATTGATAGGGATATATATTTAATGAGATTTCTTTGATGCGTTTGGAAAACTTATAGAAAGGGTTTGAAAGAATGGGACAATTTCAAAGTAATTTACAAACAGCAACGCAAATTGCTACGAAAATGAGATCAGCCTCTGATAGGATTCAAAGTGCAACAAGTCGTTCCATAACAAAAGCGACGCGTACAACATTATCTGTTAACTTCAAAGCACAAGAAGCGAATCAGCAAGTTTTAGACTTGACGAAACAATTTTCCGCTGCCTTTCAACAAGCGGTTGATAATATTCATTCGGTATCTAATGAATTTGAGAGAATGGATAATGAACTTCACAACACTTTTCGCTAATGTGACAACCTACGTAAAGTAAAATAGTAGGAGGAAAAAGATGAGTCAACATATTGAAAAACAAATTAATCAAGTAAATCAAAAGTTACGAAGTGTATTTGAAGAACAAGACCGAAATCAATCTGCGATTCAAAAACAGGAAAAAGTAGAGGAAGATTTTCATGTATGGAAGAATCAAAACCATCGTTTGTTTGATCGTATTTTAGGAACTTGGCATAAAGATAGAGAAATGTCATTGTTTTTTATGGATATTCGTCAAGAAGCACAATACATCGAACGAAAACTTACATTTGAATTGGAAAGCCAAAAAGAAACATTGTTTAAAGAGAAACGAGATCTTAGTGATTTAGAAAATGATCTTTCATATCAGCAACAACAATTAGTAAAGGAGGCTAATTCATGAGTTTAAATATGTATTTGGGAGAAGTACAAAACCAAACTCAAAGTATGAATGCTGTATGTACGGCCACCATTCAAGGTATGGAACAAGCAATTCAGTCGATTGATGCTTTTGCAACTGATACTGTGTTACAGGGGCAAACATATAGCAGTGCAAAAGCATTTTTTGTACAAACTTTTCGACCTTTGGCACAAGGAATCATTTATTTGTGTGAAGAATTAATCCGTCAGAATGGTGCTTTTCCAAGTCAATTTCAATCACAAGTCGCTTCCACAGATGTAATTGAACAAGAGATATTAGAACAAATTCGGGAAATTGACCGAATGAAAACAAGTATGGAAGCTGTCAATCAAGCTATGCCAATGCCGGGTATGGATGCCATGGTAAATCTTTTTATTGTTATGAGGCAAAAACTGCAAGAAAAGCTGGATCATTTGTATCAATTCAATCAGACCTCTAGTAATAACTATAGTACAGCACTTCAATTAGCAACTAGTATTGCTGCAGGTCTTGCGGAAGTTCAGAGTGGGAAAGGGTTTAGTGTTGTCAGCGGTACATTTAGTACACAAGGATTGAATATGGATTGGACGGGGCCTATTCAAACAATTACAGAAGATAAAGCTCGTGAAGTTGAAAGGTTAAATAAGGATTCTGAATCTGGTGAAGTAGACAAAAAAGAGTCATTTTTAGGTATGACTGGATTCAATTGGAATGCACCATTGGATGGAGCGGGGAATACATTTGGAACACTTACAGGTGCAGTTGTAGTAGGGAATACAGCTCATAAAGTAATTAATGGTTATAAGGTAACATACGATTTGGACAGAAGAGCACAACGCGTCCTTGTAAGAGAATATTCCGGTTTTAAGGGCAATAAAAAAATTAATGGAAAGTATAGGGATTATAAGATTTATTATGTAGATGATGTCGCGGCAAAAATGAAAAATGGAACTGCTAGCAAGACGATAAAAGAAATAGATGCTCTTATAAAAAATGGAAGTGCGCTAAGTGCGTCTAAAATGGCTTTAAAGGATAAACTTGGATGGTTTAGTGTGGCTATAGACTCATATACGGATACAAGTGAGAATATCAAAAATAATGAATCAAATGATAAAATCGCCGGGGATATTATTGGTAATGTTGTTGTAGGAGGAGCAGTAACCGTAGGGGCAACGGCTCTTACAGTTGCTGCCCTCCCAGCAGCACCAGTTCTGGCGGTTGCGGCAGCTGGATTTGTTGTTTCAGTAGGACTAACATATTTTACAGAAGGTGTGAAATGGGATATTGATTTAGATGGTGATGGTGAAGATGATAGTATTAAAGATATGGTGAAAACGGGTGCGAAAAAAACTTGGTCAACAGTAGCGGGGTGGTTTAATTAATATGAAAAAAATTATAGATTTTAATAAGAAAGCTTTTGCACATTATATGGCTCTTTATCCTGTAAATGAAATAAGATTCCAAATAATTGCCCTTGTTCTTGTGGGAGCGGACATATTTATTCTGTTGCCCGCTTTTGCGAATCCTTTTCGATTACTCTATGTATATATAGTAACTCCTCCAGTTGTTTTTTTAAATTTGTGGGCGATATGGATTGCTATCAATCCTCGGAAACGACAGTTACAATACACTCTATTTCGAGGAGTATATGGCGCCATATGTTCAGTCGGATTATTGGTTATAACTCAAAAATATGCTTATGAAGTGTTACAATTACAAACTCCCATCTATTTTATTCTTTCATTTGGTTTGTATGGTTTTGCTTTGTATTATTTTTATAAAAATCATATTGAAAAACTTCAGGAACCAAGAAAAAAATCAAAATCACCGAAAGGAACTGGTGGTGTAAAAGTAGCAGCTATTGCAGCGGGATCGGGGCAGTTAATTGCTAATATAATTCTTAGCACTGCAACACAACAGATGGGGGCAATTGTATTTATGTCTGCATGCACAGTGTTTTCGTTTGTTTTGTTTTATATGATTATAGAACTCCATAAGTATTATTATTTACGTAAGCATATAGAAGATGGAGGGAAAATACGTATAGGCTTTTAAAGAGGATTTGTTGCATTTCAAGTATATAATCGCATTCTTCTTCTAGTTGGTTAAAGGATAGAAAAAATAGGAGGGAGAGTTAATCTCATGAATGTGGAATTATATTTAGATAGCAGAGATATCTTTTTTCTATTTTGGGTGATAGGGATAAATAATACTTAATCGAAAACGACAGGATGGTGCAAGTGAGATTCTGCGCTATTTAAATAATCTTTGAAAAATATATCAGCCGTATAAGAAAGGGCGGAGAATTATGCAATTTTCTAAAGAAAAGCTGTTACCAAATGGCTCTATTGTTCTGTTAAAAGGAGGGACAAAAAAGGTTGTAATTTACGGGAGAAAACAACTACTTATGGTTGAAGAACCGGTTATGTATGACTACATAGGCTGTTTTTATCCAGAAGGATATATTGATCCTGATTATACATTTGTATTTAATCATGATGCTATTGAAGAAATTATATTTGTAGGTTTTATAGATGAGGAAGAAGAGGCATTTGTAGGATTGCTTAATTGAATGTGATTTAGAAACAGGTGACCTTCAAATTCTGATAAAACTAGCAATCTCCATACCGAACTTGGGCAAATTATAAGCAGGGAAAAAGTTGGACGCGAAAATGATGAAGAGATTACTATTTTCAAATCAGTTGGTTTGGCAGTAGTAGATATTATCGCTGCGAAGTATTTGTATGAGAAAGCGGTGGAGTGCGGAACGGGGAATAGGATTGAGTTTTGAGACTGCCTTTTGGTGGTCTTTTTTGCATAAAATCTTGTAAAGCAAGTAAAAGTAGAATATTCAATAGAAAGATAAAGTGTTTAAAAGTTCGGAATAATATATTACAATGCGTTTGGTGAAATTAACCAATATATATTTTGCTCATTAGAAGTTATAGCAGGTATTGACGATTACTCCTTAAAGGCAGCATCGGAAGCTTCTACACTTAAGTATGAAGTAGAAGTAAGTATGCTACATTTTCTAGATTTGTTACCAATTATTGGAGATTCAGACCTGGAAATTAAAGGTGATTTGTGATTGGGTGCAATAGGTGTGAAAGGTAGCGTTAGAAAAGAAACTGGTATAACAGTTCCTGTTTTAGAGGGGTTTACTATGGGAAGTAGTTTTAAATTTGAAAAACCTGAGGAGAAAAAATGATATGAAAACTCCATCGTATAAACCATTATATATTTTAGTTTATGTCGTAATATCTGTATCTATTATAGGATTAATGATTACTCCATCCAACAATTGGTGGGAAAAATTGTTAGGAACTATCGTTCTCATTCTTTTGGGAGCAGGTTTAATATGTTTTTTAAAATTCGGAAGTTGGGCGCAAGAGAAATTTTATGATAAATTTACAAAAAAACGGGATTAATATAAGACTGGAGTAATTAAGATATGCGTACAATAAATAGAATTCTGACTTTTACTGTATGTATTATGTTTATATTGTTAATTGGGGTTTCTTCTACTATACGGTTAGAAGATAAACTTTTACTTATAGGTCTGTCACTAATTTGCAATGTTATTGCATACTTTACAGTAGAGTATATCTATAAACGTATAGACAATAAGAAAAAGAATTGGATTTATAATTCGCAAAATTCATTTAATATTTAGAAGGCAAAAGTATCAATGAAACTATTACCAAATGGTTGGTTTTACAGTAGCCCAAGCCGGAATAGAACTAGAGAATATTAAAGGATTTGGAATAGGAGCTGAGACTAAAGTAGCTCTTGCTACTGTAGATTTAGGTGCTCATGTGGAAAATGGAAATTTACATATAGGAGCTGAAGCTACTCTAGTAAAATATGAGAGTGCTATAAAAATTCCTATTCCATTTATGGATAAAAAGTTACAAACTGGGGGATCAGCATCGCTTGGAACACTCGGGGGATCTTTTGAAGCTGGAAAAAGTGGATTCAAATTCCATGCACCATTTGGTCCTGATGTAGGTTTATGGGGATTTGGTTTAGAAGTTAATGTTAAGGAATAAAGGAGATAAGTAGCATGAATAAAAAAGTGAAACAATTTAAATATTTTATGATTATATTAGCTTGTATTGCAATTTTTGGTACAATTTTACCTAATGCATTGGATCCAAATGAAACATTAGCAGGTAACATTTCGGTTGCAGTTTTTGGTACAATTGGTACTTGTTTGTTGTTTTCTATCACTTATTTCCTTATAAAAAAGGCTATTTTAAGAAGGGGAAACTAAGATGGTACAAAATTTAGAGTTAGAACTACTTCCAATAGGTTCGGTTGTGAAATTTAAAACATGGGAGCAACCTTTGGTGATATATGGTAGAAAACAGGAAGATTCAAAAACTAAGGAAACTTGGGATTATGTGGCATGTTATTATCCTATTGGAAATGTTTCAACTGAATATAATATATTTTTTAACCATGAATACATATCAGAAGTTATTTTTACTGGTTACATAAATGAGGATGAAATTAAGTTGCGTGAAGATTTGAAATAATAATTTGGAATTTATAACTATAATAAAGTATATATATCTTAATGGATATAATTTTTTATTATAGTTATTTTTATAAGTTTAATGGTGAAAATTTTATTGGGAATAGAAGGGGTAATGATAGTGAAAAATTTTAAAAATACAATTTTATTTGTTTTGTGTTTAGTAATTCTTAGTGGTTGTTTTACAAGAGAGGGAACTATTGTTGGTGGTAAAGTTCATGGTTCTTCAGATAGTGTATCAGGTAGTATATCTGGAGATTATAGAAAATTTACTGGATCTGCAACTCAAGATAGGAAAGTTAAAAAAGGTGAGAATTGGATTTTTTCTTTTGATGATAAAACTAAACAAGGAACTATAATTGCTTATGTTGTGGATTCAAATGATAATACAATACTAGAGTTTAATAGTGGCGAAGGCGAAAAAAATATTAAAGTGCCTAAGGATGATACATATAAGGTTAAAATTAAAACGGAAGAACATGGTGGGGAATTTCGAATATCATGGAAAAAAAATAGTTTTTGGATTGAAAAAGGCATCTAAAGATAGATGCTTTTTTTAGTCTTTAATTAAATAGTTTAGAATCTGTATTCTGGTGAAATATATAGTAATCATGTTTTTTAAGTAGAGAATCAGCTCCAATTTAATTCAAAGAATTATTAAGTAATGTTTTTAAATCTGATTGTATATCAAATTTTTCTTTATGTTGATCATATATGATTAGATATAGAAATTACCTAGTATATTATCTTTTTCTTCCTTATTGATACCAATATATTTCAGTGTAATTTATAGAGTGCTATAATTGAGTATTTCTTACAACATAGCGAAATCTTTTGTTTGTTTATAGAACCAATAGCCGAAGGTTTTGCACATGGTGTGAGTCCCAATAGATTCGATCCCAGCAAAATCTTTGGCTTTTTGAAATTTTTGATAAGCCTAGATTTTATTAATGGGTTGATCTTCTTTTCGAGAAGGGAATAATATTTCACAGAAGGTGTAAAATGGGATGTTGATTTAGATGGTGATGGTGAAGATAATAGTATTAAGGATAGGGTGAAAACGGGTTCGAAAAAAGCTTGGTTAACAGTAGCGGGGGTGGTTTAATTAACATGAAAAAAAATACAGATTTTAATAAAAAAGCTTTTGAATATTATATGGCTCTTTATGCTGTAAATGATATAAGATCGACTATAATTACTCTTGTGATTGGGATAGCAGATATATTTGTGCTTTTGCCTGCTTTTGCGAATCCTGTTCAACCGATATATATGTACATAATAGTTCCACCAGTTGCTTTTTTAAATGTATGGGCAATATGGATTGTTATAAATCCTAGGAAGCGGCAATTACAATACACTCTATTTCGTGGGGTATTTGGCATCGTATGTTCAGTAGGATTATTAGTTATAACCCAAAAGTTTGCATATGGAATGTTAGGATTACAAACTCCTATCTATTTTATTTTTTCGGTTGGTTTGTATATTTTTGCTTTGCATTATTATTATAAAAATCATATTAAAAAACTTCAGGAATCAATCAAAAAATCAAAATCATCGAAAAAAAACTCTAGTTTTGGAGTAGTGGCTTTTGTAGTATTGGGTCAACTCATTGCTAATATCAGTCTTGGTTTTGCAACACAAAAGATGGTAGCAATTGTATTAATGTGTGTATATTCCATGCTTTCGTTTATGTTGTTTCATTTCATTATGGAACTCCATAGGTATTATTATTTAAGGAAGCATATAGAAGATGGGGGTAGAACACATGAAACCATTTAAAGAGTCTGTATTGAATTTTAAGTATATAATCGTGGTTCTCCTATAGTCAGTAAAGAATGCGGAAAAGAAAAGGGAGAAGCAACATCATGAATATAGAATTACATTTAGATAAAGCAAGGATGGGGAATTATGCAATTTTCTAAAGAAAAGTTTTTACCAAATGGTTCTATTGTTCTCTTAAAAGGAGGGACAAAAAAGGTTGTAATTTACGGAAGAAAACAACTACTTATGGTTGAAGAACCTGTATAACTACATAGGCTGTTTTTATTCAGAAGGATTATAAAACTAATCCACTTAACGAAGGTAGAACAGCTCCTAAGATTGTTGACAAGGGTACTTTTGATAAATATGGATTTGAAGGTATTGCATACGAATTACCTGACCCCACTAGTCGGTTGTTGGTAGAATGTGGATGAAATGCTAAACTTATTAAGTAAGAGAGGAGAACGAGTTAAATGATTAAGCCTTTATACGCCGAAAATATTATAGTGGGTGTAAAATATAAAAATAAGCTCAATTGGTATATAAATGAATCGGATTTATGGTGTTTAGATTATAATCAAGCTGGTTATTCTCCTAGTGAATATCCAGAAGAAAGAAAAGGCATTAGTATTTTAAATGAGACTACAATAGCTAACTTTTTAGAAAGAATAGAAAAATATAAAAGATTTACAGAAGATATTAGGTTAGAATTTTTAAGAGAACTAAGAACTAATAGAGAAGAAGCCTATTATGATTATAATCCATGTTTCCTAATAGATTTTGAGCGTTTAATTTTTTATTCTAATTATCCGGAATCAATATCTTTTGAAGAATATATTCCGAATAACTGGAGAGGTTATTTACAGCGATTTGATGAACAAGTACCCTATGAATATAGATACTGGGAAGATAAGAATAAAAGCTATTTAGTTAGAGAGGATTAGGTCATTGAAGAAAATAAATTAATTATGATAAAAGAAACATTTAAGAATGAAGAAACTGGTGGTGTAAAAGTAGCAGCTATTGCAGCTGGATCGGGGCAGTTAATTGCTAATATAATTCTTAGCATTGCAACACAACAGATGGGGGTAATTGTATTTATGTGTGCATGCACAGTGATTTCGTTTGTTTTGTTTTATATGATTATAGAACTCCATAAGTACTATTATTTACGGAAGCATATAGAAGATGGAGGGAAAATGCGTATAGGCTTTTAAAGAGGATTTGTTGCATTTCAAGTGTATAATTGCATTCTTCTTATGGAAGCCATTCACGAGGCTTATAGCAATAAAAGATGTATAAGTGGAAGGTTATATTCTGGTAAAACATCTCAAGGAATGGAAATTAGGTTTGTTCTTATTGATGATAAGATTATAGCTGTTTATCCCGTGTATTAAAGAATGTGAGGTACTCAAAAATGAAAGTAACTAATCAGCCCATAGTTAAAAATGTAAGAAAATATAGAGGTAATTGCTAAGAAGCACTCCCCCCTAAGTTTCAGATGAAATTAAATAATTGATTATTTACATTTAAATAATCGACTATTTATGCTTTAATATTTATATGTACATAATTGGGATAATTAGGGATTTAAATTTAATATGTTTTAAGAAAGGGGAATGTTTTTTATATGGAAACTCCAGAAAATCAATTTAAACGTGCGCTTAATCCTTGGTTCTCCATTTGGACAAAACCACGTGATACAATGAAAGAAATTTTTATATCCAAACCAAAGAATGTGTTTTTACTCATTTTACTAGGCTCATTCGTACAGACTTTAGATCGAGCATCTTCTAAAAATATGGGGGATTCAATAAGTAGTCCAGTTTCAATAATCTCAATGGTTATATTCGGTACCTTCGTTGCTTTCTTAATTTATTATTTTTTGCTACCAGCGTTATTTAATTGGGTGGCAAAAAAACTTGGTGGACAAGGTACCTTTGAAAAAACACGTTACGCAGTTGCCTATTCTTATATCCCTTACGTTTATTCTCTTATATTAGTTTGGGTGCCTTCATTTTTCTTGTTTGGGATAGAAAACTTTACGAGTGAGACACCGAAAATGGAGAGTAGCATAACTTTAACGATTTTGTTTCTTATTTTTGCCATAATTGATATAGTTATTGGAATTTGGACAATCATTATTTCCTTAAAATGTTTAGGAGAAGCACACCAATTTTCAGCATGGAAAGCATTATTAACAATAATAATATCCTTTATGATTATCATTCTTCCTTTAGTAATAATAGTATTTCTTATAGTAGGGGTTACAACTTTTTAATCATTTATTTGCCTCTTATTTATCCAAATGTTTTCTACGCGCTGTTAGTAATTGTTACAGGGTGAACAACCACATGATTCGGATGTTCCACTTGGCGAAGCGTATGACCTTTATGATCAAATTGATCGCCCGTTACGGCCTGTTTTTCTTATTATCAGTGTTAACAGGAATTTGTGAAGGCAAACTTGAAAATCAAAATATTAAACCATTAAAATCTTAGGGTAGCTGAGTAGATTGTCCTTGTTTGTCCCTTATTTTCCAATTGGAGGCTAATTATTACCAATTGGTTCTGTAGCTCTTATAGAAGAAATTAATCAACCTCTTATGATTTATGGAAGAAAGTAACAACAAGCTGATAATAAATTATGCGATTATGTTTCTTGTCCATATCCTCATGGTAATTTATCAAAAGAATATAATGTGTTTTTTAATCATAATCAAATAATTCATTTATTATTTAAGGGTTTCGAAACAGAGGATGAATTAGAATTAAGAAGTAAATTATCTGAGTTTTAGTGAAAATGGAGAAAATATAATATGGTTTTAGGAATTTCATATTCTGATATTTTTCATATCATAATTATTGTTTTGGTTTTTTTCATTTTTTGGAGATTGAATACTTGGTATAATAAAAAATATAATGTTCCTAAGGTTTTTCAATGGTTTCCTAGAAGATGGGGAAAAAGAAAAGTTTCAGAGCATTTGTCTCAACTAGATAAAAAGTTAGAAGCTGAAGGTAAAGGTATCTGGGTTACAATCTATGCTATAGATTTGTACATTGTAACTATTCCTTGTACAGTAAAAAAATATAAATCTTAATACATATATGTGTATAAAAAAGACCTTTTATTTTAAAATAAAAGGTCTTTTTTATGATGATTGAAATAGTAATTTTAAGTGAATTAAATTTGAAATGTATCAAGAATATTATCTTTTTCTTCTTTGTTAATTCCAATATATTCCAGATGGATGTTTGGTGTGCTATGATTAAGAATTTCTTGTAACATAGCAACATCTTTTGTTTGTTTATAGAACCAATAGCCGAAGGTTTTTCGCATGGTGTGAGTACCAATGGATTCTACATTGGCAAAATCTCCGGCTTTTTGCAATTGTCGATAATACGTGTTTTTTCGTCATACAAAAACCCCTACATATAAGTAGAGGTTTTTAAATTATATCTTAATGAATTATGCCTTCTTAGATAAAGTAAATCGAGTTCAGATAAACGAAGATTATAGAATACATCATTTTAACTAGATTTATTATTAACTAATGTATCCCCACTACCAAGCTCCGCCTCAATTTGCGAAGTCTTCGATGACTCATCCATACGCCAATACGTAATAAAGCTGATTGCGATACATCCAGCTACATAAAAGTAGAATAGTGATTCCATCCCAATACTCTTTAGCCATAATGCGATGAACTCAGCTGTTCCGCCAAATATCGCAACTGTTAGTGCATATGGTAAACCTACGCCAAGTGCGCGAATTTCAGTTGGGAAGAGTTCTGCTTTTACAATTGCGTTAATCGAAGTGTAACCAGTAACGATAATGAGACCGACCATCATGAGTAAGAATGCTACGATTGGTTCTGTCGTTTTTTCCATAAAGAAGAAGATCGGTGCTGTTAGCAATGTTCCGAGAATACCGAATGCCATTAATAGTGGGCGGCGTCCAATTTTATCGGATAATAGCCCTGCAATCGGTTGAAGTACGACGAAAATAAGTAGTGCGACAAAGTTAATCCAGCTTACAACTTCTTTCGGAAGACCGACTGTGTTTACCATGAACTTTTGTAAATATGTTGTGTACGTATAGAATGCGACAGTGCCTCCGAGTGTTAGACCGACTACTGTTAATACTGCTTTCGGGTGTTTCATAAGCGTGCGAACGGTTCCTGCGCTTTCGCGTTTTTGTGATTTTATGTTTGTGAACTGCTCCGATTCATCCATTGTGCGGCGAAGCCATAATACAGCTACTGCACCCATCGCTCCAATAATGAATGGAATGCGCCAGCCCCAAGCTTTCATATCTGGTTCGCTTAGCAATTGCTGAAGAACAATTTGAACGCCTAACGCAACCATTTGTCCAGCAACGAGCGTTACATATTGGAAGCTTGAATAAAAGCCGCGGCGACCACTACTAGCCATTTCAGATAAATACGTTGCAGAAGTTCCGTACTCTCCCCCAAGTGATAATCCTTGTAGTAAACGGGCAAGAACTAAAATAATGGGTGCCATAATACCGATGCTTTCGTAACTAGGGGTACAGGCGATAATTAAGGAACCACCGGCCATAACCGTAATGGAAAGCGTTAATGCTGCCCGGCGTCCGTGCCGATCTGCATAGCGTCCCATTAATAAACTGCCGATAGGGCGCATTAAAAATCCAACTGCGAAAATAGCCGCTGTGTTCAGTAACTGACTCGTTGGATCTCCTTTAGGAAAGAACTCTGCTGAAAAATAAACGGCGAAAGCAGAGTAAACGTACCAGTCGTACCATTCAATTAAATTACCGACAGAACCTTTGAAAATATTGCTGGCGACTCGATTAGATTTTACTTGAGCCATAATCATTCCTCCTCTTGCTTATAAATAAAACGATAATTATGAAAGCGTGTTCATTGTAGTTGAATTGTACTGTCTGTAGAATAAAATCTCAATATTATGACAATTTTATTCTTTTTGTACTTTATGTACATGGAGAGTTTTAATAGTTGCTTCATTATTCGTTTTGTCATAATAATAGAAAAAGGAGATTGATAGTTTTGAATATTTTATCAAAGGATATGAAGTATGAAGAAATCACGCAAAGTATCATTGCAAACGAAAATAGTAAGCTTAATTATTACGTTAATTTTATTTGTTGTTCTCCTATTAGCAGGAATATTTGTTTACATTCAGTCCGTTGATACGAAGCGCCAAGTGGAGCAGTTAGCACTGCAAACAGCGAAGTCGCTTTCTTTTATGCCAGCTATAAAAGATGCTTTTCAAAATAACGAGCATAAAAATACGATTCAATCCATTGCGGAACAAGTTCGGGAGCAAGCTGGTGCAGATTATGTCATTATAGAAGACCGCTTTGGGGTTATGTATTCACATTCTAATTCGGGGTTGATTGGCACAAAGAGTAACAATCCATATAACTATGAAGCACTCACTTTTGGCGGCTATTATACGCTCGAAGGAAATGGGGAAAGTGGTCCTGCTTTAATGGCGAAGGCACCCATTATTGTTCATAACGGAGACTACGATCAAGTCGTTGGCGTTGTGACAGTAGAGTTTTCAATAAAAGGTATTGAATCTAACATACTGAGCAGAACGAAAGAAATTATACTCTTTTCCTTTGCTGTATTAGTAGCTGGAATTGTTGGTGGCATTCTTTTAGCGCGTAGCATTCGAAAAGATACACTCGGTTTGGAACCGAATGAAATCGCGGCGTTATACCGGGAACGAAGTGCGATACTACTATCTATAAAAGAAGGGATTATCGCTATTGATCAAAACGGTTTTATTACGATGATGAATACGTCGGCAGAAGAAATGCTACATGTAAATGATGACTATATGCAGCGGCACATTTCAAAAGTTTTACCAGAATTTAATATGGAAAGAGTGCTAGAAAACGATCAAGAAATCGCATTTCAAGATAAAGTGTTTATTTTAAATAGGACGCCGATACTCGAAAATAATAGTACGGTAGGCGTTGTATGTAGTTTTAGAGATAAAACAGAATTGCAAAACCTTGTTAATACAATATCTGAGGTAAGAAAGTATTCTGAGGACTTACGCGCTCAAACACATGAATTTACAAATAAACTTTTCGTTTTATCAGGATTACTTCAGTTAGGACATTACAAAGAAGCAATTGAATTTATCCAGCAAGAATCTAATATTCATCAAAGCCAAAATCATATTTTATTCCATCAAATTCACGATGCGAAAGTACAAGCTATTTTATTAGGAAAACTCGCAACAGCGTCTGAAAAGAAAATCGATTTTCATATTGAAGGAGATAGCACGCTTCATCCGTTACCAGACCATATAAAGGTTTCGCATCTTATTACGATTCTTGGAAACATAATCGACAATGCATTTGATGCGGTGAATGAACGAGAGGAAAAGAGTGTTTCCTTCTTTGTTACGGATATTGGACACGATATTGTATTTGAAGTGATAGATAGCGGGATAGGGATACCGGCAGAAAAAATAACGACCATTTTTCAAAAAGGATTTTCAACGAAAGGAACTGATCGTGGTTACGGGCTAGCAAACGTGAAAGAAATGGTAGATCTACTAGAAGGAACAATTGAAATTCAAAACGAGAAAAATGGGGGAGCTATTTTTACAATTTACCTTCCGAAAACTTTGAAAGAAAGTACATGACAAACAGGGGGATGGACATATGTTGAAGGTTGCAATTGCAGAAGATGATTTCCGCGTCGCGCAAATTCAGGAAGAGTTTTTATCAAAAATAAAGGACGTAAAAGTGATTGGAAAAGCATTGAACGCGAAAGAAACGATAGAACTATTACAAAAGGAAGAAATCGATTTGCTTCTATTAGATAATTACTTACCAGATGGAATCGGAACCGACTTATTACCACAAATCCATGCCGACTTTCCAAGCGTTGACGTTATTATGGTTACTGCCGCAAATGAAAATCATATGTTAGAAAAAGCAATTCGAAACGGCGTAAGTAACTACCTTATAAAACCGGTCACGTTAGAAAAATTCGTTCGCACAATTGAAGACTATAAAAGAAAAAAGCAACTATTACATAGTAACAATGAAGTAAATCAAGCACTCATCGATAATTTCTTCGGGACTTCGCAAACACAAGACATAAAAAACTTACCGACAGGTGTGGATCCGTTAACACTACAAAAAGTGAAGGGGATTATAAAAGGGTTCGAAGAGGGCATTACAATAGAAGAAATGGGAGAACAAATGGGGGCCTCCAGAACAACCGCAAGAAGATATTTAGAATACTTAGTAGCGACCGGCGAATGCACAGTAGAGTACACATACGGCATTATCGGACGACCAGAACGAAAGTACCGAATAGGACGAGGACTATGAAAAAACGATTATTACTATGTATATGGATCATGACAGGAGTAATAGCTGGTTGTTCCTCGGAAAAATCCCATACGAATACAGTGAACATCAACAAAGTAGAAATCGTTGCGCCGAACGTTCAAGGAGCAGGCTGGGACTTAACAGCGCGGGCGATGCAAAAAACGCTAATAGAAGAAAAAATCTTCACAAAACCAATTACTGTCACAAACAAAGTAGGCGGCAGCGGTGACGTCGGATGGAAATATACGAAACAAAAAGGCGGTCACGTACTGGCGATCAACTCAAGCTTACTCATAACGAACAACCTACTCAGCCACAGTAAACTAACGTATAAAGACTTCACGCCGCTCGCAACTCTCGCATCGGACTGGGAAGTCGTTGTCGTATCAAAAGACTCAAACATAGAAAACGCAAACGAATTGATGGAACAACTAAAACAAAACAAGAAAAACTTCAAAATCGGCGTTGCACCAGGCCTAGGAAACGACGATCACCTATCATTCGTACAAGTAAGCAAAGCCTTCGGCATAAACCCTGCCGAACTACAATTCTTCGTCTACGAAAACAAAGAAAAAATCATAAACGCCCTAACGAACAAACAAATCAGCGCCGCAACCATGACCCTATCCGAAGCCGAAAAACAATACAAAGCCGGCAAAATAAAAATACTAGCCGTATCCGCACCAAAACGCCTAGACCGCCTACCAGAAATCCCAACATGGAAAGAACAAGGAATCAACGTCATCTTCCAGCACTGGAAAGGAATTATGGGCCCGAAAGATATGACGGAGGAAGAGGTTGCTTATTGGGATGGTGTGATTAAGAAGATGGTGGAGAGTGAGAGTTGGAAGGGGATTTTGAGGGAGCGGGGGTGGGAGAGTTTTTATAAGGATAGTGGGGAGAGTAGGGGGTTTTTGGAGGAGTGTCATTTTAGGTATGAGGAAATGGTGAAAAAAGAGGCTTAAGAGGGAAGTATTCAATCAGGCTTTATTTTTGTAGTTACTTCTATATAATATAAAAGAGATGAGAGTGTTAGGCTAATTGTATTAAAAGGGCTAGATAGGGATAGATAAAATCTAGCTTACTGATTAAAAATATATTAGTCGTTAAAAGATATAAAAGGCATTTTTCAGTCTATAAAGTGTGGAAACATAAAGTATAGAGTTTCTGTGAGATTTAAGGAGGACATAATGAAGAAAAATATTTATGTTGTTGGAGCAGTAATTGTTCAAGATGAGAAAATTTTATGTGCACAAAGAGGACCATCTAAATCGCTACCTCTTATGTGGGAATTTCCAGGTGGGAAAATAGAAGAGGGAGAAACACCTCAAGAGGCGTTAAAGCGTGAAATTGATGAAGAAATGCATTGTAGCGTGCAGATTGGTGAGCAAATTGATTATACAGCCTATGAGTATGATTTTGGTATTGTTCATTTGAAAACTTTCTATTGTAAACTTGTTGAAGGAAGTCCGGTTCTAACTGAGCACGTAGCAATTAAATGGTTATATCCGAATGAACTAGCAGCTTTAGAGTGGGCACCTGCGGATATCCCGACTATTGAGAAATTATCAAAAGAATCGATTGTAAAGTAATTTGAAAAAAACTATTCGTTTTATACGGATAGTTTTTTATATTTGTAATAAATTTGCACTTTAAATCAGTGAGTAATACAATTAATATAAAAAATTGTCATAAATGGTGATCATATGGAGAATTTTATTCAAAAATTAGAGGGGTCTTTATATAAAGGGTTTATTGATCAAAAACATAATCATCCTGGAATATATAAGCCGAAATTATTAGTAAACAATACGAAAAAAAATGAAAATGTTTTAAGCTCATTATTGGAGGAGCTAGAAAATAGTACATCTTTTATTTTCTCAGTAGCTTTTATTACAGAAAGCGGGCTAGCGACTTTAAAATCACATTTCCTTGATCTTAAACAAAAAGGGGTTAAAGGACGTATATTAACATCTACATTCTTAAACTTTAATACACCAAAAGTGTTTAGAGAGTTAATGAAACTTGAAAATGTAGAAGTAAGATTAACAAATTTATCTGGTTTTCATTCAAAGGGATACATATTTGATAATAAAACACATTGTTCATTAATTGTCGGTAGTTCAAATCTAACTGCACATGCTTTGAAGGTAAACTATGAATGGAACGTTAAGTTAACATCGCATGAAGATGGAGAGATTGTACAGCATTTTAAAAACCAATTTGAAGAAGTTTGGGAGCATTCTCAAGTATTAACCGAAGAGTTGATTGCAAATTACGAAACAATATATGAGCAAGCTGCAGAAAATAAGTTACTAGATCGAGTTATAGAATTACCTGGTCAATATCACAATTCAATTGAAGAAGCTTTGAAAATTACCCCAAATAAAATGCAACAAGCTGCGTTACAAGAAATACAAGCTATTCGAGACGCCGGAAAAGAAAAAGGCTTAGTTATCTCTGCAACAGGAACGGGGAAGACATATCTTTCAGCATTTGATGTCAGAAATTTTGCACCTAAACGGATGTTATTTATTGTTCACCGAGAGCAAATATTAAATAAAGCGAAATCCGATTTTCAAAAAGTTCTTGGTGGGATAGATGAGGACTTTGGAATTTTATCAGGGTCAAATAAACAAATAAATGCTAAATATTTATTTGCGACGATCCAAACCATTTCAAAAGAAGAAAATTTACAGCAATTTGATCCTGGGTTATTTGATTATATTTTAATAGATGAAGTTCATAAAGCAGGTGCTGGTTCTTATCATAGAGTTATTGATTATTTTAAACCGAAATTTTTAATGGGAATGACCGCTACACCTGAACGTACAGATAATTTTAATATTTATGAGCTATTTGATTACAACATTGCTTATGAAATTCGATTGCAAGAAGCACTTGAAGAAGATATGCTTTGTCCTTTCCATTATTTTGGAGTAACTGATTTTGAATATAATGGTGAAAAGATAGATGACACTACTGTTTTATCTAAACTTGTTACGGAAGAACGAGTAGATCATATAGTTGAAAAAGTAAAATATTATGGTTTTTCTGGTGAGAAAGTAACAGGACTAATGTTTTGCAGCCGAAAAGATGAGGCAGAACAATTATCACATGCCTTAAATAATAGAGGTTTTCGCACATTTGCATTAACCGGCGATCATTCCCAAGAGGAAAGAGAACTGCGGGTGAATCAATTAGAAAATGGCATACTGGATTATATTTTAACAGTAGATATTTTTAATGAAGGTATTGATATTCCGAGTGTGAACCAAGTTGTTATGTTGAGACAAACTCAATCAAGCATTATCTTTATACAGCAGTTAGGGCGTGGACTTCGAAAACACGATTCGAAAGATTTTGTTACGATTATTGATTTTATTGGAAACTATAAAAATAACTATTTAATTCCGATTGCCCTTTCAGGAGATAGATCACAAAATAAAGATAATATACGTAGATATACAAATGACACGAGTTATATTAAAGGTATTTCAACAGTTAACTTTGAAGAGATAGCGAAAAAGCAGATCTTTAAAGCGATTAACAATAGTAATTTAACAGCAATGAAAGTATTGAAGGAAGCTTTTGCTGAGTTGAAAAATAGAATAGGAAGAACTCCATATCTATATGACTTTATAGTAAACCATTCTATTGATCCAGTTGTACTTGCAGAAGGATATTCGAACTATTATCAGTTCTTATTGAAAATGAAAGAAGATGTCCCTGCATTAACAGAGTACGAAAATAAAGTTTTAACGATGTTTTCATTGGAAGTATTGAATGGAAAACGTAAAAACGAAATCGTTTTGTTAGACTTATTATTAAAGCAAGAAAAAGTTGATAAGGATGAGTATATAAAACAACTTGAAGAATCTAATTGCTTAACAGATGATGAAACGATTACTTCAGTACAACGAATTTTTGAATTAGAGTTTTTCTCACAAAACAGTCAAAAGAAATATGGAGAAAAGCCAATTCTCTCTTTACAGGACGATAAGATGTATATGTTTAATGATTCTATCCGAAAAAGCTTAGAACAAAATCAATACTTTAAGCGTATGGTTATGGACATTATTAAAAGTGCAAGGAAAAAGAGCAAAAACTATGAGTGTGATAGTAACCTTACTGTATATAAAAAATACTCAAGAAAAGATGTGTGTAAACTTTTAAATTGGCATAATGACGAGAGCTCAACTATGTATGGTTATAAGACAAAGTACTATACTTGTCCAATATTTATCACATACCATAAAAATGATGAGGTAGAATCCAGTGTGGACTACGGTGATGAATTCCTTAATCAAGATGTTCTTAAATGGTATACAAGAAGTAATAGAACATTAAAATCAAAGGAAGTTCAAACAATTATTGATGCTAAAGAAAATAATATTGACGTCCATATTTTTGTGAAAAAAGATGATGACGAGGGAAGCGACTTTTACTATTTAGGAAAAGCGACACCTGATAAAGCAAGTGTAGAACAAACTGAAATGAAAGATAAAAATGGAAAAGAACTACCTGTTGTTACGATGAATATGATTATGGAGAAATCAATTGATAATAAGATCTATGATTATATAAAGGACGGTAATGTTTTGTAGGTATATTAAATTTTTAATATCTTTATGTTTCTAAAATTATTAAGCGAATATAGATGGGGCTGTATCAAAATGACATCGGAGTATGCTTTTGATATGGTCTTTTTTATTGGAATTTAATATGTTTTTTATTAGATTTGTGGATTCATTTAATTGGTTTAAGTAGAATGTGGAGATGGGTCTTTCTAATCGAAGTAAACCGATAACTAGCCCCTCCTAAGCCCCTTACAAGCCCCTACCAAGTAATAAATCACTAAGAAAAAACATAACAAAACAAAAACACCAACAAACACCGTAGTAGTAGTCAAAAAAATTTGAAATAACACGCCAAAAACCCTGCCATCCTCCCATATATATTATGAAGGGGCTTTTACTTTTGAACGGAGACGGGAGGAACTTTGATGGCGGTGTATCGTAATGTGCAGGTGAATTTTTGGCAGGATGATTTTGTTTTGGATTTGACGCCGGAGGAGCGGTATTTTTATGTTTATTTATTAACTTGTTCGAAGACGACGCAGTGCGGGATTTTTCCTTTTCCGAAGCGGTTAGCTGAGATGGAGACGGGTTATAATCGGGAGACTGTTGATAAGCTTGTGCAGCGCTTCATTGATTATGGGAAGATTCTGTATGATGCGGATACACGGGAGTTATTCGTTTTGAATTGGCTTCGTTATAACCCTGTGACGAATACGAATGTGGAGAAGTGTGTGCTTCGTGAGCTGAAGGGTGTGAAGAATAAGGAGTTTGTACATATGTTTCTTCAGAAGTGCGTAGAGGAGGAGCTGAATGTTCCGATGCTTTTAGCGCATTTCGGTATGCCGAGTGATTTGGCTGTGGATGATGTTGAGCCAGTTTGTGAGGAGACAGAGGCGGAAGAAGAGGTTATAGAGGAAGAAACGGGAAGTCGTGTGTTTTCTTTTTATGAGCAACATTTCGGTAGTTTGTCTCCTTTTGCGGTGGAGGAACTGAGTGCGTGGATGGAAGATTTGTCAGAGGAGCTTGTGCTGAAGGCTCTTCAAATTGCGTTTGAGAATAATAAGCGGACGATTGCTTATGTGAAGGGGATTTTACGCGATTGGCATGGGAAGGGATTTACGAAAGTGTGTGAGGTTGAGGCGGATACGGCGAGCTTTAGGAAGAAGGAGTCGTCTGTTAGTACGGGGGAGACGGAGGAGTTTTTGGCGAGGTGTGAGGAGTGGGAGAAGAATGCGCCGTCTGAGGAAGAGTTGCAGCGCTTTTTAGCGGAGCGCGGGTGGCGGCCATGAGTATTCAAAATGTGGAGGCGGAAAAGACGGTGTTAGGTTCTCTATTAATTGATGGAGAGCTTATTAAGGAGTGCCGTTTGACGGAGCAGTATTTTTCTCTGTCAGTGCACAAGTCTATATTTCAGTTAATGCGGAAAATGGAAGAAGAGGGAGAACCGATTGATCTTGTGACGTTCATTTCTAGGGTAGATCCGAAGTTTTTAGAGGGGATCGGGGGAATGGAATATTTTATAGGGTTAATGGATGGTGTGCCTACAATTGCTAACTTCTCTTATTATGAGGGGCTTGTTCGAGGTGCCTGGAAAATGTATCAGGCGGGTGTTCTCGGGCACAAGATGGGAGAGCGTCTTATTACGGAGAAGAATGAGAAAATTATCGGTGAGACGATTACGGCACTTTGTGAGTTAGAGGAGAAAGACTCTGTATGTAAGTTTGATTTGAAGGATGCGCTAGTTGATTTATATGAAGAGCTTCATCAAGATGCGAAAGAGATTACTGGTATTGAGACTGGTTATACATCGCTCAATAAAATGACGTGTGGACTTCAGGAAGGTGATTTTGTCGTTCTTGGTGCGCGTCCTTCTATGGGGAAGACTGCGTTTGCGCTAAATGTTGGAATGCATGCGGCGAAGTCTGGATCGGCGGTTGGATTGTTTTCATTAGAGATGAGTAATAAGCAATTGTTAAAAAGGATGGCGTCTTGCGTAGGTGAGGTGTCAGGAGGTAGGCTGAAAAATCCGAAGCATCGTTTTGCGATAGAGGACTGGGAAAAGGTGAGTAAGGCATTTGCGGAGATTGGTGAACTGCCATTTGAGATTTACGACAATGCAGGTGTTACGGTGCAAGATATTTGGATGCAAACTCGTAAGTTAAAGAGGAAGCATGGGGAGAAAAAACTTTTAGTCATTGTAGATTACTTGCAGCTTATTACGGGCGATCCGAAGCATAAGGGTAATCGATTTCAAGAGATTAGTGAGATTTCTCGTAAGCTTAAGGTATTGGCGCGTGAATTAAATGTTTGTGTAGTGGCGTTGTCGCAATTGTCTCGTTCGGTAGAAGCACGTCAAGATAAGCGACCTCTTTTATCTGATTTAAGAGAGACCGGACAAATTGAGCAAGATGCGGATGTCATTATGCTTATGTATCGTGAAGATTATTACGATAAGGAAACGAAGCAGAAAGAGATGACGGAGATTCATGTGGCGAAGCATCGGAATGGACCTGTGGGGAGTTTTAAGCTGAGGTTTTTGAAGGAGTTTGGACGGTTTGTGGAGGGGAAATAGTTGAAAGACTTGAGTATGACTTTGCAAATAAAGCATAAGTTTTTCAGTTCATTAACTTATGCTTTATTCTTTGATTCTTTGAATATCTTTCTTATTTCCCCATAAAGAAAGATCGTCTCTCTGCAGTAATCCATTGCTCCAAGTCGTCTTGGCTACGTCGGACAAGTCGATTTACTAAAACATCGTGCCATACATAATCCTCTAGTAAGTATATATGAACGGGGTCATCTGTATAAAAAGCAATATTACGCTCTTCAATTGATGGTCCGTAAATCATTTCTTTAGAATCTATCGATAAAATAAACCAATGTTCTGTAGAGAGGGTTTCTGTATAAGGTGTGATACGATGAGCTTCTAGATTTTTAATTGGGTTTTCAACATGTAAGGTAATACCTTGTACTGAAACTGTATTAGCTACCTCACATAGTTCCTCTTTTAACGCTTCATACATCTCATCCCACATTGAAATGACAATACGTTGTTCTGCTTTTTTTATTAGTGCCTGACAATAGCTAATGATTGTTTTGTTGTCTTTTAAAGTAATTACTCGATTATCCGTTTTTTCCTCAGAAGTTTCTAGTTTCTTTAATGAATCACTAATTCCTTCATAAGTAGACTGCCATTCTGATTGCGCCTTCTGTAAAAAGATTTCAACAGGTAGAGGTGAATAGCGGGTGGTGTCATTTATTTCTTCTTTCATGACAATTCCTTTTTCTACAAGGTTACCTAAAATCTCATAAATTCGCGCTCTTGGGACACCCGAATCTTTACTCACTTGATAGGCTGTGACAGGCCCCTGTTTAACAAGAGATACATAAGATTTAGCTTCATATTCATTGAAACCAATTTTTTTAAGCTGTTGTACTATGTAGTCCACTTTTTTCTTCCTCCGATGATTGCTTTTATCCCGCTTTAACGGGCAGTAAGACCCCCACCTCAAAATTCAGCGGAAGCAAAGAAGTTAGGTGGGGATTAACTGCCCGTAAAAGCCCGATTGGTTCAACTAATAATCAGTGGGGATGAACAAAACCCCCCACTGATTAAAGTTTCACTTTATATTTCAACGTTACAATAACTCTTTACATTTAGCAAATTTGTAGTTACTATTACAATAGTGACTAAATGGGAGGCTACTAGTATGGATTTGTATTTAGACCCATCTATATTAATTATTTTGATTGTTTTTGGATTTGTAGCTGCATTTATTGATTCAGTTGTAGGCGGTGGTGGACTCATTGCTTTACCAGCTTTATTATTTACAGGACTGAATCCAGCAAGTGCAGTAGCTACGAATAAACTAGCATCGACAATGGGAAGTGCAACTAGTAATATTGTGTTTTATCGTTCTGGTAATCTTGATTTGAAATCGGCGTTTAAATTAGTTCCGCTCACTTTCATAGGTTCCATAATAGGGGCATGGACCGTTCATTTAATGAATCCAGAAGTACTGAAGCCGTTGATGCTGATTATGCTTGGTGCGGTCGCTATTTATACGATATTCAAAAAGGATTGGGGTAGTATTTCCACTCATAAGAAATTGTCTGGTCGACACGTCATTATTTTTACTTTCTTTGTTTTTGCTATTGGTTTTTATGATGGATTTCTAGGTCCTGGCACAGGTTCGTTTTTAATGTTCGCTCTTTTATTTATTGGGTATGATTTTTTAAAAGCCGCAGGTAATGCAAAGCTTCTTAATTTAGGAAGTAATGTTGGTGCATTGTTGATGTTTATGTACGTAGGGCAAGTAAACTATGCGTATGGTTTTATAATGGGGATTGCTCAAATTGCTGGAGGGATTGTTGGCTCCAAATTTGCTATAAAAAAAGGAAGCGGGTATGTTCGTGCCCTCTTCATTACAGTAACTTGTTTATTGTTAGCGAAAAATCTGTATGACTATGTGCAGTAAGTAATGTAGAAAAGGTTAACCATGGAGGTTACATAAATATAATAATTTCTTGTAACATATTTTAGATGCTACCTTATTCGAAGGTAGCATCTAAAAAAATTAAGGTAAGAGGGTGAAAATAATACAAACGAATATTTTCGGGGTATGTTTATGTACTTTAGCGAAATAACTATTCCATATTCTTCTTATAATTAACCCGCAACACCCCCTTAAAATCCACCTCAGCAATCAATACACTTACTAATATAAGTGTCGCGCCTAAGTATCCTTTCCCAGTAAGCGTTTCACCTGTAAAAACGAAAGCGAACCCTGCGGAAAAGACAGGTTCTAATGAGAAAATAAGTCCTGTATGTGTAGGCGTCGTGTATTGCTGGGCGATAACTTGCACGATGAATGCGACTGCGGTGCAAAATATACTTAAGGCTAGGATGATTAGCCATGAGTTGGTTGTGCTAGGCAGTTTTGGCGTTTCGATAATGAATGAAAAAATAAGACTAAATAGGCCGACGAAGCCGAGTTGTATAACTCCAAGTGCAATGGAATTCACATGTTTCGTTACACTTCCAGTAATGATGACGTGGATCGCATAAAACAGGGCAGATAGTATGCAAAATATATCGCCGTTACCGATTTTGAATTCGCTCGTTAATGTTAATAAGCCGATTCCTATTATCGTTAAAATGATTCCCACCATAACTTTCTTTTCCGGAATGTGTTTTAAAAATATAGCTGATAATATTGGAATGAAAATGACTGTGAGACATAGTAGGAAACCAGCATTAGAAACACTCGTATACTTTGTACCGAAAGTCGCGAAAATGTAAACGATAAATAAGACAGAAGCGAGTATAAATGCATATTTTACAGTTTTAAAATCAACTTTGAATAAATGTTTGTAAAATATTAAACCTGATAAAAGAAAAGCGATAATAAATCGTAATGCGATTAAATTATATTCTTCTATGCCATCAAGTCCAAGTTTTGTAAGTAGGATGGATGCACCCCAAAAAAATGTAACTAGTAGTAACATTAAATCCGCTTTTAATTGTAGTTTCATTTCTATTCCCTCGTTATGTATAAATTTTATAAGCCCATACCCCTATCCCCATTATTCATTTTAATATTAATTCTGAATATTTGTAACTTAAATTTATCGACGTTTTATTCCATAAAAAAAAGAGGCTGTTTATAAAACAGCCTCTATGTATCTGAAAATCCGAACCTTGACTAAAGATTATGTAGAATCTCTGAACCTTTTCTTGTTAAATGAATCCCTGCTCTACCTCTTTTTATTTCCACATACCCTTTCATTTTCAGGAAGTTCAACCGATGTCTTACCTGTGCCTCAGTTAATTTCATTTCGACTTCTTGGCTCTTTTCAGAAATAATTCTTCTTCCGATTGCTTTTCCTTTTTCTTCATAATTCATGATGAGCGTAAGGATGAAAAGGGATTCTTGATCAAGAGCGTTTGAACTTGAAGAAAAGGGTGTTATACTCTCGGCTTGGTCGCTATCTGTTTTGCTAGGTGGAGGCTTTTGAAAGTAATGTTGATTAGGCAAATCATTTTTTGTTATTTGGTTTCCGGTACGGACAGCAAGCATATAATCTATCGTATTTTTAAGTTCTCTTACATTTCCGTACCATGGATATCCTTGCAGTTCTTCAATTAGTTCTTGTTCAATTTTGACTTTAGGGTCCGATAGCGCAACAAAATGTTTAGCTAATAATTCAATGTCATTTCGGCGCGCCCTTAATTCGGGAAGGTGTATAAAGAGTACTTTAAGCCGATGGTATAAGTCTTCTCTAAACATATTTTCTTGAATCATTTTCAGTAGATCCTTATTGGTTGCTGCAATAATTCGGACGTCTATCGGGATAATTTGGCTTCCGCCAACGCGCATGATCTCTTTTTCCTGCAATACTCGAAGGAGTCGTGCTTGAAGTTTCAGGCTAATATCTCCAATTTCATCTAAAAAAATAGTGCCACCATTTGCTTGTTCAAATAAACCCATTTTCCCGCCTTTTTTTGCTCCGGTAAACGCTCCGTCTTCATAACCAAATAATTCACTCTCGACTAAATCATCCGATAAAGCACTGAAGTTAACAGCAAGAAAAGGGCCGTTATTTCGCTGGGAAGCGTTATGAATAGCACTTGCAAACAACTCTTTTCCGGTACCACTTTCACCCTCAATTAATACAGTTAAATCCGTCTTAGCTAACCTTTTGGCAATTTGTTTCGTGTCTTGGATTGTAGAGCTAATCCCAACGATGTTATGAAAATTGTATTTTGCTACATAACCTTTTTTGACAAATTCTTTTCTCAATTTCCGTTCAAATCCGATGGTCTTAAGGGCATTTCTAAAAGTAACAATAATCGATTGATCATTTATATGTAGGCGTTCCACTATTACATCCAAGCCGTTTACAACAAATATTCCGCTTTCTTGTTGCTTATCTGAAAGGATGAAGTTCACTAAATCGATATTATCAATAATGGCATCAATCGGATGACCAATAGCGTTTTTACTTTTTATTTTCAGCATGCTTTCTAAGAATTCATTAAAGACAACAATTCTTCCTTCATAATCAATAGCTAGTATGCCATCACCAACACCATCAATAACTTGATGAAGTTGTCGATGAGCTTTAGCTAAATTCTTTGTTAAATCTACTATTTTTCGATAGTATCTCTCAGAAACGTGATTACCTGATTCCTCCATTAAATGAAATCGATCTAGAATGGACATGATTGTCGTAATATCTATTAATCTATGACCGATATTAATTACTTTTTCTACAAAATCAGGGATAATTTCAAGTTCGCCAGGTGTGATTGCGAGCTTAATCATTTGTATATTCGTTTTTCCAGGATAGTATGGGACATATTCAATGTGGTTCAGCCCCAATTGACGCATCGTTTCAATGGATTCGTATACTGTTTCATGATTATCATTCACATATAGGGCTTGTGTTCCTTCTGGTAAAAATAAAAGCTGGTCCACGTTTTCGTAATTTAATGTTCGTTTTGCTATTATTACTTCGCAGTTTTCCCCAATAAAGTCTTTCACCGTTTCTATCGTAAATGTATTAGGTAGCACAATTAATGTAGAATGAAATACTTTTGGAATGCTTTCTTCTACAGAAAAACTTTCAATATCTATGAGGTCACCTATCATCTCCGTTAGTTGTTGATGTAGGGCTTTTCGTGTTTCTTTTAAAACGGTGATCAATACAATGTGGTTAGTTTCAAATTTGTTCATAGAGCACCTCTTTAGTTGAATGTAATTGGTCTAAAGTTGGTTATTAATTGGTTGTTATGTAACCAATTAATAACCAATTATAATACATTTCAACATAGTAAACACCGATAAAACGACAAAATATTTAAAGATATGTAAATAATCAATTTAATTTCAATATTGGCACGATATTTGCTTGTATCAATGGTGTGTAAAGAAATAATGAAATGAGTAGAGTCATAATTTACATATTTAATTCTTTACCACTTGTTAGAAAAGGGAGGTTAAGAGTATACAATTTCAGCAGAGAAAGACAACGAAACCATTTAAATTATGAGGTGAGAGAAAATGAAACCACTAATTGGTGTTACGGGGTATTATGTTGATCATAGTGAAATAGGGAAGGAGGGCTTGCGAGGGCTACCAGGTCAAGATATGGCTCTCTTTTCTTATGACTACATCCGCTCCCTTCAAAGGGCAGGTGCAACGGTTGTTCTACTTCCAATTGAGGAAGTGGAACAAATTGAGTCCACACTTAATCAATTAGATGGATTGTTATTGGCTGGTGGCGCGGACATCAATCCAATTTATTACGGTGATACTCCAAAATCATATATAGGCACTGTAGAGGAAGAACGAGATAATTTTGAATTACATTTGGCAAAGCAGGCTTTAGAAAAAGATATTCCTATTCTAGGAATTTGCCGAGGATTACAGGTGTTAAATGTTGCAGCTGGTGGATCTCTTTATCAAGACTTAGAGCACGAGATGGGGCCAGAATATTTCCATGTTCGAGAACAGTTCCGTAAATGGCAAGGCTCTCATTCTGTAGATCTTCTGGAAGAGGGAAAAATTTATGAGGCTATTGGCCAAAAATCTTTAATGGTTAATTCTTTTCACCATCAAGCAGTGAAAACATTAGGAAAAGATTTCGAGGCGAGCGCATGGTCCTTTGACGGTGTAATAGAGGCTATTGAATCGAAAGCTCATCGTTATGTAGCAGCCGTTCAATGGCATCCAGAAATGATGTCGGAAAGGGATGTCTTGCAGCAACGTTTATTTAACCAATTTGTAAATGAAATTAGTAAAAAGGTAGTTACATCCTAGCGTTTTATAAATAAAAGAATTGATGGATAGCTTGGTACGTCATGGTAGTGGGGAAACCAGACTGCCGGCTGCTTGTAAAAGTAATAATCATTGGGGGATGAACAAAACCCCCAATGATTAAAGTTTCATTTTATTGCAAAGGGGATTGGTATATGAGTCAAGTATCAGAAAAGGCGGTTTCATTCGAGCCAGAAGAAAAAAAGGAAAAAAAAGAATGGAAAATAAACGTATTTGCAATGTTACTTGTCTTGTTAGTTATTGCGGCTGTGATTACACATATATTGCCGGCCGGAAAATATGAACAGATTGAAAAAAATGGGTATACAACAGTAGATCCAAATTCATTTAAGTGGATTGAATCAACGCCACTTGGATTTTTTGATACGGTAAAATCTATTCCTACAGGGATGGTAGAAGCCGCTAATATTATCTTTTTTATTCTTATTATCGGAGGTTTTTTTGGTGTATTAAAGGCATCCGGTACAGTTGAGGCTCTTGTTTCAACGATGGCAAAAAAACTTGCTAACCGTGAAAAGTTAATGATTCCTATTATCATGCTGTTCTTTGCACTTGGCGGGTCATTAATGGGAATGGCTGAGGAAGCTTTAGTGTATGTACCTCTATTCATCCCGCTAGCTCTTGCGGTTGGATTTGATACGATAACAGGAACTGCGATGGTACTTGTAGGAGCGTCCGTCGGATTTACAACGGCAATTATGAATCCGTTTACAGTTGGTCTGGCGCAAGGGATAGCAGGTCTTCCTATGTATTCGGGGATGGGGTTCCGCCTCGTTTTATTCGTAGTCATATATGTAATTGCTGTTACATTCGTTTATCGTCATGCGATGAAAGTAAAGAGGGATCCTGCAAGCGGAATTTACGGAAAATTCGATACAAACAAGCAAGACAGCCTACTAACAGCGAAAGTAGAGTTAACAAAAAGACATAAATGGATATTAACGGCCTTTTTAATCAATTATATTATTCTTGTATTTGGTGTTATTAAGTACGAGTGGTATATAAAAGAAATTGCAGCCTTATTTATTATTTTAACTATAATCATTGCAATTCTTGGCAAGATATCTGTTGATGATACAGTAGAATCTTTTACACAAGGATCGGCATCTTTAATCGGGGGAGCTTTAATTATTGGTGTATCACGCGCTATTTTAGTTGTCTTGAATCAAGGGCATATTATAGACCCACTACTGTATCAAGTGTCGGAAGGAATGGAACATATTTCTCCTTTTTTAAGTGTTGTTGGAATGTACAACTTCCAAGTAGCGATTCATTTTATTTTAGCATCAGGTAGTGGTCATGCAATGTTGACAATGCCTATCATGGCGCCACTTGCAGATTTATTGGACATTACACGCCAAACAGCTGTATTATCCTTTTCATTCGCGGATGGTATTGGAAACATTATTTTTCCGACAGGTGGTACGCTAATGGCTGGATTAGCAATTGCAGGAATTTCATGGACAAGGTGGGCAAGGTGGATTCTTCCTTTAATTCTAATTGAATACTCAATCGGTTTAATAGCAGTTATAATTGCTCATCTTATTGGTTATGGTCCGTCTTAATAAAAGGTGGATATGCTTTCAATTATAGAAAGTTCGAATTTGAAGAAGATCGCTAAATAATGATGATAGAAAAGCCCGGTTTAGAAGGGCTTTTTTTCTATGTAAAATTTCATTTGTTTTGTTTACATAATATCTTTACAATCATTTGATAAAATATATGTAACTGCATATTGTGAGGGTGGGTGGTTATCCCTTCTTTCCATTTGGAAGGAAAGGGGGTGATAATATGGAGTTTTTGTTTGACCTTGTAAAAGAATTTGTAAAAGCGACTGTACGTGAAGTTTCAGCGTATTTTTTGCGGAAGCAACTTCTGGATAAGGACAACAAAAAACCCACTCCGCGCCGTAGGAAGCAAAAGGGTGGGTTTCGTAAAAAATAGTAACGTGTAATAACCACCACCCTATACGGTAGCAGTTAAGGAAGAGATGTTAGCGCATCTCTTCTTTTTATTATATGCCATTTTATTTGATGTCATACTTATATAGTATTCTACGGAAAATATAACATATTCCTATTTTGTGGTCAATTTGATCCCGCTTTAACGGGCAGTAAGACCCCCACCTCAAAATTCAGTGGAAGCAAAGAAGTTAGGTGGGGGTCGGGCTGTCCGTAAAAGTCCGATTGGTGAGGGCTGATAATCAGCGGGGGATGAACAAAACCCCCCACTGATTAAAGTTTCACTTTATTGCATGATTGAAAAGGTGTAGTCTTATTCCTCTTCAAACTGAAAAATATCCTGATTAATAAGTTGGTGGAGGTACCTATCCATTTCAGCAGCAGAAACTTTTCTTTCATTTTTAAACCACCATGCGCTTAATGAGGTGATTGCCCCTGAATAAAACTCAATGATTAAATCATTTGGCATCGTATGATTTTTGCGCAGTTGATGTAACGCTTCTATTTCTTGTTTTCTCGTTTCGTGACTTAAATACTGTGTCCGGTTAATAAATTGTTCATCAGACATTTGCGTTTCTAATATTTTACCGATTTCTTCATGGTGTAGAAATTGTTCCATTACTTGAAATGGTTTACTTAATCGATCTGAAACGGGTATTTCAGCAATCATCTTGCTGTATCGTTTAAATCCAAATGCTAATAAAGCATCTTTATCTTCAAAGTGTTTATAAAAGGTTGTTCGGTGTACCATCGCGCGTTCACATATTTGGTTAATTGTGATCGTACTATATTTCTGTTTTGATTGTGTCATTAATTCAAATAAGGAATCCCATAGTAATTTATGTGTACGTCTAATACGTAAATCAATTTGTTTTTCATTATCGTTCATCTACAATTCTCCTTTTTTGTAGATTAAATATACAGTGGCTGAAAATTGATTCTCCCTTTTTAATCTACATATGTATATTATATTACATGTGTTCTGGTGTATTTAAAGTTTTTAGTAAGAAACAGGAGGAGAATTTGCAAATGAATATGACAACTAAGAGCCCAGCAAGTGGCAAAGTTGATACTTCTAATATGAAACATACCCCTATTTTAATTGCATTACTTTTAGGGGCAATGGTTGCATTATTAAATGAAACATTACTTGGTAATGCGTTAACGGTATTAATGAAAGAATTTGATGTAACAGCTTCAACGATTCAATGGCTTTCTACAGCTTACATGTTGGTGGTTGGGGTTTTAGTCCCAATTACAGCGTTACTTCAACAATGGCTCACAACGAGGCAAATGTTTTTGATTGCTATGGTAACGTTTTTAGCTGGTACATTAATTGCGGGATTCGCACCGACATTTTCTGTTTTATTAGTCGGCCGTATCGTCCAAGCAGTAGCGACGGGATTAATTACACCGTTATTAATGAATACGATTTTAATCATTTGTCCACCTGAAAAACGTGGTGCGACAATGGGATTAATCGCACTTGTGATGATGGCAGCTCCGGCAATTGGTCCTACATTATCTGGAGTAATTGTGGATTCATTAAATTGGCGCTGGTTATTCTACATTGTTATTCCAATCGTGATCATTTCAATTATGATTGGGATGAAGTACATTCAAAATGTTTCAGAGTTAACAAGACCAAAAGTAGATTACCCATCAATCCTTTTATCGACACTCGGATTTGGCGGACTTGTGTATAGCTTTAGTGCATCAGGTGATTTAGGATGGTCTGATACGAAAGTGTATGGCGCTTTACTTGTTGGATTTATCTCATTATGTATTTTTGTCGTCCGACAATTAAAAATTGAGAATCCAATTTTAGAATTACGCGCATTTAAAGTCCCGATGTTTACATTATCAGTTGGATTAATCGTCATTGTGATGATGTCGTTATTTTCAACGATGACTTTATTACCGATGTTCCTGCAAACAGTTTTACTCGTTACAGCTTTTAAATCAGGAATCATCATGCTTCCGGGAAGTGTTATTAGCGCCATAATGGGACCAATCGCAGGTAAACTATTTGATAAATTTAGTCCGAAAGTTATTATCGTTCCCGGTATTGTGTTAGTGGGGATAGCAATGTTCTTATTTAAAGGCATTACTCCTGATACATCAATGGTACAAATTATTGTCATGCATAGCGTATTAATGGTTGGACTCATGTTTGTCATGACGGCACAAACATACGGTTTAAATCAATTAACACCAGATTTATATCCGCACGGAACAGCACTGTTTAGCACACTGCAACAAGTAGCTGGCGCAATTGGTACGGCTATCTTTATTTCGAAAATGTCTTCAGGAACAGCTAGCTATATGGAAAGCTCCGCAAATCCAATGGACCCAGTAGAGAAGTTAAATGGTTTAACGTCTGGATTCCAAGGTGCATTTGCACTAGGGTTAGTCTTTATCATTGTTGCTTTTATCGTATCGTTGTTTTTAAAAGAAGAGAAAGAGGGAGTAAAGGCAGCGAGGGTTTTACAGAACGAACATTAAGATTTAAATAAAAAAGACATCTTTAAGAGGTAAAGATGTCTTTTTATATTTCTTTCGTAACACTTGTTTTTGATTTCTTAATACATAAGAATTGGTATGTAAAATATTTGTATTTTTTGAACATGAATAATTATTGAGAATAACGATGCAAAGCTGTGCTAATAACTAAAAGTCCAATAATGAGAGAAAGTGTTCTTATAATAAGTTCTGCCACTAATAGTTCACCAAATGATTTAGTGACATCGTATATAGATCCTGTTATGAGAATAGGTGCAATCATAATTATAATTCCAATTATTATTTGAAGAAGTAGATTGATGTTTTTATTCAAGACAATCACCTCCAAAAAAATAGGGAATGAGAATATGATTTTTTTTGTATTATAAAATGATTATATCGTATTACATTAGACGATGAGAATATTTTTAAATAGTAGAAATTAGAGACTCTTCAATAAAAAGGAATTAAATATGGTATTCTTTAGTTAAGATATGTAAACGAAGACGGGGGAAATGAAGATGGATAAGAAGCTAAAGTATTGGCTAGCATCTATTATAGGGGGAGTAGTACTTGCAACTGGTATGACTTATGGAATATTACAGTTTGCTGAAGTCCCGCTTAAGGGTGAGGACCATGTTTTTGCAGAGGTTAATAAAGAAGACATACTATCGAATGAAGCAGAAGTGAAAGGTTCAAATGCACAACTTCACATTACAGTAACTTCTACTGAAGAAGAAGTTATTTCAGCTATGCATAGCATGACTCATCAAAAAGTAAAAGCGTGTGAAGGAAAGGGAGCAACCCCTATGTCCAAAAAGAATGCAGAGAAAGTAAGAAATATTCTAAACGGAAACAATTTCAAGAACAAAGAAGAGCTATTAGCAATTACTGAAAGATGGGCAAATAGAGATTTTAGTAAAATTGTAGAAGAACATAACTATTTTATTAAACTTCAAAGTGGCAAGATAGGTGAAGCTACAGTGATGGATAAGGTAGACGAGCAAGTATTCTGTCTCAATACTTTCGGTGATGATGTAACGGCCGCATTAATTAAATCAGGAGATCTTCAAGCGCTGTAAGGTGTTTTTTCTCTGATATAAAGAAAGCCTCAAGTATTCATATACTTGAGGCTTTTCCAATGGAAAGATAGGAATGGTCCGAATTCTTTACATTAAGAACAAAGTGGAATTACTCCTAAACCAATTAATAAAGCTGCAGCAACTGCTGGAATTGGTACAGGAATTTGAATACCTTCTACAAATAAGAAATATTGACCACTTACTATTTTAAAACAAACTAATTGCATGGCTATTCCTCCCTTCTTTTAGGATTAATACATTATATTAATTTATCTATCTATTGATATAGTTAAATTATTTATTTTTAAAAATATAGTTAATATGTGAATAGTTTTCGAAAGGACCTGCTCAATCAATGCGGAAAAACATAAGATGAAACGAATCCATTAAAATACATGAGTGAACCTTAGTTTTCCCCTCTTATCTAAAGGAGGAACTATTATGGGTTATGGTGGTAGTTGTGGCGGTTGTGGCTTTTCTGGAGGCTTTGCTTTATTAGTTGTGTTATTCATTTTATTAATCATCGTTGGAGCTTCTTGCTTCTGCTAAAAACTATTGGAAAAGACACTCATATAGAGTGTCTTTTCTTTCGTGCAAAATGATTCCTGACAATAGCCAACTGTATAAAGTATACGGTATACTTTTGCCTCATTAGACATATAAAAATGTTGGAGGGATGTTATGAAACTAGTAGGGAAGCACATTTATATTCGGCTTTATAAAACTGATGATGCTAACGAGTTAGCTAACTTACATATTAGAAATCGCGAATTTTTTCAACGAGTTTGTCCATTGCTCCCAGAAGTTTTTTATACAGAAGAACATCAAAAAATACGTCTTGAACAAGCTCTAAAAAAGACAGCTGAAGGGCAAGTATACCCTTTTGGAATCTTTTTAAGAGAAAATGATAAGCTTATCGGAGACATTTCATTAACTCAAATTGTTAGGGGAGACCTCCAAAGCTGTTATACGGGATTTACTTTAGATAAGGAGCATAATGCAAAGGGCTATACAACAGAGGCTCTTCAACTTGTTGTAGATTTTGCTTTTAGGGAATTAAAGCTACATAGAATTGAAGCAGGAGCGATGCTTGATAATATAGCATCTATTCGTGTATTAGAAAAAGTGGGGTTTAAAAAAGAAGGTATAGCGAAAGAAAATATAAGGATTAATGGCAAATGGACAGATCATCAAATATTAGCTATTATCAATAGTTTGGATGTGTAAGTTTATTTTGATTCCAATAAAGATAATCATGTAACTCTTCAAACTCTACCAACAGTTTTATAGAGACCTTTACAATTTTTCGATCAGAAACTAACCTTACAAGTCTTGAAATTCCACCTAACTCTACAATTACTCTATTTGAAAATTTTACAACTAACCACACTAAGACTCTTATTAGTTTTAGTTTTAGCTTTAGCTTTGTATTTGCTGCGTTCGTCACATTGACTAGTAGAACATTTAAATCCACAACTCCACAAACAATTAGATTAACACCAGGGAGATACAAGGACTTTCTTATTTGAGGATGTTAAATGCCACTTCAGTTAACGCCTCATCAAGGCCATTATTTATCCAACAAACAACATATATTTGTTGTGATAAATCAAATTCATATTACTGTGAGAATAGTGACTATGGTTAGTATTAGTTATTAAAGAGAGCTTTGGCTCTTTTTTATTTTCCTTCGACATAATATGACAATATACGAATTAATAGTTTGGTATTATTATCTAGAAATCTTACATTTATCTACAAATTATTATTGTATTTTTAGATTTTTAAATGTAAAATATTTCAATGTAAATACATACCATTTAGGGGGATAAAGAAATTTATGAAAAAATTATTAGCTTCAGCAACAGCGGTAACACTATTAACAGTGGGGTACAGTTCTTCTGCATTTGCAGCTAAGAGTCCTAATGATACAAAAAACTGTGGTCATTTTAAAAGTCAACAAGATGCTCAAGCATTCTGGGATCAAAATGGATATGGTGTTGGAAATGATCCACACCGTTTAGATAATGATAAAGACGGCATTCCATGTGAAGATTATAAATATCCAAAGAGCACAAATACTACAACAGAAAATAAAGAAACTACTAAACCTCAAGAACAACCTAAACAAGAAAATACTAAAC
>NZ_QXCO01000017.1:0-120456 GCF_003458115.1 Bacillus sp. ISO11 | reverse complement strand
ATATATAGATTATTACAATACAAAACGGATAAAGGCAAAATTAAAAATGAGCCCGG
This sequence comes from Bacillus sp. ISO11, assembly GCF_003458115.1. Lineage (NCBI taxonomy): Bacteria > Bacillati > Bacillota > Bacilli > Caryophanales > Bacillaceae > Bacillus > Bacillus sp. ISO11. The sequence continues at coordinate 120,400 of NZ_QXCO01000017.1, read as the reverse complement.
TGCAATACCGGACTCATTTTTATCAAGCTGCCTAATGAAATAACCGTGTCTAACTTTTAGGGGTCACTTCAGAAAAGGTTGGCTTTTTCTATTATAATAAGTTGTCTTGACATGTGTACATAACCGTGCGTTAATGAGAGTATAGAAAGATAAAATTAGATAAAGGGGTTGCTCATATGTACTTGAATCCAAAACTTTCGTATATGCAGTTTTTTATGGGATTTCTATTTGTTATTACATTCATATTGGCAACTTTTAATATATGTTCTTATCTTGTAGCGATTGTATGTATGGCATTACTTAATCTCACTTTTGTTATTGGGGCATTTCAGCAGAAACAATATACAAGTTTTGTAATAGCGCTTGTAATGTCATTTTCCTTTAGTATTGTAGCGATTGTGTTTTATATAAAATAAACCATCTCGATGTCGAGATGGTTTATTTTGTTATGTGTAAAAAGTAAAAAAAGGACGAACACATCGCCCTTTTTACCAAAACATACTCGCGCCAGCAAGTAATGTTGTTACAAGCATAGAAATTAGCATCACATAAACCATAACTTTTTGAGCTTTTTTATGCATCGTTATACCTCCTTGCAAATCAGTACAATTTCATTGTAACGAGAAATGAAATTATGGACAAGGGGAGAGTGAGGACAAAATTCGGGAGGGGATTGCAAAATATAACAGGAAATTTGAGAGTGTGTAGAGAATATAGTAAAAGGGTATATTGTTAATTTTTAGTTGGGCAAGCTGAAGAATGGAGATACGATGATGAAAATATACGAAACAGATCGTTTATACTTAAGGGAAATTGATGAGTCGTATGCTGAAACAGTTCTTCAATATTACGACAGAAATCGTGAATTTTTAAAAGCTTGGGAAGAGTATAGACCGGATGATTTTTTTACGCTAGATTATCAAAAGAAAAAGTTGCAAAAGGATAGAAAAGAGTTCGAAGAAGGGAAAATCATCAGACTATGGATTTTTAAAAAGGGTGATGATACGAAAATAATTGGGTGTATTTCATTTAATTTAATCGTTCGTGGCATTTATCAATCTTGTGTACTCAGTTATAAATTAGATAAAGCAGAGTTAAACAAAGGGTATACGACAGAAGCGCTTAGAAAAGCAATTCAAGTTGCTTTTGGGGAATTTCAGTTACATCGTATAGAAGCTCCGATTATGCCTCGTAATTTAGCATCTATACAAGTAGTAACGAAGATAGGTTTTCAATATGAAGGCGTATCTAGGAAGATGTTAATGGTAAATGGCGTGTGGGAAGATCATATGCGCTGGGTATTGTTAAATGAGTAATAGAAAGCAGATGGTTATCTAGACGTGTAAACCATCTGTTTTTTGTCTTGTATTTCGAAACTTTTGCGAAATTCTGTTATAATTAATAGTGTTACATACATAATGGTAGTGCAGGAGGCGCAGTCTTATGATTAATCAAGAACGTTTAGTAAATGAATTTATGGAATTAGTACAAGTAGATTCTGAAACGAAATTTGAAGCAGAAATCTGCAAAGTATTAACGAAGAAATTTACAGATTTAGGTGTAGAAGTATTTGAAGATGACACAATGGCTGTAACTGGTCATGGTGCAGGTAACTTAATTTGTACTTTACCAGCAACAAAAGATGGTGTTGATACAATTTACTTTACTTCTCATATGGATACAGTAGTTCCTGGTAATGGAATTAAGCCTTCTATTAAAGATGGATATATCGTATCAGATGGTACAACAATTTTAGGTGCGGATGATAAAGCTGGATTAGCATCAATGTTCGAAGCAATCCGTGTTTTAAAAGAGAAAAATATCCCTCATGGTAAAATTGAATTTATTATTACAGTCGGAGAAGAATCAGGTCTTGTTGGTGCAAAAGCATTAGACCGTGAGCGTATTACAGCGAAATATGGCTACGCATTAGATAGCGATGGAAAAGTTGGTGAAATCGTTGTTGCAGCTCCAACACAAGCGAAAGTGAACGCAATTATTCGCGGGAAAACAGCTCACGCTGGTGTAGCGCCGGAGAAAGGTGTATCTGCAATTACTATCGCAGCGAAAGCAATTGCGAAGATGCCACTTGGTCGCATTGACTCTGAAACGACTGCAAATATTGGACGTTTTGAAGGTGGTACACAAACGAATATCGTTTGCGATCATGTACAAATCTTTGCAGAAGCTCGTTCTTTAATCAATGAGAAAATGGAAGCACAAGTTGCGAAAATGAAAGAAGCATTTGAAACAACTGCAAAAGAAATGGGCGGGCATGCAGACGTTGAAGTAAACGTTATGTACCCAGGATTTAAATTTGCTGATGGTGATCATGTTGTAGAAGTTGCAAAACGTGCAGCTGAAAAAATTGGTCGTACACCTTCTCTTCACCAAAGTGGTGGCGGAAGTGATGCAAACGTAATTGCAGGACATGGTATCCCAACAGTTAACTTAGCAGTTGGTTATGAAGAAATTCATACAACAAACGAGAAGATTCCTGTTGAAGAATTAGCAAAAACAGCAGAATTAGTTGTTGCAATTATTGAAGAAGTAGCGAAGTAATGGAATAGAAAAAGCGTGTAAATCAATTGTGATTTACACGCTTTTTATTTTGATTCGATTGCTTTGACAAGACGTATAAGCCAATATAAGAAAACCTATGGAAGTATATACGTTGTTGCTACATGTACTAGACGAAGGAATAATCCTAACGTATTCATATTGAAAATCGGAAGTAGTAAATAATTAATTGCAATGATTAATATAACTACAAGGAATGTATAATTGAGTTTATCCCGCTATTTGCCGGACAGTAAGCCCCCCACCTCAAAATTCAGCGAAAGTAAAGAATTTAGGTGAGGGCTGATTAAAGTTTCACTTTATTAGTTGATCTCATCATAATCAGACCCTTTCACATATATATCCTCTTTATATCGATTATAAAAAAGAACAAGTAATTATTATAACTATTGTGCAAAATTTGATATAATGAAAGAACGAACGTTCTGATTAGGGAGTGAGTACTATGCGAGAAATGTATCCGAAAAATGGTCGTGTTATTTTACATGTAGATATGAATTGCTTTTTCGCATCTGTTGAAATTGCTCATGATCCATCATTACAAGGAAAGCCATTAGCGGTTGCTGGAAATGAAAAAGAGAGAAAAGGAATTATTATAACATGTAGTTATGAGGCGAGAGAATACGGAATACGTACGACGATGCCCCTTTGGGAAGCGAAAAGGTTATGCCCGCAATTAGTTGTAAGGCGTCCTAATTTCACATTATATCGCGAAGCTTCATTTCAAATGTTTCAAGTCCTTTCCCGTTTTACAGAAAAGATACAACCAGTCTCAATAGATGAAGGATATTTAGATATTACAGATTGCTACGCACTTGGTTCGCCTCTTGAAATAGCAAAGATGATTCAACAAGCACTATTAACAGAGTTGCAGCTTCCGTGTAGTATCGGAATTGCTCCAAATCTTTTCCTAGCAAAAACAGCTTCTGATATGAAAAAACCTCTCGGTATTACCGTACTTCGAAAACGTGATATTCCAGAAATGATTTGGCCACTTCCAGTTGAAGCAATGCATGGGATTGGAGAAAAAACAGCTGAAAAATTAAATGAAATTCATATACATACAATTGAACAGTTAGCGAAGGGAGACGAGCATATCATTCGCGCTAAAATTGGGAAGCACGGTATTGATTTACAAAAGCGTGCAAAAGGTACGGATGATAGGGAAGTGGATCCGAGTCAAATGGGCCAACATAAAAGTGTCGGTAACTCGATGACTTTTTCAAAGGATATGGATGAAGAGAAAGAATTGCTTGATATGTTAGAACGTTTATCAAAATCAGTGAGTAAAAGATTACAAAAGCGAACCCTTGTCAGCTATAATATTCAAATTATGATTAAATACCATGATAGGCGAACAGTAACACGGAGTAAGCAATTGAAAAATGCAATTTGGGAAGAACGCGATATTTTTCAAGCAGCATCCCGTTTATGGAAGCAACATTGGGATGGTGATTCCGTTCGTTTACTAGGTGTTACAGCTACTGAAATAGAGTGGAAGACAGAATCGGTGAAACAATTAGATTTGTTTTCATTTGAAGAGGATGCGAAAAAAGAGCCACTACTTGCTGTCATTGATCAAATTAATGATAAGTATGGAACACCGATTTTACAACGAGGTAGTCAACTACTACGTAAGCAAGAGAAGTCGTTTCAACAAAAGTTAGAAAATAAGTTTATGTAGAAGGTGTCATGAAGTAGTAAAATCATGACACCTTTCCTATTTAACTCGCTTCTAAATTTAAAGAAGTCTTCCATCCAGCTCCAGTAACGCCAGACTCTAATAGCATTCTACTTACTATTTTTTCAATTAAGATAGCCGCATTTGTCTTGCAATGTAATGTAGCCTGTATACAAACTTTTTGATTAGAATCTACATCTTCACTATACAATTCTTTTAAACGGAGCCCTTCTGTACTTACCATATGCATAAGTAAAAAACGAATATGTGCTTCATGTTCTTCTGAACAAGTAAGGGAAAGTAAGTAGTTCGTTTGTTCTGGTGATTCTTCTTTTGATTTTTTATTCATAAAAAGAGCAATTGGGCGAAGAAGTATATTTGCTAGTAACACGCCGGCTGCACCTAATATAGCTGCAACGAGGAAACCGGCGCCTGTAAGAGTACCGACAGCAGCTGCACACCATAAAGTAGCTGCCGTATTTAGCCCTCTAATACTAAAACCATCGCGGATAATAACGCCACCCCCTAAAAAGCCAATGCCACTAACGACTTGAGCAGCAATGCGGGATGGGCTAGCATCATGATCAAGCATGACGGATAATAAAACAAATATACAGGCACCAAGTGATACGAGAGCATTTGTCCGTAACCCAGCCATTCGGTGTCTCCATTGTCTTTCCATTCCAATGCAAGCTCCTACAATAATTGCGATAACTAATCTGAATACAATGTCGTACCATACCATCATGGTCACCTCCATATATAAATATGTGTTATGTTTTTTAGAATGAGCGGGGAATACCCACTCATTCTTATTTTTACAACCAGCTATGAAACTTTTTAATATAAAGCTTTTTTAGGAACTGTGTTAAAAAAGCGTAGCCTAATAGTATTCCTACTAACCAAGGGAAGTAGTTAAGTGGCAATGCTTGCAAACCAACGGCTGCACCAAGTGGTGAGAATGGAATATAAATCCCGATTGCCATAATAAGAGCGGTTAATAAAACGACTGGTGTTGATGCAGTGCTTTGAATAAATGGAATCTTTTGTGTTCTTATCATGTGAACAATTAAAGTTTGTGTTAACAATCCAACGACAAACCAACCGGACTGGAATAATGATTGCTCGCTCGGTGTATTTGCACCAAATACATTCCACATGACTACGTATGTGATAATATCAAATACGGAACTAATTGGGCCGATACAAATAATGAAGCTTCGTAAGTTTGCAGTATCCCATTTTCGTGGTTTTTCTAGAAACTCTTTATCCATTTTGTCCCATGGAATAGAAAGTTGTGAAATATCATAAAGTAAGTTTTGAATTAAAAGATGAATGGCAAGCATCGGTAAAAAAGGAATGAAAGCACTTGCTACTAACACGCTAAACACATTACCGAAGTTAGAGCTAGCTGTCATCTTAATATATTTTAAAATATTTCCGAATGTAGTACGTCCTTCTAAAATACCTGCTTCTAATATAGTTAAACTTTTTTCGAGTAGAATAATATCGGAAGCTTCTTTCGCAATATCAGTAGCAGTATTAACAGATATTCCGACATCAGCTTCACGTAATGCTACAGCATCGTTAATGCCGTCTCCCATGTAACCTACAGTGTGTCCATTTCCTTGTAATGCGTGTATAATACGAGATTTTTGCATTGGATTAAGCTTCGCAAATACAGTCGTTTCTTCAGCAAGTTTTGCTAATGCTTTATCTGGTAAAGAATCAATCTCGTAACCGAGGATTGGTTCGCCGATATCTAATCCAACTTCTTTACAAACCTTTCTTGTAACAATTTCGTTATCGCCAGTTAAAATTTTCACTTGTACACCATGTTTTTGTAATGCTTGAATTGCAGCTGCTGCAGATGGTTTCGGTGGATCTAAAAAGCCGATATATCCACTGAGAATCATATCAGTTTCGTCTTTTACTGCGTACTCTGTATCATTTATTCTTCTATCTTTTTTATAAGCCACAGCAATAACCCGCATACCTTCACTATTTAGTGTCTCACTTAGTTTTTTGACATTTGAACGTATTTCCTCGGTGAGTGAAACGACTTTTTCATCCACTTCAGTGTAGTTACAAATTGATAAAATTTCTTCTACGGCACCTTTACAAACCATTGTATGTTCACCTGAAATATCCTTTACGATAACTGACATACGCCGGCGGGCGAAATCGAATGGAATTTCATCTAGCTTTTGAAAAGCTGATGGATTAAATTTATTGTTTTCCTCTGTATGCTTAATAACAGCTTTATCTATTAAATTTTTCAATCCAGTTTGATAGAAACTATTTAAATAGGCAAATTGCAAGACGCGATTGCATTCATTTCCCTTGGGATCTAAGTGACGAACAAGGACCACTTTATCTTCTGTTAAAGTTCCGGTTTTATCTGTACAAAGAATGTTCATAGCACCTAAGTTTTGAATAGAATTTAGCTGTTTTACAATTACTTTTTGTTTAGACATGTTAACGGCACCTTTAGCTAAATTAGCAGTTACAATCATTGGTAACATTTCAGGTGTAAGGCCAACAGCAACGGCAATAGCGAAGAAGAAAGCTTCTTGCCAATCTCCTTTTGTGAATCCATTAATGAGAAGGACAATAGGTGCCATAATAAGCATGAATGTAATTAAGAGCCAGCTTACTTTGTTTACACCTTTATCAAAGCTTGTTTCTACACGCTTTCCAATTACCTTATTTGCTAAAGAGCCGAAATACGTATCGGTACTTGTTGAGATGACAACAGCTTTTGCGCTGCCACTTACAATATTTGTTCCCATGAAGCAAAGGTTTTCCATATCGAGTGGATTGTAATTTTTTTTCATGTTTTTCGGTAAGATATGCTTATTTTCTGTATGGTAGCAGTGTTCGTATTTTTCTACAGGAAGTGCTTCCCCTGTCAAAGAAGATTGATTAACAAATAAATCTTTAGCGGATACAACACGCACATCAGCTGGAACGATATCACCAGCTGAAAGGGAAATAATATCGCCAGGTACAAGTTCCTCAATTGGAATTTCTGTTGTGTAATTTCGGTTTAAATTCTTTACATTTTTTGTTTCATGTACAAATCCATTTATTCTAAATACGCTCGCAGTTGTTCGAACCATAGCTTTTAACTTATCGGCAGCTTTTTGAGAACGAAATTCTTGGGAAAACCGAATCGTTGCACTAAGTAGGACCATTACAGATACGACAATCGTTCCTTGCATATCATCTGTGAAAAAGGAGAGTGCTCCAAGAGCTAATAAAACGAAAATAAATGGATTTTTAAATGCCAATAGAAATTGAATGTACCACGGCGCCATTTTATTATGAGCTATTTCATTCGGACCATATAAAGAAAGTCTACGAGACGCTTCTTGTTTAGATAATCCATCTTGTGTTGTTTCTAAAAGTTTTAACGCAGAGCTTACATCTTGTGTTGCAACCTCCACTAATAATTCGTTATTTGTTTTCATGCTATCTTGCTCATAAGCATGCTTTGTTTCTTGTCTTTGTAAATTAAACATCGGTAGTTCCTCCTCTGTCATGAAGGAGGAAACAATCTGTTACCTAACTATTTGAAATGGTGAGGAACAGTTTCTTTCCTACCTACATGATGAAATATGAATGTAAAACGTATGGGTATCTGGGCCGAATCATCAATTGCCAACTGTTCCTCACCTCCGTACAATTTAGTAGTTTCTGAATATGCTATGTTTGTTTCATAGTAAGGTGCATATAGACGTAAAAAGACCTTTACTCAAAACGAGTAAAGGTCTGAATTCGCAGTTAAAAGAGTCCACAACAAAGACTGTTAGTAGACATAAATAAAAACAGTTTTTGTGTATGACAAAATACATGCACCTCTCCCTCGTTGAGTTTTAGCACTGTATAGCATAGGTACTGAAACCAGCTACGTTAAAAAAGGCCTTCATTCCGACCTTTCCTGTTGACCCATTGGCGTCTCTCGACATTTTTGGGCAGCAGCGTTTCTCTATACAGGAGCCTCACCTAACAGAGACCATATTCAATTACATGTTGATGTTAGCACTGTAAAATCGTAGTGTCAATATCTTTTTTATCTGTGTTTTTAAAATATTAAACAGATTTATAATAGATATATGGGATGAAATGCATGATATTGATTATAAATAATATGGAAAAAATATTTTTATAAAAGGGGAATTTGTAATGGGACCACAAAATTTTATTATAAATATTGAGAATCAAAAATGGTTGTTTAATGAGCAGGAAGATTTATGTTCTCATGGAGAAATATATTTAAATATGGCTGGAACGATTATTACGCAGGCAGGTATGGATGAGGAATGGGGAATAAGTGAATCAGCTTTAGCTTTGTTACGAACTTTAGATAAAGAATATATTTGTGATATTGAAAATGAAGAGGGGCTTATTTTGCACGGATGTGGCACTATGCTAATGTTAGGATGCCCAATTTCAATTCATTGGACTATAAACCATATAGGTAAAAACGTGATTTTAAAGGACTTTGTCAAAGTTATTTCTACTGATCAAAAGGCTATATACTATGAAGGGCTTCATATAGAATTGAATGAAAATGAATATAGAAGACAAATTGTTTCTTTTGCATTACAAGCAAAAGAATTATTTAATAAATCAAGTGACAAGATAATTTTAGATGAGTTTGATCAAAGGATGTATACAAACTTTTGGACGGAATATGACGATTTACTAAATAAGTATAAATAAAAAAGCACTGTAACCAGTGCTTTTTTATTTATAGATTACGAGATTGTAGGGTTTTCAAAAATAACAATCTCTGAACTGTTTGTAGTTGAAACACGTTGGGCGTAATATGTTAAAGCTGAAGAAATATATGCTGGTAACGTATCATTTGTATGTGATGTTGTATATTCATGGATTAATTCCTTTAAAGTTGTCCATTCTAATTGTGCTGGGTGATCAGACACGAAAGAACTTACCCAGCGATCAAATGAAGATGAAAAATCAGTTTGTAAACGAAATACTTCTTTCATAATAAAACGCTCCCTTAAAATGTAGTATAATCATTTTACCATAAAACACGAACGATAGCTAAATTTTTTAAGTATAATGTTCGTGTTATATAGTTGTCTAGATGATTGGTTATGTAAATTCAATTTGCCATTTGAAATAACATTCCGTAAGATGAGAGATAGAGTATATTTAGAGCTGGAGGAAAGAAAGTGGAATTTGTATTTTTAGGAACTGGTGCAGGTGTTCCTTCAAAAGGAAGGAACGTTTCAGCAATTGCTTTACAATTGTTAGAAGAACGAGGACAAACTTGGTTATTTGATTGTGGCGAGGCCACGCAACATCAAATATTACATACATCTGTACGTCCGCGCCGCATTGAAAAAATATTTATTACGCATTTACATGGCGATCATATTTTTGGATTGCCTGGTTTATTAGGTAGCCGTTCATTTCAAGGAGGAACTACGCCTTTAACGGTGTATGGACCGAAAGGAATTAAACAATTTATTGAAGTGGCATTATCGGTAAGTACGACACATGTGAAATATCCACTTGAAGTTGTGGAGATAACAGAAGAAGGTACCGTATTTGAAGATAATGAATTTTATGTAGAAACGAAAAGATTGTCACACGGTATAGAATGTTTTGGATATCGTATTGTAGAGAAAGATATACAAGGTGCTCTTTTAGTTGATAAGTTACTTGAGATGGGTGTGAAACCAGGTCCAATCTTTAAACGTTTAAAAGATGGTGAAGCAGTTGAATTAGAGGATGGCACGATATTAAATGGAAATGAGTTTATCGGCCCACCTCAAAAAGGAAGAATTATTACTATCTTAGGTGATACGCGATATTGCGAAGCGAGTAGGGAGCTTGCGCAAGATGCAGATGTACTTGTCCATGAAGCGACTTTCGCAGCAGAAGATGAGCAACAAGCGTATGATTATTTTCATTCTACATCTAAGCAAGCTGCGAGCATTGCACTTCAGGCAAATGCGAAGCGACTAATATTAACTCACATTAGTTCTCGCTATCAAGGAGATACATATAAGGAATTATTGAAAGAGGCTAGAGAGTTGTTTTCTAATACAGAAATAGCGACGGATTTGAAATCATTCCCAGTAGAAAAATGATAATTTTATAAAAAATGGTAACGGCGGGTTACCATTTTTTTTTTTTTAAAAAAATTTAAAAATAAAACTGTTATTATTTTATACTTATACTTGGATGATACAGAAAATTAGGATGGTTTGAATATATAGGATAAAAATACGAAATAATGATTATTTAGAAAAACTGTTATATAAGTCAGATGACATACAAGTGATACAAATAGCAGAAATGGACTTTTATTCAGAACTTTTAAAATTCAACAAAAGTAAGCGTTTTATAAAAAACAAGCTATAATGAGGGCAGATTATAATTTATGATAAGTCACATGTATTTTAGTCATTATCGTAACAAGTGAAGTTGACTAAATCATGAGAGAGTAACACGAGAATTATAATAGGAAAGATATTACTATTATTTGTCATAAGTCTTTTTCACTTTTTAGCTAAACGATATGATTAGCGAGTGTATCTATTGCAAGTTCCTTAGTTGAAGCTTTTTATTAATAAGGTGGTGGAGATTTAATTGGTATACCACTCTTTAAAAGAGTTCAGAACATCAGCAGGTAGTCTAGGTGGAATAGCGGGTGCAAATTTAGTTGCATTAGCAATGGTTATATCACTTGTTTATGCTATGCTTGCAATGGCTTCTGTGTTAAACTTTGGATTGCTACCAGACTTTATTGTGGATTATCTTGTATCATTTTTAAATGAAAATAATGCTAAGATTCTTATGTATTATGATAACTGGTATTATTTCAGGTTATATTGGATTACTTTTATTCAAAAACTATCCAATTCGTATAGCAGAACAAATTCGTGGTACAACTGGAAAAGCGACAGATGTAGCAGCTTAATAGAATAGTAGAATAAATTTTTTTCATAGAGGTTTAGGGGGAGTTATGATGAAGTATCGCTCAGTATTTGATATTATCGGTCCAGTTATGATTGGACCATCAAGTTCACATACAGCAGGCGCGGCAAGAATGGGGCAAGTTGCTCGCCAGCTGTTTCGTCATGAACCAGAAAGAGTAAGCATTTCGTTATATGGATCATTTGCAAAGACGTATCGAGGGCATGGTACGGATGTAGCACTAATCGGTGGAATATTAGGATTTGAAACAGATGACTTACGTATTCCAGAGGCGCTAGAAATAGCAAAAGAGCGCGAAATTGAAGTGGAATTCATTGAAGAAGATGCCAATGCACCTCATCCAAATACAGCGAGAATTCGTTTGTATAAAGGTGAAGATGAAATTGAAGTTGTTGCCTGCTCAATTGGTGGCGGTAAAATTGAAGTTGTAGAATTAAACGGATTCGATCTTCAATTATCAGGCACGAGCCCAGCACTACTTATTGTAAATAACGATCGCTTTGGTGCTATTGCAGCGGTAGCTTCAATCCTTGCGAAACATGAGATTAACATTAGTACGATGAGTGTATCTCGTAAAGAAAAAGGAAGAAGAGCGCTTATGGTCATCGAAACAGATGAATTATTAGCAGATGAAGTAATTGAAGAAATAAAAGCGCAACAAAATATTTGTCAAGTAACTATTATGGAATAATTGCAGGGGGGACACACCATGTTTCGGAACGCAGCGGAACTAGTGGCGCAAGCTAAAGAACAAAATGTAAAAATCGCAGAAATTATGATTCAATGTGAAATGGAAACAAGAAGTATTTCACGTGAAGAAGTAATTGCTGGTATGGAAAAGAACTTAGTAGTGATGGAGCAAGCAGTAGAACGTGGTATTCGCGGCGTGAAATCACCAACTGGTTTAACTGGTGGAGATGCTGTAAAAGTTCAAGCGTATATGAAGAGTGGAAAAGGCTTATCTGGAGATACGATTTTGGATGCAGTAAGCAAAGCTGTTGCAACAAATGAAGTAAACGCAGCGATGGGAATTATTTGTGCAACACCAACAGCAGGGTCTGCTGGAACAGTGCCAGGTGTACTATTTGCACTAAGAGAAAAATTGCAGCCTACACGTGAAGAAATGATTGAATTCTTATTTACAGCAGGAGCTTTCGGTATGGTTGTTGCGAATAACGCTTGTATTTCTGGTGCGGCAGGAGGATGCCAAGCTGAAGTTGGTTCAGCAAGTGGAATGGCGGCTGCAGCTGCAGTTGAGATGGCTGGTGGAACACAAGATCAAGCAGCTACAGCGATGGCAATTTCATTAAAGAACATGCTTGGTTTAGTGTGTGATCCTGTTGCAGGACTTGTAGAAGTACCTTGTGTAAAACGTAATGCAGCAGGAGCTGCAAATGCGATGATCTCAGCAGATTTAGCATTAGCTGGTGTAACGAGTACAATTCCATGTGATGAAGTAATTGAGGCAATGTTTAGAATCGGACAAACGATGCCAGTAGCACTTCGTGAAACAGCAGAAGGTGGACTTGCAGCAACGCCGACTGGTCGTCGCCTGCAAGAAGAGATTTTTGGGAAGAACAATAACTAAGTGTAATTATAGAAAAAGGAGCTCAAATAAACTTGAGCTCCTTTTTCTATTTTTCTTTTGTTAGTTGTTCTAATGTTTTTCCAAGATTATGTGATCGTTTCGTTGCCTGTGTAATACAAGAAACAAGTGCTTGTTGAAATTTATGTTCTTGTAATACTTCAATACCTGCCTCAGTAGTTCCACCAGGAGAAGTAATTTCCTTTCGCAAAATAGAAGGGTGTTTGTCACTTGCTTTTAACATTTCAGCAGCACCAATCATCGTTTGAAGAATAAGTGATTTTGCAACATCTTCTTTTAAACCAATTTTTGTTGCAGCTTCTTCCATAGCTTCCACTACGTAATAAATATAAGCAGGTCCACTTCCGGATAATGCAGTGACAGCATGCATATCTTCTTCCTCTACAACAGAGACGAGACCAATCGTTTCAAATAAAGATGTTGCAGTGTGAATATGTTCCGCTGTTGCATGTTTTGAAGGGGAGATAGCGGTAGCTGATTTTAAAATGGCTGCGGATGTATTTGGCATTGCACGAATAATTGGAACGTCTTTTTGAAGTAGTTTTCTAATTGAGTGAGTAGAAACACCTGCTAGTAATGAAATAATAAGCACGTTATTATTTATGTATTCTTTAAAAGGGGTAAGCGCCTCTGCAACATCCTTTGGTTTCATTGCTAGAAAAAGAATATTTGCATCAGTAAGTAATTCTTTTTTATTATGAGTACCTTTGACACCGTATTTTTTATGTAGCTCTTGTAATCTTGTCTCGTTAGAACGATTACTTACAGTAATTTGTTCACCTTTAACGACATTTGCATGTAACAAGCCACCAATAATAGCTTCGGCAATAGAGCCTGCACCGAGAAAGGAAATGTTTTGAATAGACATGATGTTCCTCCTTTAATTTTGGTTAGAAATTCTTATAAATGTACATACATTCGTTTTTTTATAGGAAACACCTCTTTTTATCTGAAAATAATGACAAATATATATAGAAGTTGTAAACTGAAGAAGTATTCATTTTTGAACCGGAAAGAGACAGGGGGGCTAAGCATGACGGCGATTCACCGAATGGAGATTCCTGTACCATTTGCAGTGGAAACTGTGAATGTGTTTTTAGTTGAGGGGGAGACATTAACATTAATTGATACAGGGACGAATACAGAAGAGGCAAGGAATGCGTTAGAAAGTCAATTAGGTGCATTAGGACATACGATAGAAGATATTGAAACAGTAGTCATTACGCATCATCATGCAGATCATTGTGGACTTTTAAATATATTTTCTGAGAAGACGAATATTATTGGACATCCTTGGAATGAGCCTTGGATCACACAAAATCCAGAATTTTTAAAGCGGTATCATGAATTTTTTAGAGAGACGGCCTTACAGTTTGGTGTGCCAGCGGCATTTTTGAAAGACGAGTCGTTATTGACGACGAGGACACTTAAATATTCTTGTAATAGATCGTTAACGCATACTGTGAGAGAAGGAGATCGTATTGATTCTTTGCCTGGATTTATAGTACTTGAAACACCAGGTCATGCTTCTACTCATATTTCTTTATATAGAGAATCTGATGGAATATTAATTGGTGGAGATGCTCTCATCAGTCATATTTCTTCGAATCCAATACTAGAACCACCATATGAAGGGCAAACAGAACGGGCACGCCCATTACTACAATATAATCAAACATTACAGCGTTTAAGCGAAATGAATATTTCACGCATTTTATCAGGGCATGGGGAAGATGTTCTAAATGTGAAACAACTTATTGAAACGAGATTACAAAAGCAAGAAACACGTGCTTTTAAAGTGCTTGAGTTATTAAAGGAAAAACCAATGACAGCATTTGAAGTATGTGTAAAACTATTTCCGGTATTATATAAAGAACAATTACCACTTACTATTTCAGAAACGGTTGGACAATTGGACTATTTAGCATATAATCAACAAGTGATGATTGATGAATCATCGCAACAATTGATTTATTATGCAAAGTAGGTGACAGCAATGACAGGACGTTTACAAAATAAAGTAATCGTCATTACAGGTGCTTCTAGTGGGATTGGTGAGCAAGTTGCAATGCAAGTTGCAGCACAGGGAGCGACTCCCGTATTAATGGCTCGAACAGAAGAGAAACTACAAGCGTTAGTAGACAAAATTAAAGAAACTTATAATACGCCTTGCTATTATTATGTATTAGATGTAAGTGAAGAGATGGAAGTACAGTCTGTTTTTTCAAAGGTATTACAAGAAGTGGGACGTATTGATATATTAGTAAACAATGCGGGATTTGGTATTTTTAAAACGTTTGAAGATGCGTCAATGGATGAAGTGAAAGATATGTTCCAAGTAAATGTATTTGGATTAGTAGCATGTACGAAAGCGGTACTACCTTATATGGTAAACAAGAACGAAGGACATATTATTAATATTGCTTCCCTTGCCGGAAAAATTGCAACTCCGAAATCAAGTGCGTATGCAGCAACGAAACATGCTGTATTAGGATTTACGAATAGTTTACGCATGGAATTAGCGAATACAGATATTTATGTTACAGCAATTAATCCAGGTCCGATAGATACAAACTTTTTTGAAATAGCGGATCAATCTGGTACCTATGTAAAGAATATGGGACGTTACATGTTAAAACCAACATACGTAGCAGAACAAATCGTAAAGTCGATGCACACGAAAAAACGTGAAGTAAACTTACCGAAGTGGATGGGAATTGGCCCGAAACTTTATGCTTTATTTCCAGGTTTATTTGAACGTGTAGCAGGTAAATCATTAAGTAAAAAATAGGAGATTTCCACATGGAAATCTCCTATTTTTTATTGTTTTCCAGTCACATAATCATAAACAATATCCTCAATCTCCTCGTATAAATCAATTTCAATATTTGAATGAGTCACCGTTTGAATATGTTTCACTAGCATTTCCTGATCTTCTTTTGATATTGGACTGCATTGATATTGCTGAAAACTTTTTATAATCATTTTCTCAATTAATTTTTCGTTCATATTCTTTCCCGCCTGTATGTACGTATGTATTGTTTTATTGTACTTGAAGTGAAATAAAAAAACTACCATGCACTATTTTTGTATAAAAATCCGGTTGTGTATATTGTTTTTCTAGTAAAATTAAGTTTTTTAAGTTTGTGAAATTTATAAATATTTAATTGACTCTATAAATATACAATATTATAATCATACTTAATTTAAAGAATCGATTTGAGGAGGAACTTATGAAAGTCGCAATTATTGGAGCCACTGGATATGGGGGCATTGAGTTAATTCGTTTATTAGAACAACATCCATATTTTTCTATAGCATCTCTTCATTCTTTTTCACAAGTTGGTGAGTGTATAACAAATGTATATCCGCATCTTCGAAATGTCCTCGTTCATACGTTACAAGAAATTGATGTGGAGACAATAGGGAAAGAAGCAGAAATCGTATTTCTAGCAACACCAGCAGGAGTATCGGCGGAGTTAACTCCCAAGTTATTAGCAGAAGGTTTAAAAGTAATTGACCTATCTGGAGACTTTCGTATGATAGATCCTTCGTCATATGAACTGTGGTATAAAAGGCCAGCAGCGAAAGAAGAAATTCTTAGAAAAGCAGTGTATGGGTTAAGTGAATGGAAAAGGACTGAGATTCAAAAGGCAAATTTAATTGCAAACCCAGGATGTTTTGCTACAGCCACATTGCTAGCGATAGCACCGTTAGTACGTAGTAGCAGGATTGAAGAAGATTCGATTATTATTGACGCGAAATCAGGGGTATCAGGAGCAGGTAAAACACCAACAACAATGACTCATTTTCCTGAACTATACGATAACTTACACATCTATAAAGTAAACCAGCATCAGCACGTTCCAGAGATTGAGCAAATGCTTACAGAATGGAATAGTGAATTACAGCCAATTACATTTAGCACACATTTAATACCGATATCACGAGGAATCATGATTACACTTTATGCAAAAGTAAAACAAAAGATGGAAATAAAGCAACTTCAAAAATTGTATGAAGAAACGTATGAACAATCGCCTTTCATCCGAATTTGTACGCAAGGGAAATTTCCAAGTCCAAAAGAAGTGAGAGGCTCAAATTATTGTGATATTGGCATAGCTTACGATGAAAGAACAGAAAGAGTTACGGTCGTTTCTGTTATAGACAATATGATGAAAGGCGCGGCTGGGCAAGCGATTCAAAATGCAAACATAATAGCGGGACTAGAAGAGACAACAGGTTTACAACATATGCCGCTTTATCTATAAGGGGGACATGATGATTAAAGTAGCGTCTATTACAAAATTAGAAAATGGTTCAATTGTAACGCCGAAAGGCTTTTCGGCAATTGGTACTGCAAATGGTCTGAAAAAGGAGAAAAAGGATTTAGGGGCAATCGTTTGTGACGTACCAGCATCATGTGCCGCTGTGTATACAACGAATCAAATACAAGCAGCCCCTTTGCAAGTAACGAAGGATAGTATAACGGCAGAAGGGAAGTTACAAGCAATTATCGTTAATAGTGGAAATGCAAATGCTTGTACTGGAATGAAAGGATTACAAGACGCATACGAGATGCGCACATTAGGGGCGGAACATTTTGGATTGAAAGAAAATTACGTTGCAGTAGCTTCAACAGGTGTAATTGGTGTTCCGCTGCCGATGGATATAATCCGAAAGGGAGTTGCAACTCTTATACCGACGAAGGAAGAAAGTGAAGCATATTCTTTTTCTGAAGCAATTTTAACGACGGATCTCATAACGAAAGAAACTTGCTATGAAATGATTATTGATGGGAAGAAAGTGACGATTGCGGGTGTTGCAAAAGGTTCAGGGATGATTCATCCGAATATGGCAACGATGCTTAGTTTTATTACGACAGATGCTCATATAGAGCATGACGTATTGCAAACGGCATTATCCCAAATTACGAATCATACATTTAATCAAATTACGGTAGATGGAGATACTTCTACGAATGATATGGTCATCGTTATGGCAAGTGGATTATCAGAAACAAGGCCGATAAATATGGAACATACAGATTGGGAAACTTTCGTATGTGCTTTACAGAAGGCATGTGAAGATTTAGCAAAAAAAATTGCGCAAGATGGTGAAGGCGCTACGAAGTTAATAGAAGTAAATGTGCTAGGAGCTCAAACGAATGAAGAGGCAAAAAAAATTGCAAAGCAAATAGTCGGTTCGAGTCTTGTGAAAACAGCAATACATGGTGAAGACCCAAACTGGGGACGAATTATTAGCAGTATTGGACAAAGTGAAGTAGCTATTAGTCCGAATACAATTGACATTACTCTTCAATCTATATTGGTATTAAAAAATAGTGAGCCTCAAACATTTTCTGAAGAAGAAATGAAAGAGAGATTACAAGAAGATGAAATAGTCATTAATGTGTACTTACACTTAGGAGAAGAGACAGGATCAGCTTGGGGCTGTGACTTAAGCTATGAATATGTGAAAATAAACGCTTGTTATCGTACATAAGGAGAGAGAAGATGAGCGAATATATTGTAGTGAAATGCGGCGGTAGTATGTTGAATCAATTAAAAGCTGTGTTTTTTGAATGTATAAAGAAATTGCAACAGAAGTATAAAGTAGTGATTGTTCATGGTGGTGGGCCAGAAATTGATGCCAAATTAAAAGATTGTAACATCAACGTAGAAAAAAGAGATGGATTACGCGTAACACCAAAAGAAGTTATGGATGTTGTTCAAATGGTGCTATGCGGAAGTACGAATAAAAAACTCGTAATGAATTTACAAAAGCATAATTTACTTGCGGTAGGTTGTTCAGGATGTGACGGCAATTTACTTCAAGTTCAACCTGTCAGTGAAGAGATAGGATATGTGGGGGAAGTAAGTTATGTAGAAACAGCCTTATTAAAAGGATTAATGAATATGGAGTATATTCCTGTTATTGCTCCAATCGGGGTAAATGGTAATGAAGTTTATAACATAAATGCGGACAATGCTGCAGCTGGGATTGCGGCTGCGTTAGGGGCAAAAGAGCTTATTTTTATTACGGATGTAGATGGAATATTACATGAAGGGAATTTGGTAAAGGAAACGGATGAATCTGAAATTGCTACTTTTATAGAAACAGGTGTTATTACAGGTGGGATGATTCCGAAAGTACAGGCGGCACTAGCATCATTAAAAATGGGAGTGCAAAAGATAAGTATTGTGAATGGTACAAAAGATTTTACTGAGGTTACGGGAGAGTGTATTGGAACGACGGTAACGAAAGGTGTGAGTATTGCATGACGAGTCATCTTTTTCAAACGTATGGCAGAAGAACTATTGAGTTTGTAAAGGGAACTGGAACGAAAGTTATTGATAATAACGGTAAGGAATATTTAGATTTCACATCAGGAATTGGCGTATGTAATTTAGGACATTGTCACCCTACTGTTCTCAAAGGTGTACAAGAGCAACTTGATGATATATGGCATATATCTAACCTGTTTACAAACAGCTTGCAAGAAGAAGTTGCGTCATTATTAACAGAAAATAGAGAATTAGATTATGTGTTTTTCTGTAATAGTGGGGCAGAGGCAAATGAAGCGGCTTTAAAGTTAGCACGTAAGCATACTGGAAAATCTCTCGTCGTAACATGCCAGCAGTCTTTTCACGGTAGAACATTTGGAACGATGAGTGCAACGGGCCAAGATAAGGTAAAAGAAGGATTTGGTCCATTACTTCCATCTTTTTTACATATCCCTTTTAACGATATTAAAGCATTAGAGGAAGTAATGAATGAAGAAGTTGCGGCGGTAATGGTAGAAGTTGTTCAAGGAGAGGGAGGAGTAATACCTGCTGATCTATCTTTTTTGAAAGAGATTGAAACATTATGTAATAAGTTCGGTTCCTTATTTATTATAGACGAAGTACAAACGGGGATAGGAAGAACTGGAACACTATTCGCTTATGAACAAGTGGGAATAGAGCCTGATATCGTTACCGTTGCAAAGGCGCTTGGGAATGGGATTCCTGTTGGAGCGATGATTGGCCGGAAAGAGCTCGGAGCGTCGTTTACTGCAGGATCACACGGTTCAACTTTTGGCGGGAATTACATCGCGATGGCTGCAGCGAAAGAAGTATTGCAAGTAAGTGAAAAACCATCGTTTTTAAAAGAAGTACAAGAAAAAGGCGAGTACGTATTAGAGAAGTTGCAAGAGGAATTACAGCATGTCGAATGTATTCAAAATATACGTGGTAAGGGGCTTATGATTGGGATTGAGTGTAAGCATGAAGTTGCAAGTTTTATAGAACAACTAGAAAACGAAGGACTTCTCGTATTACAAGCAGGTCTTAATGTGATAAGACTATTACCGCCACTCATTGTCACGAATGAAGAGTTAGAACAGGCAGTATATATAATAAAAAAAGTAGTTTGTACAAAAAACGTATCAATCATATAAGGGGGAAGTTTCATGTCAACTGTACAAGTACCGAAATTAAATACGAAAGATCTTTTAACACTAGAAGAATTAACGAAAGAAGAAATTATTTCTTTAATTGAGTTCGCTATATATTTAAAAAAGAATAAGCAAGAGCCTTTATTACAAGGCAAAATATTAGGGCTTATTTTTGATAAGCATTCAACTCGTACTCGTGTATCTTTTGAAGCAGGAATGGTACAGCTCGGGGGACATGGTATGTTTTTAAGTGGGAAAGAGATGCAAATGGGAAGAGGAGAAAGCGTTTCAGATACTGCGAAAGTATTATCGCAGTATATTGATGGGATCATGATACGTACATTCTCACACGCGGATGTAGAAGAGCTTGCAAAAGAATCGAGTATTCCTGTTATTAACGGTTTAACGGATGATCACCATCCTTGTCAAGCATTGGCAGACCTTATGACGATATACGAAGAAACAAATACATTTAAAGGAATAAAATTGGCTTACGTAGGTGACGGAAATAATGTATGTCATTCATTGTTGCTAGCGAGTGCAAAAGTCGGAATGCATATGACTGTGGCAACGCCTGTAGGGTATGAACCGAATGAAGAGATTGTAAAAAAAGCGTTAGCAATTGCCAAGGAAACAGGAGCTGAAATTGAAGTTTTGCATGATCCTGAATTAGCGGTGAATGAAGCAGATTTCATTTATACTGACGTTTGGATGAGCATGGGGCAAGAGGGCGAAGAAGAGAAGTATACTTTATTTCAACCTTACCAAATCAATAACGAACTTGTTAAGCATGCGAAGCAAACATATCGTTTCTTACACTGTTTACCTGCCCATCGTGAAGAAGAAGTAACAGGAGAAATTATAGATGGACCGCAGTCTATCGTCTTTGAGCAAGCTGGTAATCGATTGCATGCTCAAAAAGCGTTATTAGTGAGTTTATTTAAAAATGTAGAAGAGCCTTCCTAAAAGGGAGGTTTTTTTATATTAAAATGTCGGATGTATATTTGGTTAACCATTTCGATATCATTTATAATAAAAGAGAAAACTAAATTTGTTTTTCAGAGTGTGTAAGGACATACTACATATAAAAATATAGTTAAAGAGATGATGAGGGTGAAAACAACTAAGAAAACATATTCGTTTTTCCAGCGGATGTGGAGAATATTAAAGTTTCAATATTATAAGTTGCTTCGATCGCCAGAAGGCGCAAAGAAAGTATCGTTAGGGTTTGCTATAGGATTCGGCTTAGAAATGTTAGTCATTTATACGGCATCGCTCGTATATGTAATATTTTATCCAATCGTCAGGTTAGCAAAGGGATCTTTTCCAGCGGCAGTTATTGGCAATATTATTGGGAAAATATCGTTTCTCCCAGTATTTTTATTTCCGCTTGCGTATGCGTTAGGAAAAATGATTTATCCATTTCATGTACAGAAAATTCATCATGAACCATTTACGATATCGGACTTGTTTTCAAGTCACATTTTTACGATATTAAAGAGCTTATTACAAAGTGAAGTGTATGTATTAATTGGAATGACGATTTTAGGAGTTGTGTTTGGTCTCATTTCATATTTCGTTGTGCATTATTTATACGAAAAGAACCGTAAGTTACGTTTGAAGAAAAGGAAGAAACGAGTGAGAGAACCACTTGTACAATTATAAACAATGTCACATTCATTTTCTCCTTTGAATATGTTTAAGAAAAAGGAGGAGAGGATAATGTATTATTATTACGTACCTCAAGTATATCCATATGTAAATTATTATCCGGTTTATGATACGAGTAGACAATACGAATTATATCGGCAACAACAATTACAGCAATTATCACAAATACCACAATTACCAACACAACAGCCTACACAGGAAAAAAAACCATATTTAACAACATGGCCATATTCCAATGTATACTATGGTAACTATTACGAATCATAAAGCTGCTTCTATTTAGAAGCAGCTTTATACGTTTGTTTTCAAAATTAAATTTTGAATGGTTTGAAGAGAATGAATGAGCTTTTCGCGCTCTTCCTCAGATAATGTTTGGAAATTTTCTTTTAGTTTGTCTAAAATGAATTGCTGATACTGATTTACTAATAATTTCCCTTCAGCTGTTAGGGAAATTAAAATGACCCGTCGATCTTTTTCGCTATAATGACGCTCTATTAGTTCTTCTTGAATAAGTTTGTTTAATAGAGGTGTCATGTTAGGCCGTGAAATCGCTAGCCGCTTGCCGATTTCGGAAACTGCTAATGTGCCGTTTTCATGCAAAAGCAGTAATACTTGTGTATGTGATGGCGGCATATGTCTTTGAGAAGAAAATTCTCCAGGAAGCATAAATTTGCGATAAAAAAGAGGCACTAGCGAAAGAAGATGATCAACAATACGTTCCCACTCGCGTGATTCCATATAAAGGCCCCCTTCCACTATCATTGTAACAAAAAAGACATGTTATAAAAATAGAATTGTTTCATGGTCGCTTTAATATTTGTAGGATAACACTTGCTTTGTAAATGTATTGGCAATAATTGCATAGCCGTTATCATTTGGGTGTACTTGGTCAAATAATAACTCTTTTTTATCATTCGATATTAATTTGCGAATTGGTAAAACGATAGATGGTTGATTTGCTTTGGAAATGGAATAAACAGATTCATTCCAGCCATCTAAAAACATATCTGCATAACTTGCGATGGAGTCATCGAGTTGTAACGGGTTATAGAGTTCTGAGAGAATGAGTAAAGCGTCCGGATTTTGATCTCGAACTGTCTTTACAATACTTTTTATATCCGCTTCAAAATGGGCTTTTTCTTTATTTAACATTTTTATACCATCTATAACACCAACATCACGATTTAAACGAAATAAATTATTTCCTCCAATATTAATTGTAATTATATTTGCTGCTCTAATTTTTTCCTTTACATCTTCTGATTGAACTTTTTTAGCGAGACGATCTGTTGTAAGACCGTTTACCCCAAGGTTTTCTACTGTAATTGGTTTATGAATTTGTGCTTCTATTTGCTTAGAAGCTAATTCAGCAAATCCACCTTGTGTCGATCCATATCCTTTAGCGAGTGAATCGCCTAATACAAGATGATAAAAAGATTCGTTTGTTTGCTTATCAATCCAATTTGGGGCAGATGTTTTTTCTGTTTTTTCTTCAGATTCATTTTGTTTTGTCTCGTCGTTCTTTTCAAAATAAGAATAAGAAATGATCAGAAGGAGGAGACAAACAATTGTTAAGATGACTTTTTTCATAAATTCATCCTCCTTGTAATTGGTAATTGTATCATATTCAGCAGTATTAGCAATGTAAGGGCATATTATATGTTTATGAGAAGTTTATAATAACTTTACAGAAAATTTGTTGAAGTTTGTCAAAAAATATTGACGATAGGAAAGAACTTTATATATGATAATGTCAGATAAGGTGAAACTTTAATGAGTGGGAGCTTTATTTCCTATTAATTGTTAGTCTTCATCAATCGGGCGTTTAAGGGGACTACTCGTTAGCGCAGGATGAAATGAAAATTGTGTCTCTAATAGAAGAAAAAAGGTATGTGGTTAGAGACAGATAGGGATTCATTTCATTATTTCTGGTAATTGTATAAGGGGGATTTTTTGTGAAAAAGTCAAAAAAAATGCTGGCTGGAGCAACTCTTGCGATTGGTGTTATAGCACCGCAAGTAATGCCAGCAACAGCTCATGCAGATGAGAACACTGGGGAGAGTACAGTTAACTTACGAATTCTAGAAACATCAGATATTCACGTTAACTTAATGAATTACGATTATTATCAAACGAAAACAGATAATAAAGTAGGTCTCGTACAAACGGCAACACTCGTTAATAAAGCACGTGAAGAAGTGAAGAACTCTGTCCTATTTGATGATGGGGATGCATTACAAGGGACACCGCTTGGAGATTATGTAGCAAATAAAATAAAAGATCAGAAGAATCGTGTGGATCCTAGTTATACACATCCATTATATCGTGTAATGAATTTAATGAAGTATGACGTCATCTCTCTTGGGAATCATGAATTTAACTACGGTTTAGATTATTTAAATAAAGTGATTGAAAAAACGGATTTCCCGGTTATTAACTCGAATGTCTATATAGATGACCATGATGGTAATGATGAGAATGACGAGCATTACTTTGATAAACCATATCATATTTTAGAGAAAGAAGTAGTGGATGAAGCAGGCCAAAAACAAATAGTGAAGATTGGTGTAATGGGATTTGTTCCACCACAAATTATGAATTGGGATAAAGCGAATTTAGAAGGAAAAGTAAAGGCAAAAGATATTGTGCAAACAGCGAAAAAATTAGTTCCGGAAATGAAGGCGCAAGGTGCGGATATTATAGTTGCACTAGCGCATTCAGGTGTTGATAAGAGTGGATACAACGAAGGAATGGAAAATTCATCGTTTTATTTAGCGACAGAAGTTCCTGGCGTAGATGCAGTATTAATGGGACATTCACATACTGAAGTGAAGGATGTATTTAATGGTGTTCCAGTTGTAATGCCTGGTGTCTTTGGAAGTAACTTAGGTATTATTGATATGCAATTGAAAAAGGTAAACGGAAAATGGGAAGTACAAAAAGACCAATCTAAGCCACAACTTCGCCCGATTGCTAATAGTAAAGGTACCCCATTAGTAGAATCTGATCAAAAATTAGTTAATGAAATTAAAGATGAGCATCAAGCGACAATCGACTATGTAAATACACCTGTAGGTAAAACGAAAGCACCAATTAATAGTTATTTTTCATTAGTACAAGATGATCCTTCCGTACAAATTGTGACAAATGCGCAAAAATGGTATGTAGAACAAGAACTTAAAAAACCAGAGTACGAAGAGATTAAAGATATTCCGGTTTTATCTGCAGGCGCACCATTTAAAGCAGGTGGCCGAAACGGTGCTACATATTATACGGATATTCCAGCTGGAACGTTAGCAATTAAAAACGTTGCAGATTTATACGTGTATCCAAATACGTTATATGCTGTAAAAGTAAATGGGGCACAAGTGAAAGAATGGCTTGAAATGTCTGCAGGTCAGTTTAATACAATTGATCCAAAGAAAACAGAAGAACAGCCATTAGTAAATATAGGCTATCCTACATATAACTTCGATATTTTAGATGGCTTAAAATACGAAATTGATGTAACACAACCGGCGAAATACGATAAAGATGGAAAAGTTGTAAATGCAAATACGAATCGTATTGTAAATATGACATATGAAGGTAAGCCAGTAGCTGATGATCAAGAGTTCATCGTCGCTACAAATAACTATCGTGGAAGTAGTCAAACGTTCCCAGGTGTAAGTAAAGGGGAGGTTGTATACCAATCACAAGATGAAACACGTCAAATCATTGTGAAGTATATGCAAAAAATAAAAAATATTGATCCAGCAGCTGATCAAAATTGGACGTTTAAACCGATTGTTGCAGATAAATTACATACAACATTTGATTCTTCACCAAATGCACAAAAGTATATAAAGAAAGATGGGAACATATCATATGTTGGACCATCTGAAAATGAATTTGCTAAATATGCAATTGATATAACGAAGAAAAATGATGATAAAGAAACTGGTGAAGGAAATCCAACGACACCGCCAACAGGTGGGGGAGAAAATCCAACAACACCGCCAACAGGTAATGGAGAAAACCCAACACCACCAACAGAAGAAGGTAATAATGGTAATGAACCAAAACAAGATGGAAACAATACTGGATCTGGACAAACTACAACAGATGATCAAAATACAAAAGAAACAACAACAACTGTAAGTGAAAATAAAGAAGCTGAAAAAGATGAACGTGATTTACCGAAAACAGGTGCAAGTATTGCTTCTACAATTGGAGCGGGTCTTGCGTTTGTTGGAGCGGGATTACTTATGTTATTTAGAAGAAAGAAAGCGAATAGATAGTCGAGAAATATAAAAAGGATTACCGATTTGGTAATCCTTTTTATTATATTATGAAACTGGTACTGCTTTTTCTTTTTTCCATGAAAGGCCGAATCCAGTAAAGCCGACGATAATGGTTACGACTGGACATGCTAAACAGAAGATTGCGTATGGCAGGTAATCGAATGTTGGAACGCTAAGAACGTTTGTTAAGAATACGCCACTTACACCCCATGGTACGAGTGGATTAATTACTGTACCAGCATCTTCTAATACTCGTGATAAATTACGACGTTCTAAACCGACTTCATCGTATTTATTAGCAAATGCTTGTCCTGTTAAAACGATGGATAAGTACTGCTCACCGAGTAAGAAGTTTACACCAATTGCAGTTGAAGCAGTAGAAATAATTAAGCGTGTACTAGTTTTTACGAAGCTAGAGATAATATTCATCAGCTGCGCTATAATACCCATTCCTTGTAATAATCCTCCCATACAAAGAGCTAGGAAAATAAGAGCAATTGACATCATCATACTTTGCAGGCCACCGCGAGATAATAAGCTATCAATATCTTTGATACCAGTTTTAGAAACGTAACCGTCTTGCATAATTTTTATTAAATCAGCTAAAGAAGTGCTAGGTTTAAAAATAAAGAGAATAATAATCCCTACCACAATTCCTGCAAGTAATGTTGGAACTGCGGGTACCTTTTTAAATGCGAATAGGAACAGTAATAAAATAGGAATCAGTGTAACGATAGAAATCGTTGCATTTTTTTCTAATGTGTTAATAAATGCTGAGAAATCAACGTTTCCACCAGATCCGCTTCCTAAAATGAAAAATGCGATAAAAGCAATAATGAAAGCTGGCACTGTTGTCCAAAGCATGTTACGAATATGTTCAAATAAATCTACACCCGTTACAGCAGGCGCTAAGTTTGTTGTATCAGATAAAGGAGACATTTTATCTCCGAAGAATGCCCCAGAGATAATTGCACCAGCAATAAGAGCTGGATCGTATCCAAGGGCAGTACCCATTCCCATAAAGGCAAGTCCTACAGTTGCAGCAGTTGTAAAAGCACTACCGATACTCGTTCCAACAATTGCACAAACAACAAAAACAGTTGGAACGAAAATTTTTGGAGATACAAGTTGGAAGCCGTATACCATTAAAGTTGGAATAGTTCCAGCTGCGATCCAAATGCTAATTAATACGCCTACAAGTAAGAAAATAAATATAGATGGAATACCAGCTGAAATACTACTTATCATTCCTTTTTCCATAGTAGACCAATCAATTTTTTTCATAAATCCAAACGCTAATAAAAGAACGATGCCAAATAAAATCGGGATGTGTGGTGAAACTTCTAATTTGATAACACTAAAGCCAATGCAGAAAAAGATAAAAATTGTTAAAAGAACAGACTCAATTTTTGAAACCATTGTTTTCCCCTCCTAAGTAATATGAAATAGCTCTTTTTTATATAAAATTCGCCAATATTGTATATTTCCTTCTAAAATTTAGAATTTTGTGACAAATTACCGGTAATTGTTTGTTCTTCTATATGATACGGAAATGATTGGATAAAAAAACGTCCCTGCATATAATTATGCAGGGACGAAGAAATCGCGGTACCACCCTAGCTTGTGAAATGAATGTATCACAAAATAAAGGGTCATATGATATGCGCTTATAAAATAAAAAACGCCCCTGCAATATATGCAGGGACGAAAAATTCGCGGTACCACCCTAAATTGTGAAACAGTGTCGTTTCACCACTCTTTAGACATAACGGTCTATAACCGTCTTTCACTACTCCTCACGTTTCGTAAAAGAAGCTCCAGGGGGTAATTCATAATTCGCTCTGTACTGGTTCGCACCGACCACCAGCTCTCTGAAATCAGAAATCGAAATACTACTAAATCCTATCAACGCCGATTCATATGATGTTAGTTAAATTTTTATCATATTTTCATCTTACATGTCAATAAAAATATTAAATGTTTTTTTAGGGAAATAAAGGATAATTGTTTTTAATGCTGTAAAAATGTACGTTATAATGAATTTGAAAGGGGGAGGAAAGAGTGAAGAAAAAAATAATTCTTTTTACCACTTTATTAGTTATTGGAGGAAGTGCTGGAATTTACACAGCTTTTGCGGCTGAATCAGAGCAGCTGAAACAAAAGCAAATACAACAGTCAGAAGTGAAGAAAGTAAAAGAAATAGAAGAGAAGAAATCAATGGAAAAAGCAGCAGAGAAACTAGGAGTTTCTACAGAGGGAAAAACAAAAGAAGAGGTTACGAAAGAAGTAAATACCGCTAGGTTTGAGAAGCGTCATGATTTATTAATTGAGCACGCTAAGCAACTTGGAATTGATACAGAGGGGAAAAAAGATGAAGAAATTATTTTAGAAATTGGAAAGATACAGCATGGAAAGTAGAACAACTTATCGTATGATAAGTTGTTCTTTTTTAAGAACTATTTGATTTTAAAATAATTGACAGTCATTCAGATTTAATGTTAACTATATTTATAAACGAGTTAACATTAGGGGTGACAATTGTGACAATAAATAGTAAAACGATTGAAAAATCATCTTATACATATGAAGAATTAGCAGAGAAAAATAAAGCTTACGTATGGCACCCATTTACACAAATGAAAGATTATTTAGAAGAAGATCCTGTCATTATTGAACGTGGAGAGGGAAGAAAGCTATACGATGTAAATGGTAATGAATATTGGGATGGTGTTTCATCTATATGGTTAAATGTTCACGGACATCAAGTACCGGAATTAGATGAAGCAATTCGTGAGCAATTAAATAAAATTGCTCATTCTACTATGTTAGGACTTGCTAACGTTCCATCTATTTTATTAGCAGAAAAAATTATTGAGGTTGTACCAGATGGATTGAAGAAGGTATTCTATTCTGATTCAGGTTCTACCGCTGTTGAAATTGCAATTAAGATGGCTTTCCAATATTGGCAGCATAAAGGGAAACGAAAGAAACAAAGATTCGTTACATTAAAAGAAGCATATCACGGTGATACAATTGGAGCTGTTTCGGTAGGAGCAATAGACTTGTTTCACCAAGTGTATAGTTCGCTCTTATTTGATGCGATTAAAATGCCGTATCCATATACATATCGTTCTCCTTACGGAAATAATAAGGAGGAAATTGTAAAAAGCCATTTAGAAGAAATGGAAGAATTGTTGAAAGAAAAGCATGAAGAAGTAGCTGCCATCATTGTAGAGCCATTAATGCAAGGTGCTGGCGGGATGATTACAATGCCAAAAGGATATTTAAAAGGACTGCGCGATTTATGTACTAAGTACAATGTATTATTTATTACAGATGAGGTAGCGACTGGATTTGGGCGTACAGGGAAAATGTTTGCGTGTGAACATGAAAATGTGACGCCAGACATTTTAACTGCTGGGAAAGGTTTAACAGGTGGATATTTACCAATTGCAGTTACGGTAACGACAGATGAAATATATAATGCCTTTTTAGGAGAATATGAAGAACAAAAAACATTTTTCCATGGACATAGCTACACAGGCAATCCGTTAGGGTGTGCCGTAGCAATCGCAAATCTAGAACTATATGAAAAAACAAATTTAATAGAAGAAGTGGCACGTAAAACGGATTATGTGGCAGCGCAATTAGAAAAGCTCTTTGCGTATAAACATGTAGGTGATATTCGTCAGTGCGGATTAATGGTTGGTATTGAGCTTGTGAAGAATAAGGAAACGAAAGAAGCGTTTGACTGGACAGAAAGAGTCGGTGTTCAAGTATGTAAACGCGCAAGAGAGCTGGGTATGATTTTACGACCGCTAGGTAACACGATTGTATTTATGCCACCACTTGCTTCTACTTTTGAAGAGATTGATGATATGTTACGCATTTTATATAAGGCAATCTCGGATGTTACGGAGGGAGAATAATGAGTGGTTTTTTCATAACAGCAACTGATACTGAAGTTGGAAAAACAGTAGTTGCAGGTGCTATAGCAGGTGTATTTAGACAATTAGGATATAACGTAGGGGTGTATAAACCGTTGCAAAGTGGGCATGTTGCATCAAACCCTGAGGGAGATGCGGCAAGGTTAAAAGCATTATCAGGTGTGCCGACACAAGAAAATGAAATTTGCCCTTATTCTATTGAAGAACCACTTGCTCCGAGACTTGCCATGAAAAGAGCTGGAAGAGTAGTAAAGTTAAAAGAAATTACTGATTACTATAATGAACTATTAAAAGAGTTTAATAGCTTATTTGTAGAAGGAGCAGGTGGGCTTGCTGTCCCATATACAGAAGATGCTTTAGTAATTGATTTTGCAAAAGAATTACAGTTGCCTCTTATTGTAGTAGCTCGTCCTATATTAGGAACAGTAAATCATACAGTGTTAACGATTGCTTACGCAAAGGCGCATGGCTTAACCGTAGCGGGTGTCATTTTATCAGGTTGCAAAGAATGTGAAATGGAAAGAGTGCAAGAAAATAAAGAGATGATTGAAGAGCTGAGCGGGGTACCAGTTTTAGGATTATTACCATTCTTTGAAGGTGAGTTTACGAAAGAAGAAGTCTTAGAATCTGCAAAAGAACATATTATGATTTCAAAATTAGAGGAGTTTATCCAAAATGAATCAAACGTGGCGGGCGCACCTTCAATGTAAATTACAACAATTACATGAGCAAGGGCAGTATCGTGATTTGCATGTAACAGAGAAGGCAGAAGAGACTTGGCTTATTCGAGATAAAAAAAGGATGTTAAATTTAGCGTCAAATAATTATTTAGGGTTAGCTGGAGATGAAAGGTTAAAAGAAGCTGCTATTGCCTGTACAAAAAGATATGGAACTGGAGCGACTGCCTCTCGTCTCGTTGTAGGAAATCATCCATTATATGAAGAGGTTGAGAGAAGCATATGTGACTGGAAAGGTACTGAAAGAGCTTTAATTGTAAATAGTGGGTATACGGCAAATATAGGTGCCATATCTTCTTTGGCCTCTCGGCACGATATTGTTTTTAGTGATAAGTTAAATCACGCAAGTATTGTTGATGGAATCATATTAAGCGGGGCAGAGCATAAAAGGTATCGTCATAATGATTTGGATCATTTAGAGAAGCTGTTGAAAATGGCTTCGCCTGAAAACAGAAAATTAATCGTAACAGATACCGTTTTTAGTATGGATGGTGATACTGCGTATTTGAGAGATTTAGTACAGCTGAAAGAGAAGTACGGGGCAATCATTATAGTCGATGAAGCACATGCGAGTGGAATATATGGAATCGGCGGAGCTGGGTTATCTCATATAGAAAAAAATCTTGCTCAAAAAATTGATATACATATGGGGACGTTTAGCAAGGCTTTAGGGTGTTATGGTGCGTATTTGACAGGTGATGAAATTTATATAGAGTATTTACAAAATATGATGAGAAGCTTTATTTTTACTACAGCTTTACCACCAAGTACGTTAGGAGCAGTGCAAAAAGCAATTGAAATTGTAAAAGAAGATAACGAAAGAAGAGAGAACCTTATAGCAAACGGAGAATACTTCAGAACTAAATTAAGGGATGCTGGTTTTGATATTGGGAATAGTTCAACTCATATTGTACCGATTGTAGTCGGTTCAAATGAACATGCTTTACGATTTAGTAAAAGGTTGCAAGAGGCAGGGATTGCGGCCATTGCAATTCGTCCGCCAACTGTGCCGGTTCATAGTTCTCGAATTCGCTTTGCAGTTACATCGCAACATACAATAGCTGATTTAAAATGGGCTATTGACCGAATTATTCACATTGCGAAAGAAGAGGAGATTTTCGTATGAACGAGCTAAAGATTATTTTTATCCCCGGATGGGGAATGGAAGAGAATATTTGGGATTTAGTACTTCCGTATTTTAAAGGATATCCTGTTCAATGCGTAGATTGGCGTAATGTGAAAGAACGAAGTGAATTTGCGGAACGAATTATAGATGTAGCGCATAACGACAACGTAATTTTAGTTGGATGGTCACTAGGAGCGTTAGCAGCAGTTGAAGCTTATAAAAAGATTCAGGCAAAAGGCATCGTATTAATTGGTGGGACTGCTAAATTTACAAATACGAGCGACTATAGTAATGGATGGAATGCTTTGCATGTAGAACGGCTGAAAAGGAATTTGGCGAGAAGGAAAGAAGATACGCTCAAGCGGTTTTATGAAAATATGTTTACGAAAGATGAGCTAAAAGGGAATAAAAACTTTGAAGACATTGTAGACCGTTTTAAAGGTGATTCTATTCAGTCTTTACAACTAGGTTTGGATTATTTAATAGAAACAGATATGAGAGAAGAACTAAAAGAAATTAAAGTACCTATACTACTTATTCACGGAGAACAGGATGTAATATGCCCATTGTCTGTGGCACGTAGTATGACGGAGAATAGCAGCAGCGAGCTGAAAGTAGTAAGTGAAGCAGGGCATGCATTATGTGTAACGGATTTTGAATATTGTGCAAATGAGATAATTCAATTTGTAGAGGGGATACGACATGATCAACAAAACGTTACTACAAAAACGGTTTAATGGGGCAGCCGTATCTTACGATCGATATGCAAATGTACAAAAAAAGATGGCACATTCATTACTTTCAATCTTAAAGGAACGATATAGTGAAACGGCATCAATACGTATTTTAGAACTGGGATGCGGGACGGGGTATGTAACAGAACAATTATCAAAGTTATTTCCGAAAGCACATATTACAGCAGTTGATTTTGCTGAAAGTATGATTGCGATTGCGCAAACTAGACAAAATGTAAAAAATGTAACGTTTCACTGTGAAGATATTGAGCAATTACGATTAGAAGAATCATATGATGTCATTATTTCAAATGCTACATTTCAATGGTTAAATAATTTACAACAAGTGTTAAGAAATTTATTTCAACATTTGTCTATAGATGGGATATTACTCTTTTCAACGTTTGGACATGAAACATTTCAAGAATTGCATGCTTCGTTCCAACGTGCGAAAGAAGAAAGAAATATAAAAAATGAAATATCGATTGGTCAACGTTTTTATTCAAAAGATCAGTTGCTTCATATATGTAAGATAGAAACAGGGGATGTGCATGTTTCTGAAACATGTTACATAGAGAGTTTTACAGAAGTTAAGGAGTTTCTGCATTCTATTCGAAAAGTAGGAGCAACTAATAGCAATGAAGGATCATATTGTCAAAGTCCCTCACTCTTTCGTGCGATGCTACGCATATACGAAAGAGACTTCACGGGAAATGAAGGGATAATGGCAACGTATCATGCTTTATTTATACATATAACAAAAGAGGGGAAGAGATGAAATGAAACAAGTGCAAACAAAAAGGGATTGGAAAAAACTTGCATACGACGTAGTGGAAGAGAAGATGATTACGAAAGAAGATGCAATAGCGATATTAGAAGCTGATGATACAGAAGTTTTAGAAATTATGAATGCAGCTTACATTATTCGCCATCATCACTTTGGTAAGAAAGTAAAATTGAATATGATTATTAATACGAAATCTGGATTATGTCCTGAAGATTGTGGATATTGCTCACAGTCTATTATTTCAGAAGCACCGATTGATAAATATGCATGGTTAACGCAGGAGAAGATTGTAGAAGGGGCACATGAAGCAATACGCCGTAAAGCAGGTACATATTGTATTGTAGCGTCTGGTCGTCGTCCGACGGATAAAGAGGTAAATCACGTAATTGGAGCAGTTAAGGAAATTCGTGAAACGACAGACTTGAAGATTTGTTGTTGTTTAGGTTTCTTAAATGAAGATCAAGCAGGACGTTTAGCGGAAGCAGGCGTGCACCGTTATAATCACAACTTAAATACACATGCAAATAATTACGATAGTATTTGTTCAACTCATACGTATGATGATCGTGTTGATACAGTTCAAAAAGCAAAACAAGCTGGTATTTCACCATGCTCTGGAGCGATTTTTGGCATGGGAGAAACAATTGAAGAGCGTGCTGAAATTGCATTTGAATTACAACGTATAGATGCAGATTCTATCCCTTGTAATTTCCTTGTTGCTGTAAAGGGGACACCTCTTGAAGGGCAAAAAGAGTTAACGCCAGTAGAATGTTTAAAAGTACTTGCAATGATGCGTTTTGTAAACCCAACAAAAGAAATTCGTATTTCAGGAGGACGTGAAATCAATTTACGTTCTGTACAGCCAATCGGTTTATTTGCAGCAAATTCTATTTTTGTCGGGGACTACTTAACGACAGCTGGACAAGAGCCGACTGCGGACTGGGGTATGATTGCAGATTTAGGATTTGAGATTGAAGAATGTGCATTATAAGATAGATGAAAAAGCAAACTTGTAAAAGAGTTTGCTTTTTTGTAAATAAAATGTAATAAATAGTTGTGAACGCTTGATACTATTGGTTTTTGAACGAAAAAAAGAATTTTTGTGGACGAATTTTCCAAGCCCTAGTTGTACATAGTAAATATGTAATTTATATTGGGTTGGAGGATTTTACATGTACAAATACATATTAGCGATTATGACTTGTTTAATTTTAATAAAAGCAATAAGTTCTGATCCAGTTAAGGCTACCGAAAATCCTGAACAAAAAGAGATGCAACAAAGAATCGAACAACACTTTCGAACGAAAGCTGAACATTTTGGATTGAAAACGGAAGGAAAAGATTTAAAGGAAGTTAGAAAAGAAATTACTATTATAGAAGAAGCGAAAAAAAGAGAGAATGTATGGAGAACAGCACAAGCTCTTCATATAAAAACAGAAGGAAAAACGATGAATGAATTAATAAAAGATGTACAAAAAAAGGTGAAAAAATAAAAAGAGGCCGCAGCCTCTTTTTTTATGCCCATTGTTTTGATAAGTGAGCCATTTCAATTGCAGCAACAGCTGATTCATATCCTTTATTACCAGCTTTCGTACCTGCGCGTTCAATCGCTTGTTCAATTGTTTCTGTCGTTAATACGCCGAAAATAACTGGGATGTCCATTTGTAGTGATAAAGACGCAACACCTTTTGCTACCTCATTACAAACGTAATCGTAGTGAGTTGTAGCACCTCGGATTACAGTACCTAATGTAATAACAGCATCATACTTTCCGCTACTAGCCATCTTTTTAGCGATTAAAGGAATTTCAAATGCACCAGGAACCCAAGCAACATCAATATCACTTTCTTCTACACCGTGACGCTTTAATCCGTCTAAAGCTCCGCCAAGTAACTTACTTGTAATAAATTCGTTAAAACGTCCAACAACAACTCCAACTTTTAATCCTGTACCAACTAAATGACCTTCGAATACCATAATAAATCTCTCCTTTAATTATAAGTTTAGTAAGTGTCCTAATTTATTTACTTTCGTTTGTAAATACGATTTATTCTCTTCTTTTGCCGGCATTTGCAACGGTACACGCTCGACTACTTCTAAATCGTAACCTTGTAAGCCAGCAATTTTTCTTGGGTTATTCGTTAATAATCGTAAGCTTTGTAAACCTAAATCTTTTAATATTTGAGCACCGATACCGTAATCACGAAGATCAGCAGGGAAGCCGAGTTTTTCATTTGCTTCTACAGTATCGAATCCTTCTTCTTGTAATTTATAAGCGCGAAGCTTATTAAGAAGCCCAATGCCTCTTCCTTCTTGTCTCATATAAAGAAGAACACCTTTTCCTTCACGCTCAATTTGAGCAAGTGCTGCATGGAGTTGTGGTCCGCAATCGCAGCGATGTGAACCGAATACATCTCCTGTTAAGCATTCAGAATGAACACGTACAAGTACCGGTTCACCTGTTGAAATATCACCTTTTACAAGTGCGATATGTTCTTTCGTATCTAATGAGTTAGAATAGCCAATTGCGTGGAAAGTACCGAAATCTGTAGGTAATGTAATTTCCACTTCTCTCGTCACAAGTGTTTCATGATGGCGGCGATAAGCAATTAAATCTTCTATTGTAATCATTTTTATATCAAATTGTTTTGCACATTCTATTAAATCAGGTACACGTGCCATCGTGCCGTCCTCATTTATAATTTCGCAAATAACTCCAGCTGGTTCGGCACCGCATAGCTTTGCTAAATCAACAGCAGCTTCTGTATGACCTGCACGACGCAGGACACCGCCTTCTTTCGCAATTAATGGAAAGATATGTCCAGGTCGATTGAAATCAGCGCCTTTTGATGCGGGGTTTAACAATTCTTGTATCGTAGTTGCACGTTCGTGAGCGCTAATCCCTGTTGTTGTAGAAACATGGTCAATGCTCACTGTAAACGCAGTATGATGTGAATCTGTATTATGAGATACCATTGGTTCTAATTGTAGACGTTCTGCGTACCCTGCTGTAATCGGTACACAAACGAGACCACGGCCATGTGTAATCATAAAATTAATTGTTTCTGGTGTAATGTACTCTGCTAAAGCAATAAAATCGCCTTCATTTTCTCGGTTTTCATCATCACATACGATAACGACTTTACCTTGTTTTAAATCTTCTAGAGCTTCTTCAATACGATGAAACATTGTGCTTCCCCCTTATAGAAATCCGTTTTCTTGTAAAAAGCTTTCGGTCATTGAACCTACTCGTTTTGCAGGTTTAGTAATAAAGCGTTCGATATATTTACCAATCATGTCACACTCAATGTTTACGATATCTCCGGCATTTTTTTCCCCAATGACAGATTCGCTTACTGTGTGCGAGATGAGTGAAATCGTTATGGAAGATTCGTCTATAGCAAATATCGTTAAACTCGTTCCATCAACAGCAATGGACCCTTTCTGCAAACAATAGCGCAGCAGTTCATCAGAAATTGCTATTTTGTAATAGACGGCATTGTAATGTTGTTTTTTATTTAAAATCGTTCCGGTGCCATCAATATGTCCTGAAACGAAATGTCCACCGAATCGTCCGTTTGCAGCCATTGCTCGTTCTAAATTTACTTTAGAGTGCGGTTTAAGTATACGAAGTGATGTCGACTGCATCGTTTCGGGCATTGCATCAACTGTAAATGAAGTAGTTGTAAAGTTTGTTACAGTTAAGCAAATACCGTTAACCGCGATACTATCACCTAAGTGAACATCTGATAAAATTTTCTTTGCATGAATCGTTAATTTCATCGCTTCTCCGCTTTGTTGCATGTTTGCTATCGTTCCTAATTCTTCTACAATTCCTGTAAACATTTCGTCACCTCGTTTCGGGCATTCGCAACGATTTTTATATCATCACCAATTTGTTTCA
The DNA here is from genome assembly GCF_003458115.1 of Bacillus sp. ISO11. Classification (NCBI taxonomy): domain Bacteria; kingdom Bacillati; phylum Bacillota; class Bacilli; order Caryophanales; family Bacillaceae; genus Bacillus; species Bacillus sp. ISO11. The sequence continues at coordinate 82,928 of NZ_QXCO01000017.1, read as the reverse complement.
TCTCTTGAATTTTCAAGGAAAGCGCATCTTGTAATTTTGAAAAACCATTTCCTCCAAATAAAGTAGGAGCATCTTTCCCACCAATTAATTTCGGACTTATATAGGTTACAATTTCATTAAAATTGTTTGTTTTTAAGAAACTTGCATGAATCGATTGGCCACCTTCAACGAATAGAGAAAGAATTTGTTTCTCTCCAAGAAAGGAAAGAAGGTCCTCGATTTCTATATACTTCGTTTCCATTTGGAATATAGCTATATTTTTAGATTCATAAGAAGATATCTTCTCTTTCTTTACATCCTTACCGACAATAATCCATGTCGGTGCTAAACCATCTGTTATAACATGAGAAGATGGTGGCGTTCGTAAATGGGTATCTAAAATAACGCGAATAGGATGTTTCCCACCATTTGGAATTCTTGTTGTTAAATGAGGATTATCAGCTATAACTGTATTCACTCCAACAAGAATTGCATCATGTGTATGGCGATATTGGTGAACATCAGCACGTGCTTCTTCACCTGTAATCCACTTACTTTCACCAGTTACAGTTGCTGTTTTTCCATCTAAGCTCATTGCGGTTTTGATTGTTACAAAAGGGCGTTTCGTTTTCATGTAGTGAAAAAAGTAGCGATTTAATAAAACTGCTTCTGCTTCAAGAACACCGGTAGTTACTTCAATTCTAGCTTCCTCTAATCTTCTTTTTCCGTTACCAGAAACGAGCGGATTACAATCGAGAGTAGCAATTACAACACGCTTAACTCCTCTTTCGATGAGCAATTCACAGCAAGGTGGTGTTTTTCCAAAGTGGCTACACGGTTCCAGTGTTACATAAACGGTAGCGTCTTTGGCGTTCTGACCAGCCATTTGAAGGGCATGAACTTCTGCGTGTTCTTCACCAGCTCGTAAATGAGCGCCCATACCAACGATGTTTCCATCTTTTACAACAACAGCACCAACCATAGGATTTGGACTTGTTTGTCCTGATGTTCCTTCTGCTAACTGCAGGGCAATCCTCATATATTCTTGATCTGTCATTTTCTTCACCTCTCCAAAAAAAATCAAAAAACCCCAAGGATTTAATATCCTTGGGGTTTGGGAGACGTGATTTCTAGAAATATAGTTTGAATACGAAAGCATAGGAAAGAAACCTAACGATAATTGATATTTCTGCATAAGGAAAAAACCTAGCAAAATATCGAATTTTTAAACGCTAGTTGTCTCTTTTTATTTCAGTATAAAAAATAAGTATAGAAAATTAAACATATATAAAGAATCAAAATGAATCTTTAAAAATATGCATACTGAAATAAAAGTGTATTCACTATATAAAAAACTAGAAACATATCCTTCTCCCATCCAGACTATACTGTCGGCCCTAGAGTTTCACTAGATCCACCGTTTTCGAGTTGAAAACGGGTCACGGACTTAGAAGTTTTCACTTCATCACCGCCGGTTGGGAATTTCACCCGACCCCGAAGGATGCTGTTTGCTCAAATTATAGCACAAAAAAAATAAAAGGCTAGTAAAAAATATTCGAATGTGAAGAATTGTGTGAAAATATATGCAGGCTGGAATGGAAATAAAAGTATTAGAAATGTTGTAAAGAGAAGGGATATAACGGAGTTGCTAAAAAGAAAAAACATGCACAAAAAAATGTGCATGTCACATGTAAAATTATTCTGCCTCTGGTGCTCTAACAACAGACTCGAATTTACCTTTATGCGAAGCGTCGCAATAAGGCATATTTTTTGATAAACCACAACGGCATAAAGAAAATGCCGGTTTTGCTGGGAATGCATTCCCTTGTGAGTCGACTAATTCCACGTCCCCTGTAACGCGAAAAGAGCCATTATCATTTACTTTAATTTGTACTTTTGCCAACGTTATCCCTCCTTCCCAAACGCTTAATTTCATCATATAATCAAGGGAAGTGCTTGGCAATATAAAGTGAAACTTTAATTAGTGGGGGAGGCATCCCCCACTAATTATTAGTTGAACCAATCGGGCTTTTAGGGGCAGTTAATCTCCTACCTAACTTCTTTGTTTCAGCCGAATTTTGAGGTGGGAGTTTTACTGCCCGCAAATAGCGGAGAAAAAAGAGCACTTTGTTTGAGAAAGAAGAGAGTGTTATAATAGTTTTCATAACTGACTAGAGTAAGGTGACGAGAGATGGATAAACAATTACATACATTACGAAACATTGCAAATGAGCGCACGTGGGCATCATTTTTGAATGATAATCATCCATATAGTTTGTTACATTGGTCCATTGCAGGTGTAGGGCAAGAGGCAAAGGATGTTTGGTTACTGCAAGATGAAGTAACATTTCAAACGACAGAATTCCCAACGTTAGATGATGCAATGCAATGGATTTCTGAAAATATGGAACAAGTTACAGACGTTTTAGCGCAATAAAAAACAGGCTTATGCAAGCCTGTTTTTTGTTTCTTTCACATATGTGTTTAAAAATTGATCGACGGCTGCTTCGTACTCTTCTTTATTTTCGTTATAAGAGCAAGCGTGTGCACCGTGTTCTGCAATATAAAGCTGCTTATTATTTTCTTTCGCTTCATATAACGCTTTTGTCATATCAGCTAAAATATAGTCGTCATCTTTACTATGAATAAAGAGAACGGGATTGTTAATGTTTTTTATACAGTCGATTGGTGAAACTTCACGAATTGTATAACCGTCACGAACTTTCAAAAATGCGTTTGCTAAAGGTAATAAAGGCCATTTTGGTAAATGGAATTCAACCTTTAAACGGTGCTGTAATTGTCCGTGAAAATCAGAGAAAGGACAATCTGCAATATAGAAATCAGCACCATCTTCTACAAGTCCTGCGTATTGAAGAAGTGTTGCAGCTCCCATAGATTCACCATGAATACCAAGTGTAATATTGGTGCCAAAACGGTTTTTTAGCCAGTCAACTACGGATTTTAAATCATGTTTTTCATAGTATCCATAGCTTGTTGTTTTTCCGCCAGTTTTACCATGACGACGATGATCGTAAATGAGGACGTTATATCCTCTTTTTAAGAATAAGTTTGCATATTTTACAGAGTTTATTTTATTTACAGTTACACCGTGGCAAAAAACCATAAACTTATTGGTGGAATGACCAGCAGGAATGTAATATCCGTGAAGGTCGTATCCAAATTGTGAAGGGATATGAATTTCTTCTTTATGAAGAGCATCAAAATCCTCTATACGAAAATGTTTTTTCGTTTCTCTTTCGAGTACTTCTTCCTCTGTTTTTTTCTTTAAGTACATCACTTTATTTGTAAAGAAAATCCCAAGGGCAGTTATTGCACCTAGTATAGTAAACAATGCTGCAAAAAAACGTTTCATACTTTACCTCATCCTCCAAATACCGTTACATGTGATACACTTATATTGTATCACAATGATATAAAAGGGGAGAAATAGGAAATGCTGCATATACAAAAAATTACGCCAGCGATGAAAGAAACAATCCGAATGTTCATGTGTGAGAACTGGGGAAGTTCATTGATGGTTTCACGTGGTAAGGGACATCAGTTAGAAGAGTTGCCAGGATTTGTTGCGCTCTCAGATGACAGAATAATCGGAATTATAACGTATGAAGTGACCAGAAATATGTGCGAAATTGTATCGCTAGATAGCTTTGAAGAAAGAAAAGGAATAGGGACGAAACTTGTGGATTGTGTATTACAAGTTGCAGAAGAAGAACGGTGCAGACAGGTTTGGCTTATTACAACTAATGATAATATGAATGCGTTACGATTTTACCAAAAACGTAATTTTGTAATGACTAATTTATATGTGAATGCGGTAGAGGAGGCACGAAAAATAAAGAAAGAAATTCCACGTATTGGATATGATAATATCCCAATTTTACATGAAATTCAGTTGGAGTATCGTTTAGTGAAATGATGTAACAATTTTCAGAAATATGAGTTATTAATCTTGACGGATAGTTTAATTTAGGTTACCGTAAAATTGTAATCTATTACCATATTAAGGGGTGACGATGTGGCAACTATACGTGATGTTGCAAAATTGGCAGGTGTTTCAGTCGCAACCGTTTCACGAGTTATTAATGAAAAAGGATACGTTCATGAGGACACAGTAAAACAAGTAAAGGAAGCAATTGAAGAATTACGTTATAGGCCAAACAGTGCAGCGAAGCCACTATTTAAAGAGGATTCAACGATAATTGCATTACTTGTAGATAATTTATGTAACCAATCAAACATCACTTTGCTACATTGTATTGAGGAAATAGCATATAAAGAAGGTTATCAAATCATTATTTGTAATATAGAGAATAAAGATAGATACATACATATGCTGAAGCAAAATAACATTGCAGGTGTTATTTTGACAAGAGCAGTTTTTAAAAGTGTAGGAAAAATTCCATTTCCGTTTGTTGTGATCGATGAGCAACAATCACATGGAAATTATTATGAAAGTGGACAGAGAGCTGTTTCTTTATTAAAAGAGAAAGGGTGTCACTTTCTTGCATATTTCGGTGAGGGAGAAGAAAGTGAAGAAATGGAAGATCATATAGCAGGGTTTTTAGACGCTGTTTGGGATGAAGGAATCTCTTATCGAGAAGAATGTGTACAAGGGTATACAAATAAACAATTTATTACATTATTGCAAAACAATCCGTATGTAGATGGAATTGTAGCCTCAAGTGATCAGATTGCTATTGAGTTAATTCGGTCAGCGAGATTTCTAAATATACATATACCAGATAAATTAAAAATTGTTGGACCGAATGGGAGTATAGAGTGTGAATGGATAGGTTCATCACTACCGACAATTGAAAACTATGTCAGAGATAATGGAAAAGTAGCTTTTCAACAATTAAAAGGAAAAATAAAAAAGTAAAAGGTGCGTTTTATACGCACCTTTTTATAATGTAATTGCGGCAATAAAGCCAAATATAAGTAACGGTATATTGTAATGTAGAAAAGTGGGTACACATGTATCCCATATATGATGGTGCTGACCATCAGCATTTAAACCGGATGTTGGTCCAAGGGTACTATCCGATGCTGGAGATCCTGCGTCACCTAGTGCTCCGGCTGTACCGATAATTGCAATTGTGGCCATTGGACTAAATCCAAGCTGAATGCAAAGAGGTACAAAAATGGTTGTTAAGATAGGGATGGTTGAAAAGGATGAACCAATTCCCATCGTAACGAGAAGTCCAATAACGAGCATAAGAAATGCAGCGAGTGGTTTGTTATTTCCGATTATATGTGCACTCGTTTGCACCAGAGATTCAACATGTCCTGTTTTTCGAAGAACAGCGCCGAATCCAGCGGCAGCAATCATAACAAAGCCAATGAAGGACATCATACGCATTCCGCTTGTTAATATCGCATCTGCTTCTTTAAGTGGTAGACTGCCACTAACTGATAAGACGATAATACCTGCTAAAGCACCGAAAATCATTGATTCGGTTGTTAATTGAACAGTTAATGTAGCAATAATAGATAATAACCCGAAAGTAATGCTACGTTTTGTATAGGGAACGATTTCATTTTCGGTAGTATGAATTTGTTCTGTTTCATACGTACGAGGTTTTCGGTACGTAATGAATACCGCTACACATAATCCAATAATCATACCGATTGCTGGAATAGTCATTGCTTTTGGAATAAGTGCGACATCAAATGTAAGACCGCTTTGCGCAGCGTTGGTTTGCAATACGTCATGATAAATTTTTCCGAACCCTGCAGGGATCCACATATAAGGAGTAATCAATCCAAATGTAATAATACATGTGACAAGTCTGCGATCCACTTTCAGCTCAGTTAATACTTTTAAAAGTGCTGGAATTAAGATGGGGATGAAAGCAATGTGAACAGGAATCACATTTTGTGAGAAACAAGCCATCATTAAAATAATGAATAAAATAAGTACCTTAGAATAAACTTGTTTTTTCGTGTCTTGTTCATTGCCAATCCATTTTAATGCAGTTTGAATCATAGCATCTGGAAGTCCTGTTTTGGAAAGGGAAATAGCGAAACCACCAAGCATTGCATAACTTAAAGCGATTGGAGCACTGTTTCCAAGACCAGTTGTAAAAGTGTTAATCGTTTCTGAAATACCGAGTCCGCCGATAAGTCCGCCTGTTAAAGCTCCAACAATGATGGCGACAATGACCTGGACACGTAACAAACTAAGCAATAGCATAATTGCTACTGCGACGAGTACAGCGTTCATAATAAATGTAATCTCCCTAAATTTTTATTCTGTTAAGACAAGTACATATGAAACATTTTGCTATGTTTATACATACTTGCGACATATTATTATAAAATGTTTTCTATGAAATGTAAAAGAGCCTTTTGTGACTAATGCTGAAAAGCTAGCTCTTGTTTAATTGATTGCAAAGAATTGGCGAATAATTCTGGTTCTTCTAGATCAGGAGAATGTGCTGAGTTTGGGAACCAAATCATCTTTTTTATAGGCGCTTCAATAATATCGCAATATTCCTGAACGAGTGCATAAGGAGTTTGATAATCATAGCGACCAGAACAAAAATAAACTGGAATAGATAAACTTGAGATAGAAGAAAAGAAATCGATTGTCAGCATTTCTTCCCATAAAACGCCAGATTTTAAATTTCCTGCGAGAAACTTGAACCAATCTAATAGCGTGTACTCAGGAGAAAAGAAACCTTTTCGTATGAAAGAAAAGGAAGATCCATTTTGGATTGCGCCTCCGAATGTGCCAAGCCACTTTCTTTGAATAATGAGACGTCTCGTATCTAAAAATGGTGGCTTTCCTAATTTTAAAAGGGAAGCTAATGCTTTTTTATGATTATGTTTTTTTGCAGAACGAATTAAATGTTGATATAGCAATTCTTCATTTTGTTTCATATGTACAATTTGCCCAATACCGATGTAAGCCTCAATATACTTTGGATATTGATGTGCTATGTTAAGCCCAATAATACTTCCCCAAGAATGACCAGCGAGAAATAGTTTTTGTTTGTTGAACCTTTTAAGTACATATTGAATTACTTCTTTTGCATCGGAAACGAATTGTTCGATTGTGAAATTTGCTCCGAAATCTTTCAGTGAAAAGGATTTACCAGCCCCGCGCTGATCCCAATTAATAACAATAAATTGCTTCTCTAATTCTTTTTGAAAATGGCGAATAAATCCGATTTGTGCCATCCCAGGTCCGCCGTGACAGCATAATAAAATAGGTTGCTCTACGTTTTGTCCACGCATAAGGAGAGTTTGTTTTCGATTATTAATCATAACGCTTTCTATCGTAGCGATACTGTTAGGAATGAGTTGTTTGTTTTCATTATAGAACTGAGGGGTGTAGCTACGAAAAAGCATATTGAAAACCTCCTTTTGTGAAATCGTATGAATCGCACAGGCTATTCATTTTGCATATACTGTTAGAAAATCATTGTAACATACCATACTAGTGTCATTTCAACACGGGAGGAGGGAAATTGTGACGATTGGAGAAATTATAGATGGTTTAAATAGACGTGAACCCATCGCTATTATAGCAAAACGTCTTGAAATAAGCCCGTATACATTATCGAAGAAATTAAGATTGATTGGATACGAATATGATGGAGAGCAGAAGAAACGTATTTTTGTAGGAGATGGAGAAGAACCACGTCACTTACAACTCCAAGAAGCGACCGCCCTTCAATATGAGAAAACAGATTATCAATTGTTAATTTATGAGCAATTACAAAGCATTTATGAATTATTAAGAAAAAGAGAAGAAGTAATTGTACCAATTATGAGTAAAAGTACAGAGAAGAAGAGACGAACCTTTTCTATTAATACAGAAATATTATCACAATTGGACCTTATATCAGAATCGAAAGGAATTCAAAAATCTAAACTTGTAGAAGAGGCGTTGCACCAATTTTTACAGCAATATGAAGTTGACAAAACATCACATTTTGATAACTAAAGAAAAGGATACTATGTTCATTGGAAGAACGAGTATCCTTTTTATGATGTATATTACGTATAAAATAGAGGATCAGTATAAATCCTTTATGGCGTGAAAAATGAAATTTATTATTAGAGAAACACTTAATTTACTTTTTGAATTCTTCCATCAATAACTGGCTGAATTGGTTCTTTTAATTGTTTTACGTAATCGACTAACGCTTCAAAGTCGTTTGGACCAGTTTCTGCATTTTTACCATTTTTAAATGATACGAATCCGTCACCGCCAGAAGCTAAGAAGGCATTTGCAACTACGCTATACATTTTAGATGGAGATAATTCTTCTCCGTTTGTTAAACGTATATTTGTAACTTTTTCACCGTTTGGTTTATTTGCATCCCACGTATATTGAATACCTGAAATTTGAAGCATTCTTGTTGTTCCTTTTTGCCATTGCTGATTTAAAATATCGCGAATGTCTTGACCTGTTAAATCTACTTTAATTAATTGATTTCCAAAAGGTTGAATGCCGTATAACTCACCCCACGTAATATCACCAGCATCTAAGTCATTACGAATGCCACCAGGATTCATGAGGGCGATTTGAGTTTGCATCGTTTGACGCTGAGCATCGGCAACTAAATTTCCAAGAGTGGACTCACCAGCATCATTTTGTTTACGGTCGATAGGTGCTGTAGATTTTCCGACTACTTCATTTACAAGTGGTGCAATTTTTTCTTTATATTGATCTAGTTTTTTCTTTACTTGTTTATCAGGTTCTACACCTTCATGATACGTTGTAACAACTTCAGCTTTTTTCTTTACAATATCCTTTGTTTTACGATCAATTGTTACATCCACGTCTGAGAAAGCCGTTCCGTATGAATTTGCTTGGACAATTAGTTTATTATTTACTGTACCATTTACATACGTATGACTATGTCCACCGAAAATAACATCAACTTCTGGGTCTGTTTCATTTGCAATTCGAGTAAGATCGCCATTTGTTACCCCAGACTCATCGGTTGTTCCACCGACATGAGCAAGAACGACGATAGATTTAACGCCGAGACGTTTTAATTGTTGTGTTGATTTATTAATTGCTTCTACTTCATCAGTAATTTGTACATTGTTAAGCATCGTAGGCATAACGACATTTGGTGTATCAGTTGTAACAACCCCAATGAATCCTACAGGAACACCATCTACCATTTTTACAGTAAACGGTGGTAAAAATAAGCGGCCAGTTGATTTGTTGTAGAAGTTAGCAGCTACATAGGGGAAGTTAGCCCCTTTGAAATTCCCTGTTTTTTCATGATATCCACCGTAAATGAGGCGTTGCATTTCATCAATACCTTCATCAAATTCATGGTTTCCGATTGTACCGACATCAAATTTTAAGTCATTTAAAAATTCAATTGTCGGTTCATCTTGTAATAATGCTGAAACTGGTGGACTAGCTCCGACGATATCACCAGCATGTACGAGAAGTGTATTAGGGTTTTGTTTTTTACGTTCTTTTAAATAAGTAGCTAAGTAATCAGCGCCACCAGCTTCTTTATTATTGATTTTTTTAACAGTATCTAGTTGTCCATGGAAATCATTAATACCAAGCATTTGTACGTCTATGTAGCGGTTTTGTTCAGTTGGATTCTGAGATGGGGGAGCGGCAAATGCGCTTGAAAAAGTAATGGTGCTTAAAACAGCAACGGCAGGAATAATTTTTTTCCACATAATATAATTCTCCTTTTTTTATAATCTGACATCATACGACATAATTTTAATAGATTCATAGGATTATAGCTACACAAAAATTTAGTCTTTTCGAAAAATTAACATATTTACAAAAAGTGAATAATAGAGTGAAGACCTTTTTTTATTGTCGATTTCATCGTGTATCTACTATAATGGAGAAAAAAGTAAAAGGTGAGTAGCATGAAGAAAAAGAAACAAAGACAAATACAAAGACAATCACAAGTGAATCAACCGAAGAAAGAAACACTTACATTAGGCGATCAATTAAATGATTCACTCATGCAACAATTAAAGAGTAAGAAGAAAGAGTTGCAAGTGAGGGAAGAGGAAAAAGAGGCAGCTGAACTGGAAAGAAAGCGCCAAGAACAAAAAGAACGTGAAAAGAATAAATCATTTGAAGAACTGCTAAGTGAAAGTAACCTTACTTGGAAAGACTTTAAATAATAAAAAATGATCAGTGGTATTTCACTGATCATTTTTTGACGAGCTTGTAAGAAAAGGGGAGTTAGAATGAGAAAAATTATCGTTGTTCCACATGAAAACCATTGGAGTGAAAAATTTCAAATGGAGGCTGAAAGATTAAAAACAGCGATGCCAGAAACGGTGAAAATTCATCATATTGGAAGTACGTCAGTGCCCGGACTGGCAGCTAAACCTATTATTGATATGATCATGGAAGTAGAAAATATCGAAAGAGTAGATGGGTGGAATGAACGATTTATAGAGCTTGGTTACATCGTAAAAGGGGAAAATGGTATTTCAAGACGCCGATATTTTATTCATGGAACTGAAGAAAAACGTTCGTATCATTTACACGTGTTTGAAAAAGGAAATCCAGAGATTGTAAGGCATTTAGCGTTTCGTGATTATATGATGGCTCATTGTGAAGAAGCAGAGGCATATGCAACCTTAAAGAGAGAATTAGCCGAAAAGTATACATATGATGGCACGTTATATACGGAAGGGAAAAATGAGTTTGTGCGCAATGTGGATGAAAAAGCGAAAGAATGGAGAGAAAATAACTTAAATGAATGAGTTCACGTTATTTTTTAGCTATATAAAAGTGTTATGTAAACTGTACGTATGTTTTGACTTTTGGGATGAATCTTGTTGAAATAAAGTTGTGGCTTATAAAAAATGTAACAATGAAAGGGAGACGACTGTGCATATTCCAACAACTACACTTCATAATGGCGTGAAAATGCCGATGATTGGTCTAGGCGTATATAAAGCGAAAGAAGGAGACGAAGTAAAGCAAGCAGTAAAAACAGCGTTAGAAGTTGGATACCGTTCGATTGATACAGCAACTGTATATGAAAATGAAAGCGGTGTCGGAGAGGCGATACGTGAATCAGGAATTCCAAGAGAAGATATATTTATAACAACAAAAGTATGGAACGACGATCAAGGATATGAGGAGACACTCGAGGCGTTTGAAAAGAGTTTGAAAAAATTACAAATGGACTATGTAGATTTATATTTAATACATTGGCCGGTAAGAGGGAAGTATGTTGATACGTACCGAGCTTTGGAGAAATTGTATGAAGAAGGTAAAGTGCGCGCGATTGGTGTTTCTAATTTTCATAAACATCATTTAGAACTATTATTACCAAATTGCAAAGTGAAGCCGATGGTAAACCAAGTGGAACTTCATCCGATGTTGACGCAATTTGAGTTGCGCAATTATTGTCAAGATGAGCAAATTCAAATGGAAGCATGGAGTCCGTTAATGAGGGGCGGAGAAGTATTCCAGCATCCAATCATTCAGGCTATTGCTAACAAATATGAAAAAACACCTGCACAAGTTATATTAAGGTGGGATATTCAAAGCGGAATTGTTACAATTCCTAAATCTGTTACACCATCTCGTATTGAAGAAAACTTTACTATTTTTGATTTTGCACTAACTGAAGAAGAGATACGTCAAATTAACACGTTGAATCGTGATTTACATGTAGGAACGAATCCTGATAAATATGATACGTTATAAAAAAGACTGTCTCCTAATACTGGAGACAGTCTTCTGTTTATCGGTAATTCGATATTTTTAACGATGCAAAGCATATGTGTCATATTTAACAATCTTTTGAAGTTGTATATATTCTTCTTTCGTTAAAGGTAACTGTTGGCTAGCTCGTATATTTTCCTGTAATTGTTGAAGCGAGCTTGCACCGGGTATAACAGCTGCAACAGTCTTACTATGTAAGCAATATTGAATAGCTGTTCCTGTTAAAGAGCGTTCTCCAATCGTTTCTTTTACACTCGCTAGAGTTGTATGTAATTCATCGTAAGAATAAGAGAGATAATCCTTTTCCTTTACTCTTTCTATTTTTTTTGCATTGTTGTCAGTTAAAATTCCTTTTGCAAGTGGTCCGCGGGCAATGACGCTAATTTGGTGTTCATTCAGAAGGGGGAACCATTCTTCTGGACGACGATTTAAAAGGCTATATTCCATTAGTACACTAACGATGTTTGAGCGTTTTGCATACTCACGAACGACATTTGGGCGTATAGAAGAAATACCGTAATGGCGAATAATACCTTCCTTTTTCAATTCTTCAAAAGCTTCAATTGTTTCATCTATTGGATCTTCAGTCGTTCCGCCATGAAGTTGGTAAAGATCAATATAATCAGTTTGAAGTCTACGTAAACTTTCCTTTACTTCAGTTTTTATGTAAGCTTTAGAAGGATCCCAAGACCAGCCATTTTTTTCTTCTGTCCAACGATTTCCAACTTTCGTTGTAAGAACAATTTGGTCTCTTCTTCCCTTCAAGGCTTTTCCAACAAATTCTTCATTTAATCCGTAATCATATAAATCTGCTGTATCAAAAAAATTAATTCCTAAATCGATTGCTTCATCGATAATACGCATAGCTTCTGTTTCAGATGTACCGAGAGACATACAGCCAAGGCCCATTTCTGTAACAAACAAATCTGAGTTTCCTAATTGACGTTTTTTCATAGGTCAACCTCCTTACCTTTATTGTACGAGAGGGAAAAGAGGTTGACAAACGTTTACTTTTCGTTTCGCATTAACTGCCCGTAAAAGCATGATTAATGTTTCACTTTATTTGCTGTAATCCACTCTTGTACAGTTGTATACTCTTTGCTATATTGCTTTAGCTTATGGCGAATTTGCCATGCTTTTCCGACTAAAGTGACGCGATTTGGTAAAATATAAACTTTCATTTCTATCACGCTCCTTTCAATGTGGTAAAATGTATGAGGAAAGAATAGGAAATAGAACAGGGAGATGAAGTAGTATGAGTAATCTTGCAGAGAGAACAGTAAAAACTGAGCCGATTTTTGATGGTAGAGTTATAAAAGTTCGTGTTGATGATGTAGTATTACCAAATGGAGCAATGAGTAAACGTGAAATTGTAAATCACCCTGGTGCAGTTGCTATTATTGCTATTACTGATGAGGGGAAAATTGTGCTTGTTGAGCAGTATCGTAAAGCGCTTGAAAAGGCGATTATAGAAATTCCAGCTGGTAAGTTAGAACCTGGTGAAAAACCTGAGGTAACAGCAGTTCGTGAATTAGAAGAGGAAACAGGATATGTATGTGAAAATATGGAGCTCATTACTTCTTTTTATACATCTCCAGGATTCGCAGATGAAATTTTATATGTATATAAAGCGACAGGTTTGACAAAAAAAGAAAATAAAGCTGAGTTAGATGAAGATGAGTTTGTGGAATTAATGGAAGTATCGTTAGAAGAAGCGATTACTCTTATGAAAGATCTTCGTATTCATGATGCGAAGACGATGTTTGCAGTACAATATTTACAACTACAAAAATAAACACTCGCCAAAGGCGAGTGTTTTTTAATTGATTTTTGCATATACACGTGCATCACGTAAGCTACCATCTGGTGCTAGGAAATCATTTTCCATTGTACCTTCTAGAATGAATTCTAGACGTTCTGCTAAGCTACATGCATTTATATTTGTTGCATCAGTACGAATTTCAATTCTTCTAGCGCCTAGTTTATCAAAGGCGAACTGAATTGCACCTTTAACAGCTTCGGTCATATAGCCTTGTTTTGTATAGGCACTATGTAGCCAGAAGTGAAGTGAAAACTTTGGAATATCCCAGTTTTCAGGCTTTAGTGTAATTGCTCCGATGAATGTACCAGATACTTTATCGTATAAGTGAAAATCAAGTGTTTCACGAAGTAAAAACTGTCCGTGAGCTTCGCGAACAATTTCTTCAGCACTCTCTTCTGTTTCAGCGTTAATTGGTATCCACGGTACTAAGTCTTCTAGAGAAGCTTGGATTGCTTCATATACTTCTGCACCATCACCTGGAAATGGTTTACGAACTTGCAAGCGTTCAGTTTGAAATAATGTTGGAAAATCTAATAATAATGGTTTCAAGAGAAATCCCTCCTATTCTCTACTTTTTAGTTTAGCAAAGTAGAGCGGAATTTCAATGTTAATTCGTCATACTTTTTTCTTTCTTTCATACATTTTTAATAAGAGTGTGAACGGAGGGAAGAAAAATGTGGCGAAAAAATTGGCAAGACCGTGTAATGTCTCACATACAGGAAAACTCTTCATTATATATATTTAACGCCGTTTTATTATTGATGGGAGTAATATTCGGAGCTATTCTGGTGAATAGTTTACAAATCAATCAAAAACAAGATTTATCATTTTACTTACAACGTTTTTTTGGACAAGTCTCTAAAGGAGAATTTGCCATTGCGGGCGAAATGTTTCGAGAAAGTTACTTTTCGCAATTAAAATACATCGGATTTATTTGGATTTTAGGGATTTCAATTATTGGATTACCACTTATTTTTATTTTATTATTTGTAAAAGGAGTTGTCGTTGGATTTACAGTTGGTTTTTTAGTAAGTCAGCATGGATGGAATGGACTATTATTAGCATTTGTATCTGTTTTGCCACAAAATTTAATTATCATTCCAGTCTTTCTCGTTATGACAACTATTGCTGCAAGTTTTTCTTTACGGATGATTAGGCATCAATTTATTAGAAAAATAACCGAGCCACTATTACCATTATTAATCCGTTATACATGCTTCTTTCTCGTAATTGGAGTGGTGTTAGCACTTGCTTCTAGTGTGGAGGCTTACGCATCACCAGTTTTAATGAAAGAAGTCGTTGAGGCTATTAATAAAAAATAAATACTTTTTGAGAATAATTATCAATTTGTTTTTATTGTTTTTTTCTTTTGACAGAAGCCCTTCTTCTGATATAATGGTGTAAGAGTGGCGAGGAGGGAGTAGTACCGAATGGAAGAAAGAATTGAACGAATTAAGAAGCAATTACATGCAGCGAGCTACAAATTAACACCGCAACGTGAAGCAACAGTTCGTGTGCTGCTAGAAAATGAAGAAGATCATTTAAGCGCAGAAGATGTTTACCTCCTTGTAAAAGAAAAGTCGCCAGAGATCGGATTAGCAACCGTCTATCGAACTTTAGAACTATTATCTGAGTTAAAAGTTGTCGATAAGATTAACTTCGGAGACGGTGTTTCACGCTATGACTTACGCCAAGAAGGTGCGCAGCGTTTCCACCATCATTTGATTTGTACACAATGTGGTGCTGTACAAGAAATACAAGAAGATTTACTTGGTGAAGTGGAAAGGAAAGTAGAACGAGACTGGAGCTTTAAGGTGAAAGATCATCGTTTAACATTCCATGGGATTTGTAAAAATTGTCAAGAAAATGAAACGGATGAAAAATAACCTTTTCCTATTTATCTAGGAAGAGGTTTTTTATTTGAATAAGGTATAAATTGGTGAAAGCTTGGCATATGTTGTAATAACTTATATTTTGGAGGAATTTACAATGCGCCGAGCTTTAAAATTAACTTTTGATGGAATAAAAGTATTTTTATTATTTACAAGTTGTACGATTTTGTTTTATTTCGCTATACTATGGATAAATGAAGAATATGAAAGCTATCATCGTTATGAAAAACCTAAAGAAGAGACTGTAGAAAAAGTATCAGGGAATGAAGAACCGGCAAAGGATGCTTTCGTAAATAGAATGATGTTTTTCTATGAAAATGGGGAGTAGTGTAGAGTGGAAGATCAATTAAAAGATTTTATTCATTATATGGTTGTCGAAAAAGGATTAGCAAAGAATACAGTAGTATCTTATGAACGGGATTTAAAAAGCTACGTAAAGTATTTGCAAAATGTGGAACAGACGAAAACTTTTCATGAAGTGACCCGTTTACATATTGTTAATTTTTTGCAGTATTTAAAAGAGAACGGAAAATCTTCGAAAACATTAGCGCGTCATATCGCATCAATTCGTTCGTTCCACCAATTTTTACTTCGTGAACGAGCGGTAGAACACGATCCATCCGTACATATTGAAACGCCACAAGGGGAACGGAAATTACCAAAAGTATTATCAGTTGATGAAGTAGAGGCGTTACTTCAAACACCAAAAATGACAAGTGCTTTTGGGATTCGTGATAAGGCGATGCTAGAGTTACTGTATGCGACAGGACTTCGTGTTTCAGAATTGATTGCACTCAATTTAGAAGATGTACATTTAACGATGGGATTTGTTCGTTGCATAGGGAAAGGGAATAAAGAAAGAATTATTCCACTAGGAAGTTTAGCAACGGAAGCGATTCAAAAGTATATTGAAAAAGGAAGAAGAGAATTAATGGGGAAAAAAGTAGTAGATGCACTCTTTTTAAACCATCATGGTAATCGTTTATCAAGACAAGGATTTTGGAAAATATTAAAACGATTAGCGAAAGAAGCAAATATTGAAAAAGAGCTTACACCTCATACGTTGCGTCACTCGTTTGCTACGCACTTATTAGAAAATGGAGCAGATTTACGTGCTGTACAAGAAATGCTTGGACATGCAGATATTTCAACGACTCAAATCTATACGCACGTTTCAAAAACTAGATTAAAAGATGTATATAAACAGTTTCATCCGAGAGCATAGTTACTATGCTCTTTTTTCATAGATTAAGAGGGGAAGACCGCTTCACAGAAACTTCACAAACATTTCGTATATTGTTTTCAGCAGAAGACTGGAATATTACAATGTATTTCCTCTATACTAAATAAAGTATAAAGGAGGAAATGATGATGAAAAAACTGATTATAACTTTATTTATCGCGATGCTAGCGTTGGCTGGCTGTAATACAAACAAAGAAGAACCGAAAAAAGAACAGAAACTTGAAGCTGTAAAAGTAGCAGTACAAACAAATCCGAAAGAAATTAAACCAGGTGAAAAAACAGAAGTACAAGCACTTGTTACACAAGGGAAAGAAAAAGTAACGGATGCCGATGATGTAAAGTTTGAAATTTGGAAAGATGGCGACGAAAAACACGAGATGTTAGATGGTAAGCATAAAGGAAAAGGTGTTTATGCAGTAGAGAAAACATTCGAAACGGATGGAGTATACCATATTATCGCTCACACAAATGCACGTGAAATGCACGTTATGCCAGAAGTAAAAGTTGCTGTAGGAAATGCGAAAGTAGAAGATGCAAAAAAAGAAAATAGTGATCACAGTGCAGGACATGGAGATCATAAAAGTGACACAATGATCCATCTTATGGCTGGAGACATAAAGGCAAATGCTGAATCTACAATGAAAGTTCATTTAAAGCAAAAAGAAGAAGCATTAACTGGTGCTGAAGTACAACTAGAGATTTGGAAAGATGGTGTTGAAAAACACGAATTTATTCCAGCGAAAGAAGGAAATAAAGGAGAGTATGAAACGAAACATACTTTCAAAGAGAACGGTGCTTACAAAGTGAAAGTACATGTAAGAAAAGGCGAATTGCATGAACATAAAGAAGAAACAATAGAAGTAAAATAAAAAGTAGCTCTTTAGAGCTACTTTTTATTTTTAATATGAAGAAATAAATCATAAAAAAATTAGCACTTCGTTGCAGAATGGATTACAATAGAAGTGTGAAGAAAATGAGAAATTCTACGAAAATGTATTAAAAAGAAAGCGTAAACATGTTATGATATCAGTATCAGATGTCTGACATCTGACTTAGAAAAAACTAGAAATGTTTTTGAATCGTTTCAAGTAAACGAAATAGGTTAGAAAATGATTTAAAGAAGTACTGTTTGACAATGAGAATTCTTTTTGATAACAGTTTCACTTTATAGCGTTTTGAACATACTACAAGAAGTAGAACTGAACTTATAGGAGGGCGCAGTTATGAATAAATATAAACGTATATTCCTAGTCGTAATGGACTCTGTGGGAATCGGTGAAGCACCAGATGCTGAGCAATTTGGTGATTTAGGATCTGACACAATTGGTCACATTGCTGAACATATGAATGGGTTACAAATGCCTAACATGGTGAAATTAGGTCTTGGTAACATTCGAGAAATGAAAGGTATCTCTAAAGTAGAGAAACCACTTGGATATTACACAAAAATGCAAGAGAAATCTACTGGTAAAGATACAATGACAGGTCACTGGGAAATCATGGGCCTTTACATTGATACACCATTCCAAGTGTTCCCGGAAGGATTCCCGAAAGAATTACTTGATGAATTAGAAGAAAAAACAGGCCGTAAAATTATCGGTAATAAGCCAGCTTCTGGAACTGAGATTCTTGATGAACTTGGTCAAGAGCAAATGGAAACAGGCTCTTTAATCGTTTATACTTCTGCTGATAGCGTATTGCAAATTGCAGCACACGAAGAAGTAGTGCCACTTGATGAGTTATATAAAATCTGTAAAATTGCACGTGAATTAACATTAGATGAGAAATACATGGTAGGTCGTGTTATTGCTCGTCCATTCGTTGGTGAACCTGGAAACTTTACACGTACACCAAACCGTCATGACTATGCATTAAAACCATTCGGCCGTACAGTAATGAATGAATTAAAAGATAGTGACTACGATGTAATTGCTATCGGTAAAATCTCTGATATTTATGATGGTGAAGGGGTAACTGAATCACTTCGTACGAAGTCTAACATGGATGGAATGGATAAGCTTGTAGATACATTAAATATGGACTTTACAGGTCTTAGCTTCTTAAACTTAGTTGACTTTGATGCATTATTCGGCCATCGCCGTGATCCACAAGGATACGGAGAAGCTCTGCAAGAATATGATGCACGTCTTCCAGAAGTATTCGCAAAACTAAAAGAAGATGATCTATTATTAATTACAGCAGACCACGGTAATGATCCAATTCACCCTGGTACTGACCATACACGTGAATATGTACCATTATTGGCATATAGCCCAAGCATGAAAGAAGGCGGACAAGAATTACCACTTCGTCAAACATTTGCTGATATTGGTGCAACAGTAGCAGAAAACTTCGGTGTGAAAATGCCAGAATACGGAACAAGCTTCTTAAACGAGCTAAAGAAATAGGGGGATAAACAAATGAATCGTGAACTTATTACAAAATCAGCTTCATACTTAAAAGAGAAATTTCAAGAGACACCACAAGTAGGACTAATCCTTGGATCAGGACTAGGTGTATTAGCAGACGAAATTGAGAACGCAGTAACAGTACCTTACAGTGAAATCCCTGAATTCCCAGTATCAACTGTAGAAGGCCATGCAGGTCAACTAGTATTTGGTACACTTCAAGGTGTAACAGTAGTAGCAATGCAAGGACGTTTCCACTTCTATGAAGGATACGACATGCAAAAAGTAACATTCCCAGTTCGTGTTATGAAAGAACTAGGTGTAGAAACAGTAGTTGTAACAAACGCAGCTGGTGGTGTAAATACATCATTTGAGCCAGGCGATCTTATGTTAATTTCAGACCACATTAACTTCATGGGTACGAATCCATTAATCGGACCGAATGATTCTGAAATGGGCGTACGTTTCCCTGATATGTCTACATCATATACAGTAGAACTTCGCGAAATGGCGAAACAAGTTGCAGCAGACTTAAATATTAAAGTACAAGAAGGTGTATACGTAGGAATGACAGGTCCTGTATATGAAACACCTGCTGAAATTCGTATGCTTCGTACACTTGGCGGAGATGCAGTTGGTATGTCAACAGTACCTGAAGTAATTGTAGCGCGTCATGCTGGTATGAAAGTGTTAGGTATTTCTTGTATTTCAAATATGGCAGCTGGTATTTTAGATCAACCACTTCACCACGATGAAGTAATTGAAACGACAGAACGTGTTAAAGCTAACTTCTTAGCATTAGTAAAAGCAATCGTAAAACAAATGAAGGGGTGACTTCACAATGAGAATGGTGGACCTAATTGCAAAAAAACGTGACGGACATGCATTAACGACAGAAGAAATTAACTTTATTGTTGAAGGATATACGAATGGTGATATTCCTGATTATCAAGTAAGTTCACTTGCAATGGCAATTTTCTTCCAAGATATGAACGATCAAGAGCGTGCCGATTTAACGATGGCAATGGTAAATAGCGGTGATACAATCGACTTATCAGCTATTGAAGGTGTAAAAGTAGATAAGCATTCAACAGGTGGTGTTGGTGATACAACGACACTTGTATTAGGTCCATTAGTAGCCGCTTTAGATGTACCAGTAGCGAAAATGTCTGGACGCGGTTTAGGACATACTGGTGGTACAATTGATAAATTAGAAGCAGTTCCAGGATTCCATGTGGAAATTGAAAACGATGAATTCATGCGTCTTGTAAATGAAAACAAAATCGCTGTTATCGGTCAAAGTGGTAACTTAACACCTGCTGATAAAAAGCTATATGCACTTCGTGATGTGACAGCAACAGTAAACTCAATTCCGCTTATTGCAAGTTCGATTATGAGTAAAAAAATTGCTGCTGGTGCAGATGCAATTGTTCTTGATGTAAAAACTGGAGCAGGTGCATTTATGAAAACGGATGAAGATGCAAAACGTTTAGCAGAAGCAATGGTACGCATCGGTAATAACGTTGGTCGTAACACGATGGCAGTTATTTCTGATATGAGTCAACCACTCGGTGAAGCTATCGGTAACGCATTAGAAGTTCAAGAAGCAATTGATACATTACAAGGTAAAGGGCCGAAAGATTTAGAAGAGCTATGTTTAACACTTGGAAGTCAAATGGTGTACCTTGCTGGACAAGCTTCATCTTTAGAAGATGCACGTGAAAAGCTAATTGAAGTAATGAACAACGGAAAAGCGCTAGAATCATTTAAAACGTTCTTATCAGCGCAAGGCGGCGACGCATCTGTTGTTGATGACCCTTCTAAATTGCCACAAGCACAATTTAAAATTGAAGTGGAAGCGAAAGAAGACGGATATGTATCAGAAATCGTTGCAGACGAAATCGGAACAGCAGCAATGCTTTTAGGAGCAGGACGTGCAACGAAAGAGTCTGAAATTGATTTAGCAGTTGGTCTAATGCTGCGCAAAAAAGTAGGCGATAGCGTGAAGCAAGGTGAATCTCTCGTTACAATTTACGCAAACCGCGAAAATGTTGAAGATGTAAAAGCGAAAATTTATGAGAACATGAAGATCTCTAAAGAACACGTAGATGCACCAACTTTAGTACACGGTATCGTAACGAAGTAATAAAAAAAAGCTGAGGAGATTTCTCCTTGGCTTTTTTTACTATTTTTTGTTTATAATAATAATGGGTGAAATTATGATTAGAATTTGTGCAGTAACAAAAACAGATGAAGTATTATATGATGTTTCTCTAGAAGAAACAAAGAAAGACCATATTGTATGGTATTGGCTAGATTTATATAAGCCAACGAAAGAAGAGTATACATATATTCTGCAAGACCATTTTAAGTTCCATCCCCTTGCAATTGAAGACTGTATAGAATATGTACAGAGGCCAAAAGTTGATTTTTATGATGGATATAACTTTTTAGTACTTCATGCATTTGGGGAAGATGGACTAGAACCGCACGAAATCGATTTATTTATTAGTGATCGTTATATTGTTTCTTTCCACTTTTCTCATAACAATGCAATCGAAAGAGTATGGAAAACACTTGGAGAAAAGAAGCGTATTAAAAATAGTCCTTTACACGTAGCTCATACAATTATCGACCAAATTGTAGATGACTATTTTGCGCCTGTATATTACATTGAGGATCATTTAA
This sequence comes from Bacillus sp. ISO11, assembly GCF_003458115.1. NCBI lineage: Bacteria > Bacillati > Bacillota > Bacilli > Caryophanales > Bacillaceae > Bacillus > Bacillus sp. ISO11. Next base: position 61,180 of record NZ_QXCO01000017.1, on the reverse strand, counting down.
ATGCAATTGATGATAATTTAACGGGGGAGACAGCAGGAAGTGTATTAGAAGAGGTATTTGATATACGTACAGATTTATCAAAGCTAAGGCGTACAATTATTCCGATGCGTGATTTATTATATCGTATTTTAAATTCGACTCGTTTTTACGGTATAAGCGATCATGAAATTTACTTTAAAGATATACATGATCATTTGCTTAAACTAACAGAAATGATTGAGGCAAGCCGAGAGTTAACAGCAGATATTCGGGATAGTTATTTTTCATTAAACTCACATCATATGAATAACATTATGAAAACATTAACTGTATTCTCGACTATTTTCATGCCATTAACATTTATTGCGGGAGTATATGGAATGAACTTTACGCATATGCCAGAGCTTGGTGGACAATATAGTTATTTTATTTGTCTACTTATTATGGCACTAATTGGCGGCGGAATGATGGCCTGGTTTTATAAAAAAGGATGGTTTAAGTAAAAAAACACCGAGGATTTCCTCGGTGTTTTTTTTAACCAATAGCATGTAATACAAACATAGCTAAGAATAAGCATGTAATGATATACATAGATGGTGCGACTTCTTTACGCTTTCCAAGAGCAACTTTTAAGATAGGGTAAGCAATAAATCCGAACGCAATGCCATCAGCGATACTATATGTGAGCGGGATCATAACGATAATTAAGAATGCTGGAAATCCTTCTGAAAAGTCATTCAGAGGAATTTGTTGAATGCTTGTAATCATCAGACCGCCAATAATAATTAAGATTGGTGCAATGGCACTATCAGGAATTAATTTGACAAATGGAAGAGCAAACAGTGATGCAAAGAATAGCAACCCAGTAACGATAGACGTCAGACCTGTCTTACCACCTGCAGTAATACCTGCGGCACTTTCTACTGTTGAAACGGTAGGACTTGTGCCAAATAGACCACATGTCATTGCTGAAATTGCATTGGCTTGGTAAGCACGTGGGAATTTACGATCATCTTCTAATAAACCGTGCAGAAGTCCCATGTTCTCAAAGATAAGCACCATGCTTAAAGAGAATGTTGCAATCCAAAATGGTAAGGAAGAAAGTTTCCCAAATGACATAGCTCCAAACACATCACCGTAATTAGCGAATGAGAATGAACTACTTCCCACTTGACTCGTATCCACAAGACCAAATAGCCAGGCGATACCAGTTCCTATTGCAATCGTCCATAAAAAGTTTCCACGTACGTTACGAATAAATAATACAAGTGCAATGATAAGAGTAAGTAATGTCGCAAGAACGACAGGATTACTTAATTTCCCCATTGCCACAGCAGTATTTGGGTTCGAAACGACTAAACCACCTTTTTGCAATCCGATAAACGCTAAAAATAATCCGATGCCGACAGTAATCGCTTCCTTTAATGACTTTGGAATTGATACTGATAGCACGCGAGCGATTGGTGTAAAAGCGGCAATTGCAAAAATAATACCAGAGATAAAGACAGCAGCCAATGCTTCTTGCCAAGTTAGTCCAAGCGTATGCACAGCTGTGTACGTGAAGAATGCATTTACACCCATACCCGGGACAAGAATAGCAGGTGCATTTGCCCAAAATGCCATGAGTAGACATCCGACAAATGAACTAAAAACAGTTGCTAAAATTCCAGCTTCAAGAGGAATGCCAGCATCTGATAAGATTGACGCATTTACAATCATAATATATACGATTGTGAAAAATGACGTAACTCCAGCTAATACTTCTTGTTTTGGTGATGTTTCGTGTAAACCTAATTTAAATGTTCTTTCAAGTATTCCTTTCATGTTAAACCTTCTTTTTCATATCCCTCTCCCACCCGTGATATCTCTTATGTAAGAGCTCACCGTTCTTTATTATATCAGAACATCATGTTTTTACAACAAGTAAAATGATAACGTTTACTTGTAAAGAGAATTCGTTATAAATACGTAAAAATAGCCCGTATGGATGAAATGATTTCTAATTCACCCGATTGAATGGGAGGGGCTGCTTGCGCATGTAAAGTAGCATAAGACGTAACCTCCCGTGGTAATTGGGCAGATTCTTCAACGAATGAGAGGGGAACAGGATTAATATTTAAATTATATGTACTCGCAATAGCACGAGCTTTTTCTACTGCTTGGTGCAGAGCTTGAATGAGAGCTTGCTCATAATATTTATTTGGATGAGATACTCGGAAACGTAAACCTTTTGCTACATTTGCGCCATTTGAAACGGCTATATCATATACTTCCCCAGCTTTTTGTACATTTAAAACGGTAATTTCATACAAATGCTCCACGCGGTATCCTTGTAGCAATGCTTTATCATTTACATATTCGTATTGAGGAGTAATTGTATAAGAAATCGTTTCTATATCTTTATCGGCAATACCAAGCTGTTTAAGTGCATCCAGCAATTGTTTGGATTGCACTGCATTTTCTTCTTGAGCCTGTTTTACATTTTTATCATCTGTTCGAATGCCAAGCGTTAATATAACAACATTCGGTTTTGCTTTGACAACGCCTTCGCCTTGTACAGTAATAGTAGCTTCTTTACCAGTATTAGCTGTGCGTACGTTGTGTAAATAAGGATTCATTCCACCCTGCATTTTCCATCACCATCCTTTTTATATGTATATGTGTGAACAAAAAAGAAATTTATATGAAAAAAGTTACATAAATGAGAATGTTGAGGAAAGAAAGCATGTACAACATAGGTATTTATAGATTATAATATGTGTAAATATGATAAAAAAGGGACGAGGCTATTGAACGAAAAAAGAGAAACACTGATTTTAGATTTATCTGCATCATTTCGAAAAATGATACGTTTATTACAAAATGATATTAATACACGTTTTGCAGAACATATGCCATATAATGAATTTTCTGTATTACGTGCGTTATTTTTAAAGAGTCCACAGATGGCTTCGCAAATTGCGAGTGAAGTAAACGTAACCTCCAGTCATATTACAGCTGTTACAGATCGTCTCGTACGAAAAGGATTAGTAGAAAGAAAACGTTCTAATTCAGATCGTCGAATCGTGTATTTAGAAATTACAGAGCACGGAAGAGAAGTAACTGAAAAACTTGAAGCTGTGCGTAAAGAATATTATAAAGAGAGATTTAAAGGTTGGAGCGACCAAGAAATAGAAATGGTCTTAGAACTATTTGGCCGCGTATTATAATAAATGAGGATAGGAAGCGAAAGCATTCCTATCCTTTTTCTTTTGAATAAAAATATTTTGAAACTCCGATACTTTAATTAAAAGATCGGAGGAAAGATTATGAAATATATTGCTGCACTTACCATTTTATTTGGTGGTTTTTTCTATTTTCAAACATTTACGTACGCAGATACGCCTATCCAAGTGGTACGAAAAGAAGTGAAGTACATTGAAACCGATAATACAGTCTTATATTCGAAATTATGGGTTCGTTCTATGCAAAACGCAGTATTATTCCACCATAGCGATAATATTCGTAATCAGGACACATTACGTAATGTAACAAGTTCATCGCTTGTTAAAGCGAAACAACTATCTTTTCAGAAAGCAGCACTCTATATACCGAGACTATCGCAATACGTATCAAAAATAGGAAAAGAAAATATTCAAGTGTACTACATTGCGATTCACTATAATGTGAAAAAAGAAAATGCATATCAATTAGATGGCATGAACTATTTTCTACAAGTATTTGTGAAAGAGCGTGGGGAATGGAAAATTGCTGAAAGTGTAGTTGCACCGACAGAGCAAATTGTGCAAAATGGTGATGGATTTGGGATGAAAGAAGAGATGGTGTATGGGGATAGGAGAGAGAATGTGAAATAACCTCCTTTAAAAGGAGGTTATTTCACACGCCAAGAAAATTTGAATTTTAATAAGCGAGATAATAGTAGGTAGACTATCGTACTGGTCCCTATAAAACCAATATAATAATTTACGATAGAATGACTTCCGCCCGCTGCCATTCCTCCAAACATTCCAATAAAGGTTACACAACATATCATACATAGTGTTTTAAGCTTCGGATATAATAGAAAGTTTCCGTTTTGTTCATTAGGTGATCTTGTATATAAGTACATTCCTAAAGGTAATAGAATAAGTATATTTACGATTGGACCGATAAGTTTTGTTGCTGAAGGAATATACGTAAAATTAGGTTCATCATGACGTACGCCTTGTTGATCAGTATAAGCACGTTGAGGATCGTAATTAAAATTAATATTGAATCCGCGAACTGGCGCTAAAATACTCACTTTTTCTATTACTGAACCGTAACGATCTACATTTTCCTCCGTATAGACGGGATGATTGGAAATAAGTCCAACCGTATGAATAGAAATAGCCCCGGCAATTAGAGTCGGCAAAATAAAAGGGAATCCAAGTATAGCAACACTGAAAAATCCTTGTGAAATCATATTACCAGCAATTGTTCCTATGCATAATGCAAGTGTATATATAGCAATTAAGATAATAACCATGTATAAGAAGTAAGTATGAAATGGTGAAAATATTTGATACTTATTATGAAAGGTTGTCTTTTTCATAATAGCAAAAAGTCCCCAATTTAGTATAACGATAGCTACAATATTACACACACCAAAAAGCCATTTCGTTATGAAGAGATGTGTTCGTTTAAATGGCATAGACCATAAAATGTCACTTGATTGATTTTGACGTTCCCATCCAATAAGAATACAGGCTAATATAATAAGGAGTCCTCCTTGAACCATAATAGCATCGGGAAGTGAAAGTTGATAATTATATCGGTATATATATTTCCATTCATTATGTTCATGAAAATATTTTAATTGCTCGGCAGCTGCTAAATAGTATTTATATGATAGTACATAAAAACTTACTAACCAAAATAGCCAAACAATATATTTACTTTGTTTGTAGGTATGCACCCATAATGCTTTTTGAAACATAGGATCTCTCCTTTAAAAAACTTTATAGTTTGTAAGACGTGATAATATAAAATAAGTGACGATTCCAAATAAAAAGAATCCAACATAGTAACTAAATAATAAATCAAAACGTTTTAACATTTGCCCACCTATTAATGCAAAATAAAAGGTAGTACCCCACATCCAGAGTGAGTTGTATTTTGGAAAAAGGAAAATTTTCTTATTATGTTCATTAGGTGATCGTGCATAAAGAAACATACCAATTAGTAAGCTGGAAATAGTATAGAAGATAGGAACAAGTATTACTTTTGCAGAGTAGTAACTATGAAAAGTGGGTCCCCTTTGTATTACTTTTCCATGATCTTCATCTGATTGGACAGTAGGGTGGTAATTATAACTAATTGAAAAGTCTAATATAGCGCTTGAAATGTTGGTCTTTTTATTGAATTTATAAATGTTTTCGAAATTCGTATAACTTTTATTCCCCTGTATTGCCTCAGCGTGAGCTGTAAAGAAAAGGAGTAAGAGTGAAAAGATTCCCATTCCCATTATGCAAAAAGTAATGCTGAAGATGCTTTGTGAAATAATACTGCCAGTAAATGTACCTATACATAAAGAGACAGTATAGATAGCGATATATGTGAAAATTGCGTACAGGAAATATCGGTGAAATGGTTCGAAAGATTGATATTCAAAGTGAATCGTAGATTTATAAATAAAATACATAAGACCCCAATTGATTAGAAATGATAGTACAATGAAAAATCCACCGAAAACCCATTTCGATAAGAACATATCACGTCTTTTAAATGGAAATGTCATAAGTGAATCTCCATTTTGATTACTTCGCTCCCAGCCAATTAATATACAGGATAGGATAATTGTAATAATACCTAACCAAAAGCTATTAGAAGAATAAAAAGAATAATGATAGTAGAACTTTTCTTCACCTATTTTTTCTGGATGGAGAAAGAGAGACTGTTGAGTTTCTGCTTCTTGATAGTATTCGAAAGATAAAAAATAAAGTGAACTGAAGAGAAAAAGTAACGCAGCATATTTCCCACGCTTCCAATTCCACATCCACAACGCTTTATGAAACATACCCATCCTCCTCCAGTGTCGTAACGAAGACATCTTCAAGTGACATTGTTAATTCTTCAATAAGTATAGGTTGCTCTTTGTAAAACTTCTCCAGTGTTGTAGCCACATTTCCTTCAATTAAGATTGTATATACTTTTCCTGTTTGATTTAATATTTTAATATTGCTTAAGTTTTCTAGCTTTTGAGGTAATGAACGTTCGTAAGCTACTTGTATTTTTGCAAATCGTGATTTTGCATCGTCTAGTGATGTAATAGACGAGATAGTATGGCCTTTTAATATAATAATTGTATCTGCAATTTGTTCTACTTCATCTAAATGGTGAGTGGAGATGAAAATGGTAATCTCTTTTTCTGCAACTTCTCCAACGAGAAACTGTAAAATTTTCCTTTTCACGATAGGATCAAGTCCATTTGTCGGTTCATCTAAAATGATATATTCTGCCTTTGTAGAAACGGCTAAAATGATGGCGAGCAGTGCTTTCATTCCTTTTGAATAACTACGAATTCGTTTATTTGGTAAGTTAAAACGTTCTAACAGTTCATAGAAATGTGTTTCATCAAATGCGGTATAAACTTCTTTATAAAACTTTACGATTTCTTTTATCGTATAGCCGTTCAGTATATTAGTAGAATCAGGAACATATACAATTTTTTGCTTTATTTCAGGAAACTGATGAATGTTTGTATCTTCATATGTAACAGTTCCCTCGTCTGGGTCTAAAATACCGACCATCGTTCGCAATAAAGTTGTTTTCCCCGCACCGTTTCTTCCGAGTAATCCGATGATACTCCCTCTTTGCAATGTGAAAGAAACATCGTCTAAAATTGTTTGATTATCAATTGTTTTCTTCAAGTTTGTCACTTTCAACATCCGTATTCCCTCCAATCTCTTTATAGTATGAATCTATCCAATCATGAATTTTATCTTTCGTAATACCAAGATAAGAGGCTTCTAATAGTAATTGATGAAATTGCTTTTCAACCATAGCGATTTTCCTTTCGTCTAATGTTGGGGTAATCGATTGGGATACAAATGTTCCTTTTCCTCGTAACGTTTCAATAATTCCTTGTCGCTCTAACTCTTGATACGCTTTACTCACTGTATTTGGATTTATAACGAGTAAAGAAGCGAGTTCGCGTACAGAAGGAAGTTTATCACTTGGAGCCAACATGTTTTTCAATACGAGTTCTTTTATATTTTGAACAATTTGTTCCCATATCGGAGTGTTGCTTCTTGGGTCAAGTTGAATATGCAAGAGCAATGTCTCCTTCCTCATATGTATTAAGTGTACTACTGTGTGTAATACAATTAATACAATATAGGGGACGAATGTATTTGTCAACTGAAAATGTTAGAAAAATTTGGTATTAAAAAAGGGTAAATTGGAAAAAATAGGTCTGATATAGAATGGAGGGTTAGTCATGAAGCGAGTTTTTGGAATACTTGTTTGTTTCATGTTATTGCTTTCTGGAACTTCAGTGAGTTTCGCACAATCTGAGAAAACGAAGCAGGAGAAAACAGAAGAAACAACACCGAAGTTAGCGGAACAAGCGTCGTCAGCAATCGTAATTGAGCAAGATACAGGTAAAGTTTTATTTGATAAAAACCCAAATGAAAAATTACCACCTGCTAGTATGACAAAGATTATGACAATGCTTTTAATTATGGAACAAGTTGAAAAAGGAAAACTAAAACTGACCGATAAAGTTAGAGCGAGCGAACATGCAGCTTCAATGGGTGGATCGCAAATCTTTTTAGAACCTGGGGAAGAGATGACTGTAAACGAGATGTTAAAGGGTATTGCAATTGCATCTGGAAATGACGCATCTGTTGCAGTAGCCGAGCATATCGCAGGTTCAGAAGAAGGATTTGTAAATATGCTGAACAAAAAGGCGAAAGATCTAGGGCTGAAAAATACACATTTTCAAAACCCAACAGGTCTTCCGGCCAAAGACCATTATTCGACAGCAAATGATATGGCTATAATGGCGAGAGAATTGATGAAGTATCCACTTATTCGTAAATACACAGGTAAGTACGAAGATTATTTACGTGAAGATACGGATAAAAAGTTTTGGCTCGTTAATACGAATAAGCTAGTACGTTTTTATCCTGGCGTAGATGGAGTAAAAACAGGTTTTACGACAGAAGCGAAATATTGTTTAACAGCATCGGCTGAAAAAAATGGCATGCGTGTCATTTCAGTTGTCATGGGAGCACCAACATCAAAAGAACGGAACAACCAAGTGACGAAGCTTCTTGACTACGCATTTGGTCAATATATGACAAAGAAATTGTATACGCGCGGCGAAAAAATTAAGACAGTTCAAGTAGGGAAAGGGAAAAAAGAAAAAGTAGATTTAGTTGCATCAGATAATGTTTCTCTTCTTATGAAGAAGGGCGAGAATATGGACAAGGTAAAACAAGAAGTAATTGCTGAAAAGAAAGTAAAAGCACCGATTAAAAAAGGTGACGCGCTTGGTACACTTGTTATTAAAAAAGATAAAGATGTTTTATTAAAACAAACAATTGTAGCAAAAGAAGATGTTGCTGCAGCGAGCTGGTGGGAGTTATTTAAAAGAAGTTTTGGGATGTTTTCAACATCAAAATAGCGGCAAATATTTTGCCGCTTTTCTATTCGTATGTAAGTGAATAATGCTGAAAGGTTTCACTTTATGACGAAATAGTTCTTCTTTTGTCAGCAGGAAGGATTCTTATTTTGTATCACGAAAATCTTTATGTATGTGAATAAGTAAAGTTTGAGCATAAGGAGGAAATCGTGTGAGTCTTTCCATGCAATTAGAAGTAAAACGTGACGTCCTATGTGTGAGACTAGAGGGTGAATTAGATCATCATACGGCTGAAGAGTTGCGAACGAAAGTAACAGATATGATTGAGACACATGGTGTTCATCATATTGTTTTGAGCCTAGAGAACTTATCTTTTATGGATAGTTCTGGTCTAGGTGTTATATTAGGCCGATATAAACACGTAAAGGGATTAGGTGGAGAAATGGTTGTTTGTGCAATTTCACCGCCTGTTAAGCGTTTATTTGAAATGTCGGGCTTATTCAAAATCGTTCGCTTAGAAGAAAGTGAAGCGCACGCGCTCGCGACGTTGGGGGTGGCATAGATGAGAAATGAAATGAACCTTCAATTTTCAGCATTAAGTCAAAATGAATCGTTCGCTCGCGTTACAGTAGCGGCTTTCATTGCACAACTAGATCCAACGATGGAAGAATTAACGGAGATTAAAACAGTTGTGTCAGAAGCGGTTACAAATGCAATTATTCATGGATACGAAGGAAATGCAGAAGGTATTGTTTATATTTCTGTAATTTTGGAAGAAGCAATGGTGAAACTCACGATTCGAGATGAAGGGATTGGAATCTTTAACTTAGATGAAGCGAGACAACCCCTTTTTACTACTAAACCTGAATTAGAGCGTTCCGGAATGGGATTTACTATCATGGAAAATTTTATGGATGAAGTAGAAGTTATTTCAAACGAATCTTTCGGGACAACAATCCATTTGACAAAATACTTATCAAATAGTAACGCTCTATGCAATTAAGGAGAATAGCCTATGGACATAGAGGTCAAAAATGAGAAGAAGAAACCTCAGTTAAAGGACCACGAGCTAAAAGCGTTAATTCAAAAAAGTCAAGATGGAGATCAACAAGCGAGAGATACAATCGTTCAAAGTAATATGCGCCTCGTTTGGTCGGTTGTACAGCGGTTTCTTAATCGAGGATACGAACCAGACGACCTATTTCAAATTGGATGTATTGGGCTCTTGAAATCGGTAGATAAATTTGATTTATCTTTCGACGTGAAATTTTCAACATATGCAGTTCCAATGATTATTGGTGAAATACAACGTTTCTTACGTGATGATGGATCAGTGAAAGTTAGTAGGTCTTTAAAAGAAACAGGAAACAAAATTCGAAAGATGAGAGATGAGCTTTCGAAAGAATTCGGAAGGGCTCCAACGATTAATGAAGTGGCAGAGGCACTAGAACTAACGCCAGAGGAAGTTGTTCTAGCACAAGAAGCGAGCCGGGCCCCTTCGTCTATACATGAAACTGTATATGAAAACGATGGAGATCCAATCACTATTTTAGATCAAATTGCAGATCAATCTGAAACGAAATGGTTCGATAAAATTGCTTTAAAAGAAGCGATTAGAGAACTAGATGAACGAGAGCGCTTAATTGTATACTTGCGTTACTATAAAGATCAAACACAGTCAGAAGTAGCAGAGCGCATAGGCATTTCGCAAGTACAAGTTTCAAGACTTGAAAAGAAAATATTAAAACAGATGAAAGATCGAATAGACGAATAATTGTCTATTCGATTTTTTTATGCCGTTAATAGGAGAGAGATGTTAATTTTCGTAAAAAATAACAGAATTTATTTATAATTTAGTCAATTTAAAATATAATCCAAGTATGAACTTGTCATAAAGGGGGAAGGAAACATGGAAACGAGGCAACAATGGGGAACGAGAGCTGGATTTATTTTTGCAGCGGTCGGATCTGCCGTTGGATTAGGAAACATATGGCGTTTTCCTTATACAGCGTATGAAAATGGAGGAGGAGCATTCTTTTTACCGTACTTATTTGCATTATTAACGACTGGTATTTCATTGTTAGCGTTTGAGTTTGCCCTTGGTCATCGTCATCGTGGTTCAGCACCACTTACATTTTTCCGTATTAGCCCGCGTGCCGAATTTATTGGATGGTGGCAAATGTGCGTAACATTTATCGTTTCAACATATTATGCAGTGATTATTGCTTGGTCTATATCGTATACATACTTTGCAATTACTGGAGCATGGGGAAAAGACACGCAATCATTTTTATTTAAAGAGTACTTACATGTTGCAGATAAGCCAGGGCAATTTGGAGGACTTGTACCGGAAGTATTAATTCCATTAGCTCTCGTTTGGATTATTGTACTTGGCGTTGCATTTAAAGGAGTTAAAAAAGGAATAGAAGTTGTTAACCGTATATTTATTCCTTTATTAGTTGTTATGTTCCTTATTATCGTCGTTCGTGCAGTGACGATGGAAGGTGCTATGCAAGGACTAGATGCATTCTTTAAACCAGATTGGAGTCGTATTTTTGATGGGAAAGTATGGCTTGCTGCTTATGGTCAAATATTCTTTAGTTTATCTTTAGCATTTGGAATTATGATTACGTATTCTAGTTATTTACCGAAAAACTCGGATACAACAAATAATGCCTTTATTACTGGATTTGCAAACTCAGGATTTGAATTATTAGCAGGTATTGGGGTCTTTGCAGCTCTTGGATTTATGGCGAATAATATGGGAGTACCGGTTGATAAAGTAGCAAGTGCTGGCGTTGGGCTTGCGTTCGTAGTATTTCCGCAAATTATTAATGAATTGCCGATGTCACCGTTGTTTGGTGTATTATTTTTCTTATCGTTAACGGTTGCTGGAATCACATCACTTATTTCACTCGCGGAAGTATGTTTTGCCGCTGTATCTGAAAAATTCAGTTTAAGTCGGGAAAAAACCATTGGAATTATGGGAACCCTTCTCGTGTTAGTTTCTCTTGTATTTGCAACACGTGGTGGGCTTATGTTCTTAGATGTTGTCGACTATTTCGCTAATAATTTCGGATTAATTACAATTGCACTTGCGGAAGTAGTGACGATAGGGCTCATTTTACGTCGTTTACCAGTTTATCAAAATCATGCAAACTTTGTATCTGATATTAAATTAGGAACGTTTTGGAGAGTGAGTTTACTCGTTATTACTCCGCTTATGTTAGGGTATATGCTAATTGATGGTACAATCCAAAATATTAAAAAGAATTATGGAGATTATCCGACTGAGTTTGTTATAACGTATGGTTGGTCGATAGCAGCAGCCTTCCTTATCGTTGCGCTAATTATTAGTCTAAAGAAATGGAATGCACAAATACATTCGGATTCTGCCAAGCTTGAAAAAGAATGGAAAGATCGAGGTGTTTCATAATGAGTGGATCAGCAATTATGATGATGGTTATTGGAATAGTAGTCATTTGGGGAGGGCTTGCATTAAGTATTGCAAACTTATTTAAGAAAAAGGCATAAGTAAAAAACATCTGTACCGAAATGGTGCAGATGTTTTTTTATGAAAAAATTGTATTAGAAAAAAATTCAATAACCATACTACAACTACGAGGAAGAGTGAAGGGGTGAATGAAAGTTGGAACAAACGATTTATATTAAAATGCGCAATCGTTTAAAAGTTTCTCCTACTTATGAAGTAAAGCTGGGCGATGTTGCTCAACTTGCCGGAGATTCTTCCGTAGTTGAGTTGTTACAAAATGAGATAGTTTACAAAATAACAGCGCATGATAAGACGCATGTTGTAATTGATGTTATGAAAGTAATTGAGATTATTCAACAGAAAGCATCTCATCTACAAATTAATTTACTCGGTTCTGGACAAACTCTTGTTGAAATTATATACGAAAAAAAGAAGACACACCCAATTTTTTTCGGGCTTGTATGGCTGTTACTTTTCATTGGAGCGGCCCTTGCGATCATTTATTTCCATGAAGATGTAAGTATGCAACAAGTACATCAACGGTTATATTACATGATTACTGGAGAATTTAATGCGCAACCACTTTTATTTCAAATTCCTTATTCTTTAGGTCTTGGCTTAGGGATGGTTTTATTCTTTAATCATGTATTTCAAAAGCGAATTAATGAAGAGCCGAGTCCGCTAGAAGTTGAGATGTTTCAATACCAACAGTCACTTGATCAGTATGTAATCGTTAATGAAAACAAGGATAATATGAAACAACTTACCGATGATTGAGTCTGGATTTGTTATTTTAATTGGTTTAGCTGGAGGGATTGCGGTAGGTAGCGGATATGTCGCATTTTTAGCTGTACTTGGTATAATCCCCCGTTTAGCCCAATTAACGAGAAGTGGAAAGCATATTCAATATTTTGAGTGGGCAGTTATTGCAGGTACTTTAACAGGGGCTTGGTGCAGTTTGAAAAACATTACATTTCAAACGTCGCAATATTGGCTCGTTATATTAGGGATATTTTGTGGCACGTTCATTGGAATGCTTGCTGCGGCATTAACAGAGGTGTTAAATGTTCTGCCTATTTTAGCGAAACGAGTAGGGGTAGAGGGGAAGATTATTGTTTTGCTCGTTGCTCTTGTACTTGGGAAAGTAATAGGATCGTTGTTTCACTGGATTTATTTCGTAAAGTAGGAGGCAGTATATAAATGACAAGTCAGAAATTGAAGGATGATTACATAAATAAAGTGAAGGAGTATCATCCAAAGCCAAACTATTTACTAAATTGTATCAAAGCATTTCTTGTAGGTGGACTCATTTGCACAGTTGGAGAAGTATTGATGAAATTTTATATACATTATTTTCACTTCAGTGAACAAGAGGCAGGAAACCCAACTGTTGCAACCCTTGTTTTATTATCCGCGATTTTAACAGGGTGTGGTGTATATGATAAAATCGGTCAATTTGCTGGAGCAGGATCAGCGGTACCGGTAACAGGATTTGCAAATTCTATGGCGAGCGCTGCCTTAGAACATAAGAGCGAAGGGGTTGTTCTAGGGATTGCTACAAATATGTTTAAACTGGCAGGAAGTGTGATTGTATTTGGGGTTGTTGGTGCATATATCATTGGGTTAATAAGGTATACCTTTAAAATTTTTATGTCTTAAAGGAGGGGCTAGTATGAGGTTGACCGGAAAACAAACGTGGGTATTTCAAAATGATATATATGTGAATGCAACGGGTACTGCTGTCGGTCCGAAAGAAGCTGAGGGCCCTCTTGGGAAAAAATTTGATATTTCATATGATGACTTGCATTGTGGAGAAGAAAATTGGGAGCTCGCCGAACGAAGATTAATGTCAGACTCAATTCAACAAGCAGTGCAAAAAGGGAATATAAAAACATCGCAAATTGATTTCTTTTTAGCGGGAGATTTATTAAATCAAACAGTGACAGCAAATTATGTTGCGCGTAAGTGGGGCATTCCTTTTTTAGGAATGTTTAGCGCTTGTGCAACGTCTATGGAGACTTTAGCAGTTGGCTCAGCTTTTATAGACGGTGGATTTGCAAATCGTGTCTTAGCTACAGTAAGCAGTCATAATGCAACGGCTGAAAGACAATTTCGCTATCCAACAGAGTACGGTGGGCAAAAACCAGGGACAGCAAATTCAACTGTGACTGGTGCAGGATCTATATTAATTAGCAATGAAAAAAGTGCAATTAAAATTACGTCAGCTACAATCGGAAAAGTGCAAGATTTAGGAATTACAAATCCTTTGGATATGGGGGCAGCGATGGCTCCAGCAGCAGCTCATACAATTCAACAACATTTTGAAGATTTAAGAAGAAGTGCCGATGATTATGATTTGATTGTTACGGGTGATTTATCAGCTGTTGGGACGCCGATTGCGAAACAACTTTTACTTGAGGAAGGTTATGATCTTGGGCATATATACAATGATTGTGGATTGATGATTTATGAATCAAGTCAAGAAGAAGTGTTTGCAGGTGGTAGTGGTTGCGCTTGTTCAGCAGTTGTTACGTATGGCCATTTATTACACGAGATGCAAAAAGGGAATTTACAACGAATTTTTGTCGTTGCGACTGGTGCATTATTAAGCCCGATGATGATGCAACAGAAGGAAACGATTCCAACAATTGCACATGGTGTCGTATTTGAGAGAGTTAAAGGAGAGTGAATTGTGGATTTTATATATGCATTTCTTGTAGGTGGAGCTATTTGTTTAATTGGGCAACTATTGTTAGATTTCGTAAAGTTAACACCAGCTCATTTAATGGCAACTTTTGTAGTCATCGGAGCAATTTTAGATGGATTTGGATTGTACGATAAACTAATAAAATTTGCAGGTGCTGGAGCGACAGTCCCTATTACAAGTTTTGGACATTCACTATTGCACGGAGCAATGCATGCAGCAGAAAAACATGGATATTTAGGAATTGGTATTGGCATGTTTAGTTTAACGTCTGCGGGCATTTCCGCAGCGATATTGTTTTCATTTTTTATAGCACTTATATGTAAACCGAAAGGATAAATCAAATGAGACGAAGGGTTGTTTTGGTCACAGATGGAGATGAATATGCAAAGCGGACAATTGAGCTTTTAACGAAGGAATTTGGGGGAAGGTGTATTTCAGCATCACAAAGTAATCCAACCAAATTGACAGGGAAAAAAGTTGTTGAGCTTATTATGCAAACGCCATATGACCCTGTATTTGTCATGTTTGATGACAGTGGATTTATTGGAGAAGGATCTGGTGAAAAGGCATTAAAATATGTGGCTACCCATAAACAAATTGATGTGCTCGGTATTTTAGCAGTAGCGTCTAATACGCATCATTGGGAATGGGCACGTGTAGATGTAAGTGTAGATCGGAACGGGAATTTAACCGAATACGGTGTTGATAAATTTGGACTTCCAGATGGTGAAATTGGCAGGATTAGCGGAGATACAATATATTGTTTAGACGATTTAAATGTTCCTGTCATTGTTGGAGTCGGTGACATTGGTAAGATGTGTGGAAATGATGAATGGGAGAGGGGATCACCTATTACGAAGAAAGCAATTCAATTAATTTTGGAAAGGAGTGGTTTTTATGACGAAGCCTAAAAAAGTGGATATCCCTATATCAACTTTCATAAGTGACAATGAAAATTATTTAAAGCAGACAGTTGGACTAGGCGTTACATACGATGTCGGCATTCGTAAATTTCAAATTTTGAATAAAGAAATTGGTGTGTTATTTGTAAACGGACTTTGTGATACAAATTATATTATCCCTATTTTAGAAGAAGCGGTGGATACAAATGAGATAAGGGATGTAGAAGAAGATACAGTGAAGCTTTTAGAGAATCGCTTAATCCATCAACAAGTAAGTAAAGTGAAAACGATGGATGAGGTAATGCTCCAAGTATTATCAGGACTGATCGTGATATTTGTGGAAGGTGAAACGGAAGCGTTCGCGATCGATGTTCGTAGTTATCCAGGGCGAACACCGACAGAACCGGATACCGAAAAGGTAGTACGAGGTGCGAGGGATGGATTTGTTGAAAATATCGTTGTAAATACAGCGTTAATTCGTAGGAGAATTCGAGATCCACGTCTTCGAAATGAAATGGTTCGAGTAGGAGATAGATCGCAAACGGATATTTGTATTACATACGTTCAAGATGTTGCAAATCCAGATTTAGTAAAGATTATAAAACAAGAATTAAATAACATCGATGTAGATGGAATTACGATGGCGGATAAAACAGTAGAAGAATTTGTTGTAAAGCAAAGCTATAACCCATTCCCACTTATTCGATATACAGAAAGGCCAGATGTAGCAGCAAATCATCTACTAGAAGGACATGTGTTAGTACTTGTTGACACATCGCCAAGTGCTATGATTACACCGACAACATATTTTCATCATTTACAGCACGCGGAAGAGTTTAGACAAAATCCAGCTGTCGGTACATTTTTACGCTGGGTGCGCTTTTTAGGTGTTATATTCTCGTTATTTTTATTACCATTTTGGTTAGTGTTTGTATTTGATCCAACTCTTTTGCCAGCAAATCTTGCTTTTATTGGACCGACTAAGATGACGCATTTACCAATTTTATTACAGGTGTTAATGGCAGAGGTCGGACTTGAGTTTTTAAGGATGGCAGCCATTCATACTCCAACGCCGTTATCGTCTGCAGCAGGGTTGATTTCCGCTATATTAATTGGTCAAATTGCAATTGATGTAGGTTTGTTTGTGCCAGAAGTAATTTTGTATGTAGCAGTTTCGATGGTTGGTGCATATGCAACACCGAGTTATGAACTAGGATTAGGGAATAAGGTTGGGAAATTGTTTGTTATTATTTTAACAGGTCTCTTCCATGAGATGGGATTTGTAATTGGTATGACGATATTAATTTTATTTTTAACGTCTATAAAAAGTTTACAAACACCTTATTTATGGCCGTTTTTACCATTTGATTGGGGCGCGTTAACAAAAATTTTACTCCGTCCAACGATGTCTAGTTTAAAAGTACGACCAAGTATTGTAAGACCTCAAAATGTAAAAAGACAAAAATAAACGGGATTATACACCCGTTTATTTTTTTTAGCAAAAATTTATTATTTTTTAACAAAAATCAAACATTTTTTGTGTACACTTAGAGTAGATATTGTGTATGAAAGGGGAAGAGGACATGATTAAATTATTTGTAAGTGATTTAGATGACACGCTCGTTTACGATGTGAATCATATGCAAAAAGAAGATGAACGTGCGCTGTGTTGGTTAGCTGAGAAAGGGACAAATATTTGTTTTGCCTCTGGCCGCTTTACACACAGAATTGATGAAGTTGTAAAAAGGTTTGCATTCCCATATTACACAACTGGCTTAAATGGAGCGACAATGTTACTTCCAGATGGAAATTTATTTCATGAATCGAGTTTTGAAAATGTGGTTGCCCAGGAAATATATCGATATATACATAAAAAAGGACTAGCGGATATTGTTTGTGCAAATGAGCAGCGATATACAAAAAGGAAGAATGAACATCACCATAATTTTGAAGCATATATGGGCGTGCATATCGCTGAAATTGAAGCGTTAGAAGAAGAGTTTGGTAAGACTGTACACCCTGCAAAATTGTTTGTTTTTGGAGAAGAAGAGAAAATTGTGACGTTAGATCAAGAGCTACGAGATACGTTTCAAGGCGAAGCGGAAGTTTTTATATCAGGTAAACGCTATGTTGATATTATGCCAAGAGGCGTGAGTAAGGGGAGTGCTCTAAAGCGACTAATGGATTATTTGCAAATTGAAGCAAATGAAGTTGCTTGTATTGGAGATTCTTTCAATGATATTTCTATGTTTGAAGTAACCCCGCATTCATTTACTCTTCATCATGCCCATCCATATGTAAAGGAGAAAGCAAATCATATAGTGCGTTCGGTTGAAGAGGCTGTTATGAAATTACCGTTACTTGTATAAAAAAGAAGCCCGTCATTGGCGGGCTTCTTTTTTACTTGAATAAAGATTTAACAAAATCAATGATACTTGAGAAGAAATCTTTCACTTTATCTAGAAAACTTTGCCCTTCTTCAGATCCTAAAAAGGCAGAAACATGTTCTTTTGCTTTGTTTAATTGACTACCAACTTGATTCCAATCGATATTAAGATTCTTCATTTTATCAAATAACGATACTAAGTTATCTAACTGTTCATCTGTTAATGTAATGCCGAGTTGGTCAGCAATTTTTTTAATTAATGAACGTAAATCTTCTGTTGTTTTTGGCTGTTCTTTTGCAATTTCTTCTTTAATTTTTGCAACAAGTTGAACTGCTTTTTCTTCACCAATTTTATCACCAAGCTGGGCTGTTTGTACCATTTCTTCATTCGCTACTTTTTTAACTTCTTCAGGAATTTGTTTATTGGACGCAGTTTCGTATGCTTTCATTAATCCAGTTAAAGCTGCAGTTCCTGAAACTTTAAAAGGTGCAGTAATTTGAATTTCTGCATCTTTTACACCTGCTGTAATCAAAGCGTTAGTGTACATTGCATCTGTTACCCAGTTAATGTTCTTTGATCGTACAATAAGACCAGATCCTGGTTTTGTGTATGTAATCATAGAAGAAGAAATTGCTCTCGTACCAATTTGTGCTTTTGGAACAATGCCTTCTAGAAATTTATGTTCTTCCGCATTAGATACAGTGATAATTGTAGCATCTTTTGGTGCTTTCATTTCTTTTAACAGATCTTGTTTTTGTTGTTCGGATAAGTTCTCTCCTAATGTAACAATTGATTCTCCCTCGATGATGTCTGCAAATGAAGCTGTTGGCATCATAAATACCGTTACAGCTAATAGCAGAGCTAATAATTTCGTTTTCACGAAAAATCGCTCCCTTTCTCTTTCTAAAATTTTCGGGCAACAAAGTTATTATAGTATATATTTCTTATTTGTCACCTAGCTTTTTCCACATTTCAAAAAAGAAGTATCTAGATTGTCGGATTCTTTTTGTTTCTAGTCATGAATGTGGTAATATAGTGCTGAGATAATTGAAAGGAGACATATACGCATGAAAACTTTAGGATACATATTAATGGAAAACGGTGAAAAAATCGACTTGGAATTTTTCCCAGAAGAAGCACCGAAAACAGTAGAAAACTTTAAAAAATTAGCAGAGCAAGGATTTTATGATGGTGTGACATTCCACCGTGTTATTCCTGGCTTCGTAAGCCAAGGTGGAGACCCAACAGGTACAGGTGCAGGTGGCCCAGGTTACTCTATTCCATGTGAAACTGATGGAAACCCTCATAGACACCTTGTAGGATCACTTTCTATGGCTCACGCTGGCCGTAACACAGGCGGTAGCCAATTCTTTATCGTTCATGAGCCACAACCGCATTTAGATGGTGTTCATACTGTATTTGGTAAAGCAACAAGCGGTATTGAAACAGTATTAAAAATGCGTCAAGGCGATGTAATGAAAGAAGTTAAAGTTTGGGAAGAATAAGGTAAGGAAAAAGAGAGCTTTTGCTCTCTTTTTTATTTTTAATGAGATTGAGTACTTCTTCTACAGCTCATCATACAAGTAGTATTGTTGCTAAAATATATTGCTTGTGAGAACAAACCTTTAACCAATTACATAGAATACATTACATTATATATTTCAATAAATATTTTTTGTTATATTAATTTTGCTAGAATTGTGCTGCTTTAGGGTAACTATAAATGAAGTGCTGTTGAATGATATGTTTCTTTCCATTCCATATAAAATTTTCTTTTTTTAACTCTATTTATTAAAGGAATAGTGCTGAAACATAGATTTGACTTTCTTCTTTTCGCTTTGTATGATTATCAAGTTGTTTTAGACTCTTCTCACTCTGTTGAAAATATTGTAAAATGAATGTGATATGAAAAGAGTGATTGAGGGGATTACTAGTTTGTAACTTTTGTAAGAAGGGATAAGGGTTATGTTAATTCGTTTTAAAAAAAGTTATGAAAAAATTGCAATGGGGCTTCTTTCGTTTATGCCAACTGAAAAAGATGTGAAAACATTACAATTGACAATGAAAGAATATGAAGCAAAAGATGATTGGCAATTGTATTTGTGGAAAGAAAATGAAGATTTTGTTGGAATAATGGGGATTGTAAAAAAAGAGAATCAAGTATTAGAAATTCAGCATTTGAGTGTGAACCCGTCTCACCGTCATGTGGGGATTGGGACGAAGATGGTTCAAGAGTTAAAGAGTAAATTTCTTGAGTTTACAATTTGCGGAAATGAGCAAACGGCAAGTTTTTGCGAAAAATGTAAAGGGCTAGAACAAAATATACATTCGTGAAAGCAGAGATAAGTAGTTTATTATCTCTGCTTTCTTTTTTGTAATTGTTCGTTTCGTTCAGTAATGACCTCTGTGCGATCACGCATAGTGTGCTTGTTTATAATATATTCACCTGGGATAGCATTCAAGTCTTTCCAAGAGAGGTTTTGTTTTTGACATAACTCTATGCACTGCTTCTCTAACGATGGATCTGATAAGGGTAAAAATAAAGGTAAAAAACGTTCTTTTTTATGGATAGATTGCAATCTTTCATTGAGCAAGGAAAGAAGTTGTACTTGATTAATTCCTAAACGTTGTAAAGGCACACCGCTTTTTTCTAAAATTGTGATTGCGCTTTTCATCATTTTTGTGGAACCATTCCAATTAGCACGTCTTTGGTGGTATAAAGAAACTGCGATTTGAATGAGACCAACTAAGTAATAATCACGATTACCTCTTGGTTTTGTTTTCCAATACTCTTCTAGTATTTCGTGGCATTCAAAATAGTCATAATCTCCATGGAAATGAATTAAAAATTGTATGTATTCGGTAGGATACATGTTTTCTCGCTCCTATCTAACGGTTATACATATAAGTGTATCATAGAAATATGAACAATAAACGACTAGGAGGTTTCCCCCTAGCCGTTATTGTTCATATTAGCAGAAGCAAGCTGCTCCTACAATAATTAGTAAAATAAACAGTACAACAAGTAATGCGAACCCACCGCTAAAACCACAATCAACGTGACCCATAGTTTTTTGACCTCCTACATTGTTCTTACTACACTGTTATCATATGAAGTGGTGGGCATGATGACATAGGCATCGGTCTATTTTTAATTAAATTTCTTAAAAAGGTTGGATAGAACATGAGTATGCTCTATACTTATGTTGTTATAGAAAAAATGTGGTGGGATGCTTTGTGCAATATAATTTTAAAGTAGAGGCTTTTGAAGGGCCGTTAGATCTATTGTTACATTTAATACATCGTTATGAAATTGATATATATAATATTCCTGTAGCAGATATTACAGAGCAATATTTATCTTATGTGCATACGATGAAAGAACTTCAATTAGATGTTGCAAGTGAGTATTTAGTAATGGCTGCAACGTTATTACAAATTAAAAGTAAGATGTTGTTGCCGAAACACGAAGAAGATGTACTTGATAACGGTGATGATTTTATAGATGATCCTCGTCAAGAATTGATGGAGAGGTTAATTGAATATAAGAAATATAAGCAAGTTGCTACTGAGTTAAAAGAAAGAGAACAAGAAAGAGCACAGCTATATACACGTCCACCAATTGACTTTACATCGTTGCAACAAGAAGAGGAGACAAGCTTACCTCTTGATGTTACGTTATATGATATGCTAGCAGCATTTCAAAAATTAATGCGCCGTAAAAAGGCAAAAAAACCTGTAACAACACGTATTACTCGTCAAGAAATACCAATTGAACAGCGAATGACTGATATTTTAAAGCAGTTAAAAATAAAGGGTGGTCGCCAAAGCTTTTACGATTTGTTTGTTGATGATGAACGTGAAATAATGGTTGTAACATTTTTAGCAGTTCTGGAACTTATGAAAAATCAACAAATCATAATTGAGCAAGAACATAATTTTGATGAAATTTTCGTATCAAGCTCTAATAAATCTGCATAGAGCAAGTATGTGAAAATGGGATACAAACATTTTATCTCATGCTATGTTTTAATGTATCGTTTGGAACAAGAGAAAAAATATTGAACCGAACGCATTAATTGTGATTCGGTTTTTTGATGTGTATTTTTATGGGAAAATAGAAGGAAGGAGCTCGTGAAATGGATAGGAAAGAACAAAAGTCAATTATTGAAGGCCTTTTATTTGTTTCTGGTGATGAAGGGATTTATCCAGAACAAATAGCAAAAGTTCTTGAAATTGAAATGAATGAAGTAATTAATATTTTAGAAGAAATGCAACAAGAATGTGAAGGTGCAAACCGTGGTTTGCAAATTGTACAGTATGCAAAAGTATATCGTTTTGCTACAAAGAAAGAACATGCTTCATATTATCAAAAATTAATAGATACACCAACAGCTGCTTCACTCTCACAAGCTGCCCTCGAAACTTTAGCGATTGTTGCATATCGCCAACCAATCACAAGGACTGAAATGGAAGAGATTAGAGGAGTTAAAACCGATAAGGCGTTACAAACGTTGGTTTCACATTTACTTATAAAAGAAATGGGAAGAGCAGAAGGACCAGGGCGTCCTATTTTATACGGAACAACAAAAGAATTTTTGGACACATTTGGATTGAAAACATTAGATGATTTACCACTGCTTTCTGAAGAGAATGAACAAATGAATGAAGCAGATTTATTCTTCGGTTCCTTACAAGAGATATCGAAATAAAAGCTTAGCATTTTGCTAAGCTTTTTTTGTATATCAATTATTTACAGTGCCATACTAAATGAAAAAAGGAGACGAGTTATGAGAGGTATGCGGATTATTTTATTATTAGTTTCTGTTTTATTATGTTTTTCTTTAAATAGCGCATCAGCTAAAAGGTATATGATGTCCATTCATACTACGTCTCCTTTACATATGCATCGGCAACATCTTAGTAAAATGAAAGTGAGCTTTTTAAAAGTGGGGCAAGGTGACGCAACACTTATTATAATGCCAAATGGACAAACAATGTTAATTGATGGAGGACCTTATGAAGCAGGAGAGGTTATTATTCAGAAATTAATTGAGAAAGGGATTAATCATTTAGATGTAATTGTCAGTACGCATCCCGATATGGATCACATAGGGGGGTTAATTCCAATTGTAGAGCAAATGCCGGTATCGCTTATATTAGATAGCGGAAAAACATATAGTTCTCTTACTTATCATACGTATCGGAATAATATTAAAAAAAGAGGGATACCTTTCGTTTCAGTAAAGGAAGGACAATATATACCGCTGGATCCACATGTTTCTATACAAGTATTAAACAACGGGAAATCAAAAGATGAAAATAATGAATCCTCAATTGTTTTAAAGGTGCGATATGGAAAAGCGGATTTTTTATTAATGGGTGACGCGGATGTACGGACAGAACATGAAATATTAAAACAATTTGATGTCCATGCAGATGTGTTAAAAGTGGGGCATCACGGCTCATATACTTCAACAAGTGAAACGTTTATAAAAAAAGTGGAACCGCAGTTTGCTATTTTGTCGTACGGGAGTAGTAATCCGTATGGACATCCTCACCAAAGTGTAGTGAAACGCTTAAAAAGGCACGGTATAATGGTATATAGAACGAATAAACGTACAGTAGAAATGGAAACAGATGGTGAACATATTATGTTAGAGTCTAGCGGGTTAATGCCATTATTGAAGTGATTTCTAGATTAGGGGGCGATACTGTCCCTTTTTGGAAAAATGAATAATATATATTATAATTATAAGAGACGTAAGAAATTTCCTTTTCTGTTGAATAAAAAGGAAATTTCATTAGAATGTATAGACAACTACTCGTGCGTATATTAAGATGGAACTAGGCGAATAAGGTAATAATAACAAGTAGGTAATTCATGGGAAAGGATCGATGAAAATGAAAACGCAAATTGTCATCAATGCCAAAATTTACACAGGTCAAGAAATAGTGGAAAACGGATTTATTCGTTACGCAGAAACCATTAAAGAAATTGGTTTGATGGCTCAATATGTACCACAAGAAAATGAAACTGTTTTTGATGCTACAGGGAAGATTGTAATTCCAGGTATGATCGATGTTCATATTCATGGTGGATACGATATTGATGCGATGGATGCAAATAGCGATGGGTTAGTAACTCTAGGTAAAGAAATGTTAAAAGAAGGGGTTACAACTTACTTCCCAACAACAATGACACAAGCTCCAGAGGCAATTGAAGCAGCGTTAACTGCTGCAAAAGAAGCAAAAGAAAAAGGAGCGCATTTCGAATATATTCACTTAGAAGGACCTTATGTTTCAAAGAAACGTGCAGGTGCACAACCACTTGAACATATCGTTCCTGCAAATATTGAGCAATTTAAACAATGGCAAGAAGCAAGTGGGAATTTAATTAAATTAGTAACATATGCACCAGAAGAAGAGGGAGCGTTAGAGTTTGAACAATATCTTGCTGAAACTGGTGTAGTTGGCACAATGGGGCATACAGATGCAATTGATGCGCAACTAAAAAATAGAAAGATTACACATGCGACACATTTATACAATCAAATGCGTGGATTACATCACCGTGAACCAGGAGTTGTTGGTCATGTGTTATTAAATCCAGATGTAATGGTTGAAGTAATTACAGATGGCATTCATATTCACCCTGATATGGTGAAATTAGCATATAAGTTAAAAGGACCAAAAAAAGTAAGTGTTATCACTGACGCAATGCGTGCAAAGGGTCTTGAAGATGGATTATATGAGCTTGGCGGACAGCCAGTACATGTAAAAGATGGTAGTGCTCGATTAGAAGATGGAACGTTAGCTGGTAGTATTTTAAAAATGGATCAAGCTTTCCGAAATGTAATTGAATTTACAGGTTGTTCAATCGAAGATGCAGTACTGATGACATCAGTTAACCAAGCAGAAGAGTTTGGATTAAATAATAAAGGTGCATTAGCGGTAGGAAAAGATGCAGACTTTGTTGTGATGAATGAAGATTTACATGTATATGATACGGTTCGTTTAGGAATTCATATGAAGGAAGGGAAGTAATTAAATGAATATTCTTGTTGTAAAAACTCCAGAAGAACTAGCAGAAGCAGGTTATAAATTAATTGAAGAAGTTGTAAAAACAAAAGAAAATCCAACATTAGGAATGGCTACAGGAAGCTCTCCATTAGGTATTTATGCAGAAATGCGAAAAAATAAACTTGATACAAGCCGTGTAACCACTGTAAACTTAGATGAGTACGTAAATTTACCACATGAAGATAAAAACAGCTATCACTATTTCATGCAAGAACAGTTGTTTGATCATCTTCCATTTAAACAAACTTATGTACCAAACGGGATGGCAAGTGATTTAGAGGAAGAGTGCAAACGTTACGAGAGCATTCTAGCTGCTAACCCAGTTGACCTACAGATTCTTGGAATCGGTGAAAACGGTCACATCGGATTTAATGAGCCAGGAACACCGTTTAATTCTCCAACAAATATTGTTGAATTAACAGAATCTACACGCCAAGCAAACCTTCGCTTCTTCGAAAAAGAAGAAGATGTGCCAACTCATGCGATTACAATGGGAATTGGAAGCATTATGAAAGCGAAACAAGTTCTACTAGTTGCTATGGGTTCTAAAAAGGCAGAAGCTGTTAAAGAATTATTGCAAGGTGAATATAGTGAAGAGTGTCCGGCTACAGTTTTACAACGTCATCCGAATGTAACCGTAATCGCTGATCAAGAAGCTCTATCTTTATGCAGTGAGGCGATTGCTGATGAACATCGACAAGTATTCACCATTTCCGATCTATTATCAGATTCAAGAGTGGGTGAAACAGCTAATTGAGGACGGCGAATGGAAGCCGGGAGATAAAATCCCATCTGAGAATGAACTTTGTGATAAGTTCGAAGTGAGTCGAATGACAATCAGACAGGCGATTAATAATTTAGTGGAACAAGGCTATTTATATCGGAAGCGTGGAATTGGAACATTTGTCCAACTTCCGAAAGTGGAACAAAAATTGCAAGGAATGACGGGATTCACAGAAGACATGATTTCTCGTGGGATGAACCCAAGTAGTCAATTACTTAGTTTCCGCCTAGTTCCAGCTACTGCGAAAATAGCAGACCGGTTGAGAATACAGGAGGGGGAATCGGTTTATGAAGTGAGGCGTATTCGCTTAGCTGATGATGAACCGATTGCTTTTGAGACGACATATTTGTCGCCAGCTCTTGTAAAAGATATTAACGAAGAGATATTGCAACAATCTTTATATGAACATTTAGAGAAAAAACTGGGCTTTAAACTTGTTAGCGCTACTCAGTCAATTGAAGCTTCCGTTGCGACGGAAAATGAAGCTGAACATCTGCATATTCCTAAAAAGGCGCCTGTACTTGTAATGCGTCAATGGTCATATTCAGAAGGTGAGGTACCGCTAGAGTACGTGAAATGTATTTATCGTGGAGATCGTTATAAATTTATTACGAATATCGCACGTAACAAATAGTATATTTCAGTTTGTGAAGTACAGTGGAATTGAAAATGGTTAACATGTAAAGAAATAAAAATACGACTCATCCTTATAAGGAATGAGTCGTATTTTTATTATGAGCAATTACGTGGTTAACAGCATCTTTGACGTGATTTACTACATAGTGAGCGTGATTTTTTACTGCATCATCTGCTTGTGACATAGCAAAACTGTGAGGAGTTAAAGAAAACATAGGAATATCATTGTAAGAATCCCCTATACAAGCAATTTCCTCAGGTTTTATTTGAAACTCATTTAATAAAACAGAAATGGCAGAGCCTTTACTAACATTCGGTGGCATTACATCTAAACATTGTTCTGCTGAGATGAAAGTACTAACTTTCCCGTGGAATTTTTCATCAATTTTTTTCTGAAGGAGTTGTAAGCTCTCCTTTGTTCCACCGACAGAAATTTTATTTGGGAAAATCGTATCATCAATCTTCTGTAGTAAGTTTGGTTCTTCAACAGAAGTCATAGTTACTTGTTGTTCAAGTTCTTGAATAAAAGGTGTTTTCTCTTCAATGTAATAATTATGCTCATCACTTACATAACGGAAATAAGGATCTTCATTCGTCATAGCTAACAAATCGGGAAGTATGCTGGAATCAAAAGTTGCAGATAATAGTTGTTTATTTTCATGTGTATATACAAAAACACCATTTACACTAATGCGATGAAAATTTGTATTTACAGCTTTCATTAAGTCTGCAATTTCATTATCAAGTCTTCCGGAAGCGAAGCAAAGAATAACATTTTGTTCGGCAAGGCTGCGTAGTGCCGCAACATCTTGTTCATCAATAAGACCTCCGTGTTGCATCATTGTACCATCGATATCACTTACAAACATTTTAATCATGCTGTTATCTCCTTTCTATGTACAGTTGCTCTTACATTATACGCATCATATATAAACATGTCTAAAAAATGAATTTTTATTAAATGGCAGATGTTTTACATTGACGACAAAGAAGAATATTCTGTAACATGAAAGTAGGCTATTTAAGTACGAGGGTGGTGTTATATGAATAATTATCTAGAAATTAAAAAAGTTTTAAATAATAATGTCATCATTGCTAGCCATCCTGAACACGAGGAAGTAGTAGTGATTGGAAAAGGAATTGGATTTGGGAAAAAAGCAAAAGATGTATTGGAGCAAGAACAAATCGAAAAAATGTTTGTCTTAAAAAATGAACGTGATCGTGAACAATATAAATTATTAGTGCCGCATATTAGTGAAAAATTAATTGAATTGATGAACGATATTATGCTGTACATTCAAGAAAAAGCGAAATCTCCACTAAATGAACATATTCATATTGCGTTAACGGATCATATTTCATTTGCGATTAAAAGGTTAAAACAAGGACTTACAATTGATAACCCTTTTTTAGTTGAAACAAAAATGCTCTATCCAGAGGAATATGAAATTGCGGAAGGTGTTGTACAACTTTTAAATTCTCGTTTGCAAATTACATTGCCAGAAGGAGAAATTGGTTTTATTGCACTTCACATTTACAGTTCGCTTACAAATTCTGATTTATCTTCAGTTAATCAAAACTCCCGTCTCATTGCACAACTTGTATCTTTAATTGAGACAAACTTACAAATTACATTAGACCAAGAGAGCATTCATTATTTACGCCTTATTCGTCATCTTCAATATGCTATTGAGAGGGTGAAAAAAGGAGAAAAAGTAGAAGAATCGCAAAGTTTTGCTGATTTATTAAAGGCGGAGTATCCAGTTTGCTATAACTTGGCTTGGAAGCTAGTTAAGGTCATGCAAAAAGAGTTGCAACTACCTGTATATGAAGCTGAAAGTATTTATTTAACGATGCACTTGCAACGCTTAGTGAAGGCAGAGCATGTGTAAAAAGTCATATATTTTTGTCTAAAATGAAAACGTTAAAAAAAATGATTGAATCGCTTACAATAGTTATGTATAATAACTATTGCAAAGTTATACAAATTTCGACAAACACATTAAGGTGAGTAACGAAAACGTTTGCCTTAATTATAGTGAACTTATACGTAAACCTATTTTTGACACGTGTTACTGATTCGATCAGGCATGAGTGGAGAAAAGTAAGGAATGTAAGCTAGAGAAAGGGATATACTACCCTTTGTATAGCTATCGTTCTATCTTTTTTTCCTCATGTCTTTTTGGCGTTTGTCGGAAGGTATCAATATAGATAAGAGAGGAAGGGTTTCCATGTTTAAGAAGATCTTTGGTGTTCTTCAAAAAGTCGGAAAAGCGTTAATGCTTCCAGTAGCGATTTTACCGGCGGCAGGTATTTTACTTGGATTTGGTAATGCATTTCAAAATCCACAGTTAACAAATGTTATTCCTGCTTTAAAAGCAGATTGGTTCGTAATGGTTGCAAAAATTATGGAACAATCTGGTGATATTATTTTCGCTAACCTTGCATTATTATTCGCAGTTGGGGTAGCAATTGGTTTAGCTGGTGGAGACGGAGTAGCTGGTTTAGCAGCATTCGTCGGCTACTTAATTATGAACAAAACGATGAGTGTGTTCTTAGAAGTAGATAAGCTAGTGAAAGTAACAAGTTCTGGAGCAGACCCAGTAAAAATTGGATTTGCAGATCCAGCGTATGCAAACGTATTAGGTATTCCAACGCTACAAACAGGAGTATTTGGTGGTATTATCGTCGGTATAGTAGCGGCATATTGCTATAATAAATACTTCAACATTGAATTACCATCATACTTAGGTTTCTTTGCAGGTAAGCGCTTCGTACCGATCGCAACTGCAACATTTTCTTTAATAGTAGGTATTATCATGTGCTTCATTTGGCCATACATTCAAGGTGGCTTAAACACGTTCTCACATCAAATGATTGATGCAAATAGAACAATCGCAGCATTTATATTCGGTTTAATTGAACGTTCATTAATTCCATTTGGATTACATCACATTTTCTATTCACCGTTCTGGTTCGAATTCGGTCAGTATACAAATGCAGCTGGCGAATTAATCCGTGGTGACCAAAAAATCTTTATGGCACAGTTAAAAGACGGTGTAGAATTAACAGCAGGTACATTTACAACTGGTAAGTATCCGTTCATGATGTTTGGTCTTCCAGCAGCAGCTTTAGCAATGTACCATGAAGCACGTCCAGAAAATAAAAAATTAGCAGCAGGTATTTTAGGTTCTGCAGCATTAACATCTTTCTTAACAGGTATTACAGAGCCACTTGAATTTTCATTCTTATTCGTAGCGCCAGTATTATTCGGAATTCACGCTGTATTTGCTGGTCTATCATTTATGACAATGCAAATTTTAGGTGTTAAAATTGGTATGACATTCTCTGGTGGTTTAATTGACTTCCTATTATTCGGTGTATTACCAGGCCGTACAGCATGGTGGTGGGTAATTATTGTTGGTCTTGTACTAGCAGTTATTTACTACTTCGGATTCCGCTTTGCAATTCGCAAATGGAATCTAAAAACACCTGGTCGTGAAGTGGCAAATGCAAATGACGGCGCAGGAAAAGCAGAAGCAGGCGAACTTCCTCGTGAAGTATTAGTAGCACTTGGTGGTAAAGAAAACATTGCTTCTTTAGATGCTTGTATTACTCGTTTACGTGTTCAAGTTAACGAACAAAAGAATGTAAACAAAGACCGCTTAAAAGAACTTGGAGCAGCTGGTGTACTTGAAGTTGGAAATAATATTCAAGCTATTTTCGGGCCGAAATCTGACACATTAAAATCACAAATTCATGATATTATGTCAGGTCGTACACCTCATGTTGAAAAAGAAGAACCTGTAAAAGTGGAAGAAACTCCTCAAAAAGTTGATGAAAATGAAACAATTGTATCACCAATCGAAGGAAAAATCTTACCAATTACAGAAGTACCTGACCAAGTATTCTCAGGAAAAATGATGGGAGACGGATTTGCAATTGAACCAACTGAAGGAACAGTAGTTTCTCCAGTGAACGGTGAGATTGTCAATGTATTCCCTACAAAACATGCGATTGGCATTCAATCTGAAGGCGGAAAAGAAATTTTAATCCACTTCGGTATTGATACTGTAAAATTAAATGGTGAAGGTTTTGAAGCGCTTGTAGCACAAGGCGACAAGGTGAAACAAGGCCAACCATTATTAAAAGTAGATCTTGCATTTGTAAAAGAAAATGCACCATCTATCATTACACCAATTGTCTTTACAAACTTACAACAAGGGCAACAAGTCGAATTGAAAAAAGATGGAAATGTTAAGAAGGGCGAAACCGCTATTATTGACATTCAGTAGGAATTTGACGCAAAATGTTTATAATTATAATAGGCGATGTGGTTGACCGAACATCGCCTATTATATACAATAGATGGTGTAGTACTCACGTCTATACAACTAAAAAATACTGTAATTTAAAGGAGATAAATTATCATGGAAAAAATCTTTAAAGTAACTAGCGACTCAGGAATTCATGCTCGTCCAGCAACTCTACTTGTAAACACTGCAAGCAAATTCGGTTCTGACATTAACTTAGAGTATAACGGAAAGAACGTTAACTTAAAATCAATCATGGGCGTTATGTCTTTAGGCATTCAACAAAACGCAGAAATTAAAATCACTGCAAATGGTGATGATGCAGCTCAAGCACTAGCAGCTATCGAAGAAACTATGAAAAACGAAGGATTAGGAGAATAATGACTCTTAACATTCAAGGGATCGCTGCATCAAGTGGGATTGCTATTGCAAAGGCTTTCAGACTTGAAAATCCTGAATTTAACATCGAAAAGAAATCAATTACAAACGAAGCTGCAGAAATTGCACGCTTAGACGCTGCGCTTGAGAAAGCAAAAACTGAATTAGAAGCTATTAAGGACCACGCATTTGCTGAACTAGGTGCTGACAAAGCTGCGATCTTTGAAGCACATTTATTAGTGTTAAATGATCCAGAACTAGTAAACCCAGTAAAAGATAAAGTAAATAGCGAAAAAGTAAATGCTGAATTTGCAATGGATGAAGTTGCATCAATGTTTATTTCTATGTTTGAAAACATGGATAACGAATATATGAAAGAACGTGCTGCGGACATTCGTGACGTAACAAAACGCGTTCTTGCACATTTACTAGGAATTAACTTCTCAAATCCTGGTACAATTTCTGAAGAGGTAATCATCATTGCTGAAGATTTAACACCATCTGATACAGCTCAGTTAAACCGTAAGTATGCAAAAGGTTTCACTACTGATATCGGTGGACGTACATCACACTCTGCAATTATGGCTCGTTCTATGGAAATTCCAGCTGTTGTTGGTACGAAAGTTGTTATGGAGAAAATCCAAAACGGCGATATCGTTATCATTGACGGTTTAGATGGAGAAGTAATTGTAAACCCATCAGAAGAAACTCTTCGTTCGTTTGAAGAAAAGAAAGCGAAATTTGAAGAGCAAAAAGCTGAATGGGCTAAATTAAAAGACCAAGCTACTGTAACAAGTGACGGACATCACGTTGAGCTTGTTGCAAATATCGGAACACCAAATGATGTACAAGGTATTATCGATAATGGCGGAGAAGGCGTTGGCTTATACCGTACAGAATTCTTATACATGGGCCGTGACAATCTTCCAACAGAAGAAGAGCAGTTCGAAGCGTATAAAGCAGTTCTTGAAGGTGTAAAAGAAGGTCAACCAGTCGTTGTTCGTACACTTGACATCGGTGGAGATAAAGAGCTTCCATACTTACATTTACCAAAAGAAATGAACCCATTCTTAGGATACCGTGCAATTCGCTTATGTCTTGATGAGCAAGATGTGTTCCGTACACAACTTCGTGCATTACTTCGTGCTAGCGTATACGGTAACTTAAAAATTATGTTCCCAATGATTGCAACTCTTGATGAGTTCCGTCAAGCGAAAGCGATTTTATTAGAAGAGAAAGTGAAACTTGTAGAAGCGGGTACAACTGTTTCTGATTCTATTGAAGTTGGTATGATGGTTGAAATCCCAGCTTCAGCAGTATTAGCAGATCAATTCGCGAAAGAAGTTGACTTCTTCTCTATCGGAACAAATGATTTAATCCAATACACAATGGCTGCAGACCGTATGAACGAACAAGTATCTTACTTATACCAACCATATAACCCATCTATTTTACGTCTTGTAAAAATGGTTATCGATGCTGCTCATAAAGAAGGCAAATGGGCTGGTATGTGTGGTGAGATGGCGGGCGATTCACTTGCTATCCCATTATTATTAGGATTAGGTTTAGATGAGTTCAGTATGAGTGCAACATCTATTCTTCCTGCAAGAACACAGCTAAGCAAGTTGTCAAAAGCAGAAATGGAAACATTAGCAGAAAAAGCATTAATGATGTCAACTGCTGAAGAAGTTGTTGAACTAGTTAAAAGCATATAATCAATAAAAAAACCTGAGCCGATTTGAAATCGGTCTCAGGTTTTTTCTATGAGAAAAGTAAATCTTATTTGCTTACTATCGAGGATAAGAGACAGAATTAGATAGCGATTGCAACGATATCAGTTGGGCATACACGTAAAATACCAGTAAAAGTATTTCGATTTTGATTGTTCTTATCGTCTTTATTGTTATCTTTGTTATCTTTGTTATTACGAGCTAAAGCAGAGAAAAGAGCAACACCGTTAGCGAAACCTTCAAAAATTACATTATTGAAAGTGCCATTACCTCTAATGCTTAAAAGAGAAAGCTCTGTTCCAACTGAAATGCTAGCAAGTACGTTACATACAGCTGGTTGTTGTGGTCTAACTACTTCTCTCTCTTTCTCGCGATGTTCGCGATGGTCACACTCTCTTTCACGATGATGACAGTCTCTAAAGTTATCACAGCATCCAAATGATCCAAACATAATCCTCATCACCCCCTTCACACTTATAATCTATGTAAGTTCGGTAGTTAGTGACTGGACAGAGAGTGGAATTTTTTCTAGGGGATTTTCTCATTTTAAATGACTAGCTGGGTGTTTAGTATGGAATGATGTTTAAAATAGGGGGAATATAACAAAAAAATGTAAAAACCACCGAAATAAATGAAATGGGTAGCCTTTACACTTTTTTACTTTTATATAAAACGATGATATATACAGGAAGAGCTAGGAGTAGTGGCACAATGGATCGTGCAGTATGTTTTTCTGATTCTAATTGGAATGCTTCTTCTTTTGGAAATTGTAAAATGGAGATGTTTGCGGCATCACCAATAAAATATAGAAGCAGTACAGTTACTATGTAACATAAAAGTGCGATAAAGCTTCCGTATGAACTCAATGAAAATCCCTCTCTTGTTATCTATTTGTTATCATTGTATCACAATTGTAACAAAAATACACGGGTATATTTCAACACCTTAACAAAATTCGACACGAAACGTCACGTTTATTTATGAGGAGGGAATAGAATATACTTTTCCATAAGTATAAATGTCGAATGATTTGTAGTAATATTACAAAAGTATGACAGGAAATAAAAAACGAAGGCAACGTAGTTACCTTCGTTTTTTTATTATTTTGCCCACTCACTCACTTGCTCTACGCTCATGCGAGGTGCAGGGTGGCCTTTTAAAGTTGATTCACCAATTGTAATAAGCATAATTGGAACGTAACGAGATGAAACGTTAAATTCGTCTGTCAGTGCTTGTGGATTGAAGCCACCAATAGCACAAGTATCCCAACCAGTTGCTTTAGCTGCAAGCATAAGTTGCATTGCTGCTAAAGATGCATTTGAAAAGGCAGCATCTCTTGGGAATTGTTCACGAGCATATGCAGATTCAATATTTTTAGCTAAGCGTTCTTTTGCTTCTTCTTTCATAAATCCTTGTTCTACAATTGGACCATATACTGGCTCAACATTTTTATAAGCTTCTAAATCACCTAAAATAGCGACTACTGCAGAAGCATCAAGAATTTGTTGTTGGTTATAAGCTATTGGGTGTAATCGTTTTTGTACATCTTCGCCTT
Organism: Bacillus sp. ISO11; assembly: GCF_003458115.1. Lineage (NCBI taxonomy): Bacteria > Bacillati > Bacillota > Bacilli > Caryophanales > Bacillaceae > Bacillus > Bacillus sp. ISO11. Next base: position 26,625 of record NZ_QXCO01000017.1, on the reverse strand, counting down.
GAAAAACAAGGAATTTCCAGTGTTGTAAGTTCCAAGCGGAAGGTGCTTGTGCTGCGGCTTTTAAAATCTCATGTAATTCTGTAGATGAGATTTCTTTATTTGGGTTGAATGCACGTGTAGATGTGCGTTCATATAGAACGTCAAAAAAGTTGTCGTTTGTCATTGTATATCCTCCAAATTGTATATCGAATTATTTTCAAAAAAATAATATACACTACTTACATTTTGTAAGTTATCGAATTTAAGAATATAATATCTTTATTTTAATTGTCAAGTTTTAAAAATTAGCTAGGGCATTCATACAAACGATACAATTCCTACAATCATACACTAAAAAAGGAATTTATAGAGTGAAAAGCGAAGATAACATTCTCAATTAGCTTGTTAATATGTATCTCTCACAAATTAAAGTTTATTGGAGACCAGTCTTTTAAAAAAGTTTGTGAGGAATTCAGTAGAACAAGATATATGAAGTGAGTGAAGACTAGTGATGAACATACTACATTTTTTATTAGAGAATACGGTTTTCCAAAATGTGTTACAAGATCTGCAGTTAAATGTCCTTTATATAGAAAATGGATGTAAGCATCAACAAACGGTAGAAAATATCCATCCAAAATGTATGTTTATAGCAAATAGTTTTGAAGAGGGCGAACTATTATTTCAAAGAACGAAACCACACATTATCATTACGTATGTAACAGATTATTCTCAAATAAAATATATAAAGAATATGTATACTCCGCACAGTACATTCATTGTCATTTGGGATCAACAAATAACAAAAGAATTCACAGATGTACTTGCATTAGGAATACGTAATATTGTAATAGCTCCTGTAACTCCGCAAGCAGTGTTAGAGGAAGTGAATAAGAGTTTGTATCAACTTTCTTTAGTAAGGCAAGTTAGTTTGCAGCAGGAATTGCTTCAAACGATGTTTGATTTTCAAAATGATCTATTATTTATAGTAGAGGATGATGAAATAGTTGATTGTAATACAAATTTTTTAGCTTTTTTCGGATATGAAAATTTGTTTGCCTATCGTGAGCAACATTTAGTATTTGCTGAACATTTTATTAGAGAAAATGGATACTACTCGACGACGCATGATATAACATGGCTAGACGATACTTTATCTAGTGGTAGAAGAATTAAGATGTTAAATTATGAAGGGGCAGTATCTACTTTTCTATTACGTGCGACACCATTGCCAGAAGATTTATCAAGATTTATTGTAAAGTGCACGGAAATTACAGAATTAGATGAAATCTATCAAGAACAAGAAAGACTTGCTATGATAGATTCATTGACAGAGATTTATAATCGTTTAAAGTTTCAACAAATACTAGAGGTAGAATGGGAAAAGGTAATACGTAGTGATGAGAAAATAGCAATCATTTTATTTGATATAGATAATTTTAAAACAGTTAATGACACATATGGTCATGATTTTGGCGATTTAGCATTAATACAACTTGCAGAGCTTATGAAATCTAAAGTGGAGCAGCAACATGTATTTGCAAGATGGGGAGGAGAAGAATTCATTATATTAGTGACAAATACAGTAGAAAAGGAAGCATTTCAAGTTGCGGAGTCATTACGATTCTTCATTGAAACAAAGCAATTTACTGGAATTTCGAAGTTAACAGCTAGCTTTGGAGTTGCGTTATATGAACAAGGAACTACAAGAGAAGAATTAATGCAACGAGCGGACATTGCATTATATGAAGCGAAAAAAAATGGAAAGAATCAAGTATGTGTGTATAGAAAAGAAAAAATGTAATTTTTCGCAACAAATTGTTGCGATTTTTTTTTATTGTTTGATAATAGAATAGGGGGACAATTTTTAGCGAAGGAATTATGGAGGATCAATATGATAAAAAAAGTAATGGTGGTGGCTTCACTGTCTGCTATAGTTGGCGGCGGAGTATACTATTTTCTTGTTAGCCCCAATATAAAGGAAAACACTGTATTAACAACGAAAGTGAATCCTACTATTGAATCGGAAGTACAAGGGAATATAGAAGAAAAAGAAGAGCAACAAATTGATTATGCTAGCATATCTCAAAAATTAGATCAATATTTAGTCGGAAAGCAATTCAATGGAACAGTTTTGGTAACAGATAAAGAGCATGTTATATTGAATAAAGGATATGGGTATGCTGATGTTCAAAATAAAATAGAAAATACGCCTCAAACAAAATATCGTATCGGTTCTATTACGAAAACAGTCGTTGCCACATCTATTTTACAGCTGCAAGAACAAGGGAAATTGAATATTCAAGATAATGTAAATAAATATATTCCTTCATTTCCGGAGAATAAAAATATTACGCTATATCATTTATTAACGCATACCTCTGGTTTACCTGAACATGCGAAAGGAAATGTGAATGCGGCTTCCCGCTTACAATTAATTAATTGGATTGGACGTCAAAATTTAGAATTTCCTGCAGGAACAGGTTGGAGATATACAGATTATAATTATATGGTGCTTGCTTATATAATAGAACATATATCGAAAAAACCTTTAGGAGATTACATAAAAGAAAACATATTTGTAAAAGCAGATATGCATGAATCCGGTATGGGAAATATGGTACCTGGAGATAAAAATTTTACAAAGGGTTATGTGAAAAAAGATAAAGAGCTTGTACCAGCGCAGAAGTTAGGCATGGATTGGCTATATGGTTGTGGTGAGATGTATACGACAGTTGGAGATATGAAGAAGTTAGACGAAGCAATTATAAATGGAAAACTTCTTTCTGAACAAAGTATACAAGCAATGTTTTCACCTTCAGCAGAACGGAAATATGCATTTAGTTTTTATATATATCCAGATTATTTTCATAATCATGGTGTATTATCTGGTTGGAACACTTTCAATAATTTTAATAAAGAAAAAGGAATTTTTGTTATGTTATTTTCAAATGTGAAAAATAGTATGGATGATGACTTTAATAAAGAGTTCCGAAAGATGGTAAATGATTTATTAGAACAAAGGGGATGAGAAAATGGAACATAAAACTGTATCAATAGGTTTCATTGGTATTGGCGTAATGGGAAAAAGTATGGTTTATCACTTAATGCAAGATGGTCATAAAGTATATGTATATAATAGAACGAAAGCAAAAACAGATTCTTTAGTGCAAGCTGGTGCAAATTGGTGTAATACGCCAAAAGAGTTAGTGAAGCAAGTTGATATTGTAATGACAATGGTTGGATATCCACATGATGTAGAAGAAGTGTATTTTGGTATAGAAGGAATTATAGAACATGCAAAAGAAGGTACGATAGCAATTGACTTTACGACATCTACACCTACTTTAGCAAAACGTATTAATGAAGTTGCAAAAAGCAAAAAAATATATACGTTAGATGCACCTGTCTCAGGAGGAGATGTTGGCGCGAAAGAAGCAAAACTCGCAATTATGGTAGGTGGAGAGAAAGAAATATATGATAGATGCTTACCTTTACTTGAAAAGTTAGGAACAAACATTCAATTACAAGGACCAGCTGGGAGTGGACAACATACAAAAATGTGCAATCAAATTGCCATTGCTTCCAATATGATTGGAGTATGTGAAGCTGTTGCTTACGCGAAGAAGGCTGGACTGAATCCAGATAAAGTGTTAGAGAGTATTTCAACAGGAGCAGCAGGTAGCTGGTCATTAAGTAATTTAGCTCCTCGAATGTTAAAAGGAGACTTTGAGCCAGGATTTTATGTAAAGCATTTTATGAAAGATATGAAAATTGCTTTAGAGGAAGCAGAAAAATTACAATTACCAGTCCCAGGCTTAAGTTTGGCGAAAGAATTGTATGAAGAGTTAATTAAGGATGGCGAAGAAAATAGTGGAACACAAGTATTATATAAAAAATATATAAGGGGGTAAACGAGGTGGACCTTCAAAAGTTTGATGAGATGATTGATACTGTACAGCGAGCTACTTGTATGCAAATTAATGAAAGACAAAAAGAAGCTTTTAAACAAAAATATGATTTTGAACCAGAATTTGAATATGGAAGAGATGAGAAGGGGCATTATGTAATTCGAACCTCAAAAAAGATGTTAGAAGAAATGGAGTTTTATTTAGCATTGAAATATGATCGTGATGGAGTGGATCTTTATATGCAAGCTGAGATTGACGGCATATTTTATGTATCTATTAGCTATGGTGAAGATGCCCTACATCTACAAGAATTGTTTCAATTTCTAGAAGAAAATAAATAAAAGTCCTCAAATGAGGACTTTTATTTATTTAGTCATCTTTAATTTTTATAATTATAAGTTAGAAGCCCGGCGGCATCGTTCAACCGGGAACGGGATAATTTGTGCGATGTGATTAGGGCCAAATTGTTTTGTACGAGCATGGCGTATTATATAAAAAGCACACAGAATTGAAACAGGAATAGCGCCGAATAAACTAAATAATAAAGCGCTTACACAAGATGCGACAAATCCTAAAACACCAATTTCTAACTCTTCCATAATAGCTCCTAAAATAACAGGAAATGCTCCACATGTAACTCCAAGTATAAGTGCGATAAGTAAGCTCATGATTATCCCCCTCTGTTTGCGATATTATTTTCCTTCTTAGTTAATTGTAGTATATCACATATAAAACAGAATTTTCAGAAAAAATTCAATAAATGTTCAAAAAATGTTCGAAAAATGCACTTGAAAAATCAAGGTGTTAAATTTGTGATGAAATAGTACTTTCAAGTAAATAAAAAATCAGGCTTATTTCAAAATGAAATAAGCCTGTTCCATAGGAGGATGTATATATGTAGAGTGAATAAAAGTTTGGAAAAGGGGGTCCAAGTCCTTTTATTCAACTAACTACCTTAATAGATTGGAACCCAGCCTTCAGTTGTCACAAAAATACGAATAGCTACAACTTGGCGATCATCTTGCAAGGTAAAATAATGTCTTGCATTTTCAGGAACAGATATTAAATCGCCTGGCTCAAGTTCAACATCAAAGAATTTCCCATCTTTACCTTCAATAGCGAAAATGCCATGACCACTGACGATAAAGCGAACTTCGTCATCTGTATGATGGTGTTCCTTTTGGAAATTAATTAATAATTCGTCAAGGTTAGGGGTGCTATTTGAAAGTGAAATTACATCATGTGCTTTATAACCACGGCGTGCTGAAACATCAGCGATTTCTTTTGAAAACACAGCTAATATTTCAGCTTTGTTTTCATCTGTTAACGAATAATTTTCATTTAAATGAGTAGGAAGTTTAGAAATATTCCATTTCTCATATAAAACGCCTTCCTCTTGTAGAAATTTAGATACTTCCACTTCATTTTCAATACGAGTATTTACTTCATGAATACGAATTTGCGCCATTAGAAACGCCTCCTTGAATTGATAATAGTTTTATATGAAATTGGAATAAAAACTCATAAGCTTCTAATCTCTTCTTTGCATCAAAGCTATCTCGGCCCCATACAGTAATACCGTGGTTACGGATTAATACTGCACCCGAATCTCCTTGTATATGCTTTCGGAAGTTTTCTCCAAGCGTTGGGATATGGGCATGGTTTTCAATAATAGGAATTTGAATTGTTGCACCTTCTTCCCAAATATCGAGTGCTTTAATAATTTCTTGATTTTGAAGGGTGACTGCATCACTATATAAATTTGTGATGACATTATTATCAGTTGTATGAACATGAAGTACGCACCCGGCATTCGTATTGTTATAAATGTGTGTATGCAATATTGTTTCTGCTGAAGGGCGTAATTCAGTCTCTAAAACGGGAACTCCTACATGATCTACTAATAGAAAATCATCTGGAGTGGTTTTTGTTTTATCTTTACCGCTTGCTGTAATAAGAAAAGTAAGTGGTTCATGGCTAACCTTTATAGAAATATTACCACTTGTTGCTGGAAACCAATTTCGTGTTGTTAACTCTTTTTTTAACTCGCTTAAGTCATACCATTGACGAAAAAGTTGTTTCATGCCTTCACCTCCAACAAAAGTTTTAATTCAGCTTGCACATCTTGAAATGTTTCAAACGGTGTATAAGCAATATGATTTTCTTCACACTTTGTAATAAGAAAATCGCGAGCGAATACTTTATCAGCTTGTTTCGCGGCTTGTAAATCAGTAATAGAATCTCCAATTACAATATGAAAGTCATTTGTATCACTTAATTTACGGATTAATGATGATTTACATAATCCGCAATGATTTTGACAATGATCATCACAAGAATGAGGCCATTTAACTGTAATAAACTCTGCTGAAAAGTCTGTTTCATTACAATAAATTTGCTCTTTTGGAATGATTCCTTGTAAGAGTGGATAGACGAAGAAATCCATTCCACCTGATATCACGTAAAAAGAAATGTTATTTTCCTTTACGAATTGTATAAACTCATGAAAACCACTACGGATTTCAGCAGTTTCTATTAAAAATTGAATAATATCATCGTGCAGATTAGTAGGTATTAATTGAAATAATCGAGAAACACCTTCTTGAATGGATAGTTCTTGTGATAAAATTTTATTCTTTACTTCTTCGGCTTCTGGTGGTGCGAATTTTTCCATAATGGACATAATGTTATCATTATTTGTAATCGTGCCATCGAAATCACAAAATACTTGAATACTCATAATTTCACCTCATAAGAGGGATTTCCCCATATTTGTAGTGCACTATGCAAATTTATGTCGTCTACTTCATGGAGTGGTTTATTTTGCAAAGTAGCATCAATTGCAGTACGGAAAGCTTTACCGCCGCCTTGCGCTCCATTTGGATGTCCGTGTATCCCGCCGCCAGCATTAATAACAACATCTTTACCGAAATCTCGTACAATAAAGGGAACGAAACCAGGATGAATACCAGCAGACGGAACAGAAAAGCTCTTCTTGAAAAATGCATCGTCTTCAGTTAAATATTTTGAGATAGCAAGAGCCTCCTCTTTTTCTAGCGCAACACTTCCGTATGGAGATGGGAATAATGAAAAGTCAGCCCCAGCATAACGTAGTAGCTTTCCAAGTAATAATGGTGATGAAACTCCATATAACTTGGATGCTGAATAAGCACCACTTACAGCAGGATGTGCCATAATAGGAACTGGGATTTCATCATCTTCTGCAAGTGATTGTAGTACATCTAGTCCGTAAGCAAATACGTTAAATAATAGAATATCAGCTCCAGCTTGCACTGCACGTTTAGCATTTTCTTTTAAATCAAAAGTTCGTCCTGTTAAATTTAAGGCATATAACGTTTTATGACCGTATGTTTCGTAGACAGATTGTAAAACTTCTTTTCCAGATACAATGCGTTTCGTAAGTGGTGTTAATGCATTTTCAAATAATATTTCATCATCTTTTACTATATCTACACCACCAATTGCTTGATCGCGTAATTGCGTTTTTAAATACCCAATGTTTCGTCCAATCATTCCTTTAAAAATACTCATTAAAAGGGGACGATCATGCACTTGTAAAAGATTTCGAATACCATCTATCCCGAATTTTGGACCAGGAAAATGTTTTTTTAACTCGTCTGAAAAAGTTAAGTCAATTAGTTTTACTTCGCCATCAAGTGATAGCTTTCCAAATGTAGTCGTTAAAATCGCTGGTAAATCTGGACTGAAGTTTAATAGCGGATATTCGATTTTAATAATTCCGCGTTTTACTTTTTTACGTAAATACGAATTGGTATATTCATGTTCAGCTAATTCCTCAACATGAATGACGTTGCCTTTATGCTGCTTTAATTGTTCTTGCAATAAGTGTGGCAAATGAGTCCAAGAGCCAATTGTTAAACCGAGTGCAATTTGCTCAGCTTTTTTTTCTAAGTTATGTGAATCATCATGGATTAAATACGTCGCTATAATTCCGCTCATTGTTATAACCTCCTAGTTAAATAAAAAAACCTCTCAGCTAAGGAGAGGTTTTTTTACAACCAGCTCCTTATCTGTCAGCGTAATGCTGCGAGAATTAGCACCGTGTCTACAATTGTAGATCGGTTGCCGGGTTTCGTCGGGCTCGTCCCTCCACCTGCTCTTGATAAGAAGTATTTAGAAATGTTTAAATTTTTAAGATAACTGAATTTTGTCAGATATTTTTCGTGTTGTCAATTACTTTTTGAAAAAATTTAATTTATCAATTCGATTAATGGCTTCCCGTAATCTATCTTCTGCATGCAAGAGACCAACACGGACATACCCTTCCCCATGCTTACCAAATCCAACACCAGGAGCAACTGCGACATGTGCTTTTTCTAGTAAAATATCAGAAAATTGCTCAGAGGTATATCCTTTTGGAACGGGAAGCCATGCAAAGAATGATCCTTTTGGAATGTCTACATTCCAACCAATTGAGTGACAGGCTGAAATAAGAGCGTTTCTTCGAGATTCGTAACTATTTACAAGGTCTATTACGCAAGACTGTGAACTTAATAGCGCTTCTCGAGCAGCATCTTGAACTGCACCGAATATACTAACATACATATGATCTTGTAATAGGTTAATTGTTTCAATCACACTTTCATTCCCTACAGCAAAAGCGATGCGCCAGCCAGCCATATTGAAAGTTTTTGATAATGTGTAAATTTCAATTCCTATATCTTTCGCACCATCTGCTTGCAAGAAACTAACAGGTTTTTGACCATCAAATCCGATAGCGCCATAAGCAAAATCGTGAACAACTAATATATTATGTTTATTAGCAAAGTGAATGGTTGCATCAAAAAAATCTTTTGATGCAGTAGCACCGGTAGGATTATTTGGATAGTTTAAAAACATTAATTTTGCACGCTCTGCAATAGAGTCATCAATGTTTGTATAATCTGGTAAAAAGTTATTTTCTGCAATAAGCGGCATTGTTTCAAAGTGTGCTTTTGCTAAAGCAACCCCGGATAAATAATCTGGATAACCTGGATCCGGAACGAGAATCGTATCACCAGGATTTGTAAAACAAATCGGTAATTCTACTAGTCCAGCCTTCCCGCCAAACAAAATAGCAACTTCAGTTTTTGGGTTTAATTCGACGCCGTATTCACGTTTATAGAATGTAGCCACGGCTTCCTTTAAGCTTTCATGTCCGCGAAATGGCGGATATTTATGATGAATGGTCTTTTCGGCAGCATCTTGTAAAGCTTTTACGATATGCTGCGGTGTTGGTTGATCTGGATTACCTTGACCTAGATTAATAACATCGTGACCAGCTGCAACGACTTTGTTAACTTTTGCAACAAGTGAAGCGAAAAATTGTGTTGGCAATGATGTTACTATCTCAGAAGGTTGAAATAATTTCATACTTTCCACCTCTTTTGAAAGTTGTTACAATTCTAGTGACAAATGATATAATCTTTCCAGTATTTTGTAAAGAAAAAAATAAGAATGGGGCTGAAAAAATGAAAGTCGCATGTATTCAAATGGATATTGTTTTTGGAGATGTAGAAAAAAATATTGAGAATGCTAAAAATAAAATAAGCGAAGCTATGAAGGAAAGGCCAGATGTTATCGTCTTACCAGAACTATGGACAACAGGATATGATTTAACGAGACTTTCTGAAATTGCAGATAGGGATGGAGTGGAAACGAAAGAAAAGTTAATAGAATGGGCGAAGCAATATGATATACATATTGTTGGTGGTTCTATAGCAAAGCAAACAGAGCAAGGTGTTACAAATACGATGTATGTTGTAAATAATGAAGGACAGCTAGTCAACGAATATAGTAAAGTACATTTATTTCAGCTTATGGATGAACATAAATATTTAATAGCCGGTAATGGTACGGGCGAATTTAAGCTAGATGATGTCGAATGCGCTGGAACAATTTGTTATGATATTCGTTTTCCAGAGTGGATGCGTGTCCATACTGCTAAAGGGGCAAAAGTATTATTTGTTGTAGCAGAATGGCCATTAGTTCGTTTAGCACATTGGCGTTTGCTATTGCAAGCAAGAGCAGTTGAAAATCAATGTTATATTGTTGCGTGTAATAGAGCAGGAAAGGATCCAAATAATGTATTTGCGGGTCATTCTTTAATTGTGGACCCTTGGGGTGAAGTTGTAGTAGAGGCGAATGAAGAGGAATCAATTTTATTTGGAGAGCTTGAATTCGAGAAAATTAAAGAAGTACGTAAAGGAATTCCGGTTTTTGCGGATCGCCGTCCAGAATTATACAAATAAAATGTTGACAAGTGATTTTTATTCTTGGTATAGTCTTCAACATAAAGTTAAAAATTCAAAAAATTATACAACTCTTATCAAGAGCAGGTGGAGGGATTTGGCCCGATGAAGCCCAGCAACCGACCGTAATACCATTGTGAAATGGGGCGTTTATTACGCCAAAAGGCACGGTGCTAATTCCAGCAGAAAGTAAAACTTTCTGGCAGATAAGAGGGGAGAAGATAAACTTCAAACCTCTTTCTTAGTGGAAAGAGGTTTTTCTATGTTAGAAAAACCTCTGAATTTAAAAAGGGGGAGAAGACGATGGGATATTATTCATTAACAGAAATAACAGCTGTACAATATGCGAAAGATCATGGCTATTTTGAAGCGAAGGCAAATGTCGTTTGTCATGAAATTGGAGACGGAAACTTAAATTACGTGTTCAAATTAGATGATGGAGAGAAATCAATTATAATAAAACAAGCACTGCCTTATGCGAAAGTAGTTGGTGAAAGCTGGCCATTGTCTATAAAAAGAGCAACGATTGAAAGCAAGGCATTACAAATTTTTGCGCAGTATGTACCGGATTATGTTCCAGTAGTGTACAGTCATGATGAAGAGTTAGCGATAACGGTAATAGAAGACTTATCAAGACTAACAATTACAAGAAAAGGATTAATAGACGGAGAAGAATATCCGCTTTTATCCCAGCATATCGGCCGTTTTCTAGCACATGTTTTATTTTATACTTCAGATTTTGGTTTACAGTCAGAAGAGAAGAGGGTACTAGAAGGTACCTTTGTAAATCCGGACCTTTGTAAAATTACAGAGGATTTAGTGTTTACAGATCCGTTTGGACATTATGATACAAATGATTATGAGCCAGATTTACAGCTCGTGGTTGATGAACTTTGGAGTGATAAAACTTTAAAACTAAAAGTAGCACAATATAAATATAAGTTCTTAACAAGAAAAGAAACTCTTATTCATGGTGATTTACATACTGGTAGTATTTTTTCGTCACCTTCTGAAACGAAAGTGATTGATCCAGAATTTGCAACATATGGCCCATTTGGATTTGACATAGGTCAATTTATTGCAAATCTATTATTAAATGCTTTATCTAGAGAAGAAGAAAAAAGAAGTGTACTATTTTTCCATATAGAAAAGACGTGGAGTTATTTTGTAGAAACTTTTACAAAGTTATGGATTGGAGAAGGTGTAGAAGCATATACGAAAGAAAAACAATGGTTACCAATTATTTTGCAAAATATCTTTACTGATGCAGTTGGATTTGCCGGATGTGAACTGATTCGTAGAACAATTGGTTTAGCTCATGTAGCAGATTTAGATGAAATAGAAAATAAAGAAACAAGAATTCAAGCTAAGAAACAAGCGCTATCCTTAGGTAAAGAACTAATAAAATATGAATCTAAAAGTGCTGATATTCAACTGTTTCGAACATTATTTCAACAGACAGTTTCAGGGGGCGTAAAAGCGTGAGTACAATTGTTACTGTTCCGAGATCTGTAAGCTGGAAAGGTGATGCAATTGCGGTATTAAATCAAACGAAATTGCCGCATAGCACAGAATACAAAACATTGACGACTATTGAAGAGGTTTGGAAAAGCATCGTAATGTTAGAAGTACGAGGAGCGCCTGCAATTGGAATTGTAGCTGCATTTGGCTTGGCGCTTGCATCAAAAAAATATAACACTGTACATATTGAAGAATTTCAAAAGAAGTTTAATAGAGATTGTAATTATTTAGGAACGTCACGCCCGACAGCAGTAAATTTATTTTGGGCAATTGATCGTATGAGAGAATCTATTCGAGAGATTACTACAATAAAAGAAGCACAAAAAACATTAGAAGAAGAAGCGCTTCGCATTCAGCAGGAAGATGAAGAGGTGTGCCGAAATATTGGGGAATATGCGTTAACATGTTTTAAAGATGGCGATAATATTTTAACAATCTGTAACGCTGGAAGTATCGCAACTGCCAGATATGGAACTGCATTAGCTCCCTTTTATATTGGAAAAGAGAAAGGTGTGCGTTTACATGCATATGCGTGTGAAACGAGACCAGTTTTACAAGGTGGTCGCTTAACGACCTGGGAATTGAAGCAAGCAAATATTGATGTGACCCTTATTACAGATAATACTGCAGCTCATGCTATTCAAACGAAAGAAATAAATGCAATTATTGTAGGGGCGGATCGAATTGTCGCAAATGGAGATACGGCAAATAAAATAGGGACAATGAATTTAGCTATTTTAGCAAAGCACTTTAATATCCCATTTTACGTTGCTGCTCCACTGTCAACATTTGATGTTACGAAAGAAACTGGAGCTGAAATTATTATTGAAGAAAGAGATGAAACAGAAGTTACGAAAATCTTTGGAAAACAAGTAGCACCAATTGGAACGGATGTTTATAATCCAGCATTTGACATAACGCCGAATGAATTAATTACAGGAATTATTACTGAGAAAGGTATTATACGCGGGGACTATAAACGAGAAATTGCATCATTATTTGAAAAACAAGCTAATACATAATAGCTTGTTTTTTTATGCCTAAATGCAGTGTTTTCTCTTACTTATATAATGAAAGGAGGGGAAGAGGATGGAAGAGTGGATCAAGATGATAGGTAATGTAGGGTTTCCGATTGTTGTAACATTATATTTACTCCACCGTATTGAAAGTAAACTAGAGGGGGTAATTGTTGCAATTGAGAAGCTCCCGCGGCAATTACTAAAGTACGAAGATCCTCGGGAATAAAAATAAAGTTTGCTCTTCTTGAGCAAACTTTATTTTTATTGAGCGGTATAACCACCATCTATAACAACAGCTTGTCCCGTTATACCTTTAGCTTTTTCACTCGCTAAAAACATCGCATAATCAGCGATTTCTTGTACTTGTAATAAGCGCTTTTGTGGGACGAGTGGATAAATAACATCTTCTAAAACATTTTCAAGTGGTACATTTCGTGTAGTAGCTAAGTTTTGTAGTTGATTACGTACAAGAGGGGTATCGACATAACCAGGGCAAAGGGCATTAACAGTAATACCATGCGTAGCACCTTCTAAAGCAGCAACTTTTGTTAATCCAATTACGCCATGTTTTGCACTATTGTAGGCAGCTTTTCCAGCAAATCCGACAAGGCCGTTAATAGAAGCGACATTAATAATACGACCATATTTTTGTTGTTTCATAATCGGAAAGGCATGCTTAATTGCGATAAACGGAGCAATTTGCATAATTTGAATTAGTAGCTCGAACTTTTCAGTTGGAAAGTCTTCAATGGGTGAAACGTGTTGCATTCCTGCGTTGTTAATTAATATATGTAATGAACCGAAATGATCAACTGTTTGAGAAATTGCTGCTGTAATTTCCTCTTCAGATGTAACGTCACATTTTAAACCGATAGCTTGAAAACCTTCATTTTGTAATTGTTCAGCAGCTTCTTTTGCACGTTCTTCAAGTCGATCGGTAATCACAACTTTTGCACCTTCTTTTGCAAAAGCCTTTCCCATTTCATAACCAATACCACTTGCAGCACCTGTTAAAAAGACAACTCGATTTGTAACCATGATGAAAAACATCCCTTCATAATAAAGTTTTCATAGTGCTCTATTTAGAGAAGCTATAATGAAATTCCTGCAAACATTTGGAAAAAAATATCATTAGCTATCTTGTTTTGCAAAATAGTCTTTGCTATACTATTTTGTAAAGCAAGATACTTACGCTTATCTATCTTGTAAAACAAGATAGTAGGAGGATTTAAATTATGTCGACAAGTCAAATGCTGAAAGGGATTTTAGAAGGATGCTTACTTGCTATTATTTCTGAAGGCGAAATATACGGTTATGAAATGAGTGAAAAGCTAGCGAAGTATGGTTTTACAATGGCGAGTGAGGGAAGTATTTATCCGTTATTAATACGAATGCAAAAAGAAGGACTAATAACAAGCGTAATGAAGGAATCTCCATCTGGTCCAAAGAGAAAATATTATACATTAACAGAAAAAGGCGAGGAAGCACTTGGTGAATTTATGGATCGCTGGGAAGCGATGCAAAGTAGTGTAGAGCGTCTACTTGAAGGGAAGGGGAGAAAAAAATAATGCTATCAAGTGAAGCGCGAAAGTTTTTGTTAGATATGAGATTATTTTTGACGGCAAAGAGTGTAAAAGAAAGTGATATTGAAAACTTTTTAGAAGATGCAGAGTTGCATTTAATAGAAGCTGAGAGTGAGGGGAAGAGTGTAGAAGATATTTTCGGAAGCTCACCGAAAGAATATGCAGATGAACTTGTAAAAGTGATGGAAAGGGATAGACAGGAAACGTGGAAGCAAATTGGTTTTACAGTAATGAATATCGTATCGTTTTGGATTATTGCTTCTATCTTAATGGTGAATCATGGAATGTTACAGATTTCACTTATTCAGTGTATCGGTTACAGTTTTTCATTGATTTTAGTTGTTATGGGTCCTAATTTTCTACTTCGCAAAATGACCTTCGTCACAAGCTTTACAAAAACATGGTTTTCCATGTGGTCTTTAGTTATGATTGCTCCATTGTTTTTAATGGGAGTTATTACGGTACTAGATGTGATATATCCTACAAAAATGTTTATATTCACTCAAATGCAAAGTTATTTATTGGCTGGTGGTATTTTTATCATCACAGTAGTGATAAATATGTATTTTGAAGGATGGTTTAAAAACTTATATTTAATCATTCCGCTTTCTATTATGTTACTATTTAAAACATTTACATCAGAAGATCTCGTGCCAATGTTATTTCAAATTATATGTTTATATGGAAGTTTATTTATTTTAATTTTTGTTGAAATTATGATGAAGACAAATAGAAGAGAAATGGTTAAATAAGGGAGGGGTTATAATGAAGATTTCTAAAGAAGGTGAAAAGTTTTTAATCGATACGAAAGTATATTTAATAACAAAAGGGATTAAAGAAGAAGATGTGGACGCTTTTCTAGAAGATGCAGAGCTTCATTTAATAGAAGGTGAAAAAAAGGGAAAGACAGTAAGTGACATATTTGGTGACTCACCAAAAGAGTATGCGGAAGAATTAGCGAAAGAGATGGAGAAGGATAAAAGCGGGAGCATAAAAAGTATTTTAGGGATGATTATTGGTATTGGTGGATATTGGTTACTGACAAATATTTTATTTGGAAGCCCCGATCAACAATTTACGTTAACAAATGTACAGTTAATTGGTTATCCTATCGTTTTAATCATTACGATTATTGGAACGATTGTTGCATTTAGAATGTCTTCTTTTAAAAGTAAATTAGTAGAATTTGGAATGATTTATGTAATAGTAATGGTTCCTATTTTATTATTGGTGTTATTGATGTTTATGAATAAATGGTATGGGACACCTGTATTGCAATTGGCGACAATGCAAACATATATATTAGCAGCAATTATCTTTTTATTACTTCTTATTGGTGAAGTATATGTTCTTGGCTGGATGGGTGTTTTTGTACTAATTGTTCCTCTTATGATTATGTTCTTATTTAAAGACTTAGAAGAAAGTAATGTATTTTGGGGAATTGCAAAGGTCTTACTTATGTATGGAAGTATATATGGATTAATGAAATGGTCTTTAAAAATTGAAGAAAGAAAAAGTATGAACTAGAAATTCAATAAAAAGCGGCTGCTCTGGATATACCAAAAATTATTTCCAAAGAAATATTATATAGGGATTTTTAGAGGGATTACATTTACATTTAGTTGTCTATTTTTATTTCTAGCAGCCGGGATTTGTTTTGTTGATTGGAATAAGTTGTTTTAAACAGTAACATGAGGGTTACTGTTTTTTTCTTTGTAATAAAGAGCTTTGTAAAGAGAGCGCTTTTTGTTCTGCTGTTAATAAGGAATGAATATGAACGTTTTCTGGACGAGGGACTATCGGATACATAAGATTTGTTGGAGAAGGGTGGTGCTCCGAGCCGGTTGGAGAATGAGGATCTGCATGAGTAAGTTTTCCATGAATACGTCTTGTAAATAAAATATGACCGATTTCGTGAGCGAGCGTATATATATTTTTCATAGGGGCAGCCGAATTTGTTAAAACGATATAGCCAGTAAGTTGCTGTTGTTTTGCTAAAGAATAAGCGCAGGCAATTACTGCTGTTTCTTTGAAATAATCACTGCCAATATAACAAATATAAAGGTCGCATTCAGGAGCTTCATTTACACATGTTTGGAAAAAGGATGCCAGCTTTTCTTGACTTTGAATGGAATTTTTATAACTGATTTCACGGTCAAAAAAACGGAAAAGTTCATTTAATACAATTACTTCTTGAATTTGAAATGTAATGGGGTGCCAAATTGATTCTGCAACAGCTAAATCTTTTGCGATGCGGTCATCAGAAATATCGGCGCCGGGAGTAATGCAAATACATATATTGACGTATGGATCCATAAGGAACACCTCAAATGAAAAAAAGTTCTTCCTATAATATATGTGGGGAAAAGATGTCATGTATGGATAAACGCCTTCTTTATTGAATATATAGATGACAAGTCGAAAAAATTTCATAGTTCTATAACATGGTATGGTCGTCTTTTTGATATAGTAAAGGAAAGGGGGAGAATATATGTATACATTAAAAATCGTTTCAGACAGAGAAGCACTTTATCAATTTGCGAGTTATGTAAGAGTTGTACAAGGGGTTGAAGATGTATATGTAGAGGTGGGAGAACCTTTATATGAACATCCTTTAATGAAGTTTTATGTACATATTAAGCTGAAAGAAACATATGAGCAGCATAAAGCGTTACAGGAAATAGCAAGATTAGTAGAATTGGGTCGTTTTACATATGTCCATTATCGTAATGATGAAATTGAGGAAGCTTTTGAAGCTGTAAAATATGAAAGTTTTAAGAAATAAAGATGAAAAAACGGAGGCGAAAGCTTCCTTTTTTTCTTTAAAATTACATGAACAAAAAGAGAGAAATTTTGTTATGATAAGGGAGGTTAGGGAAAGGGGAATTTACATATGGGGTATATTGAAGAGTTACGAAAAGTCGTTGGTACAAGACCGCTTATTCTCGTAGGATCAGCAATCATTATATTAAATGATAAACAAGAAGTATTGCTTCAATATCGTTCAGATACATATGATTGGGGTGTACCTGGCGGGGCGATGGAACTGGGTGAAACGACAGAAGAAACGGCACGTAGAGAGTTATTTGAGGAAACGGGGTTAACTGCAAAAATAATGCAATTTCTTGGTGTTCTATCAGGAAAAGAAGTATATTTCCGTTATCCGAATGGCGATGAAATTTTCAATGTCATTCATCTGTATCAGGCACATCATGTGAGCGGGGAATTAAAGCTCGATCATGAAGGGTTGAAACTTCAATATTTTCCAGTAGATAAGTTGCCAAAATTGAATGAAACGACAGAGAAAATTTTGCAAAAGTTTTTATATGCACTGACAGAATAGAAGGTTAATTCCTTCTATTTTTATTATATTAAATATTTTGATTTTTTAGTATGTTTATAGTATGATAGTTATAGATATACATCTTATGGAATTTCACCTAAAAACTTACTAGGGTACATAAGAGAGGGGCAAGTACAAAATGCATAATGTTGTTATTACAGCTGCAGTTCGTTCGCCAATTGGAACTTTTGGAGGAGCGCTAAAAAATGTAACGCCAGTAGAATTAGCTGTTCCTGTACTTCAGGAAGCTGTAAAACGAGGCGGGGTAGAACCACATGAAGTTGATGAAGTAATTTTAGGTCATTGTATTCAAAGAACTGATGAAGCAAATACAGCGAGAACAGCTGCATTAGCGGCAGGATTTCCTGACACAGTTACGGGATATACAATCCAACGTCAATGTTCTTCAGGTATGCAAGCAATTATGTCAGCTGCAATGCAAATCCAATTAGGTGTAAGTGATGTTGTTGTTGCAGGTGGAGTAGAAGCGATGAGTTCGAGCCCTTATGCATTGAAACAGCACCGCTGGGGACAACGTCTACAGCACGGAGAAATTCGTGATACGGTGTGGGAAGTGTTAGAAGATCCGATTCACCATATTATGATGGGTGAAACAGCGGAAAATTTAGTTGAACAATATGAAATTACAAGAGAGGAACAAGATGAAGTTGCTCTTCGCAGTCATACATTGGCACTGAAGGCAATCGAGTCTGGACACTTTGACGATCAAATTGTTCCTATTACAATAAAAGAACGTAGAAAAGAAGTAGTATTTTCGAAGGATGAGCATCCACGTGCAGATATTACAGCGGAAAAATTAGCAGGGTTAAAACCAGCATTCCGTAAAGATGGGTCTGTAACTGCAGGTAATGCATCTGGCCTGAATGACGGAAGTGCAGTTCTAGTATTAATGAGCGAAGAAAAAGCGAAAGAAAAAGGCTTACAACCGTTAGCTAGAATTGTTGGATATTCAGTAGCTGGAGTAGACCCGAAAATTATGGGTATTGGACCAGCACCAGCAATTCGTAAAGGTTTAGAAAAAGTAGATTGGTCATTGGAAGATGCAGATTTACTTGAAATTAATGAAGCTTTCGCGGCTCAATATTTAGCTGTAGAGAAAGAGTTAGGCTTAGACCGTGAAAAAGTGAACGTAAACGGTAGTGGCGTAGGACTTGGGCATCCAATTGGTTGTACAGGGGCTCGTATTACAGTAAGTTTAATTCACGAATTAAAAAGACGTGGGTTAGAAAAAGGAATTGCCTCTTTATGCGTCGGTGGCGGTATCGGGGTTGCCTTATTTATAGAAGCACTATAAAAAAGAAGCAGCTATTGCTGCTTCTTTTTTTACGACTCAAATAGATGATGGAATAATCGATCGCGATTTTCAAAGAAAAGTTTCGTCGTTTGGTAATGCTCAGTTTCTTCTAATGTGGATTCGTGAATCCCTTCTTGTGTTAAAGAATATATAGTGGATTCAGGGTAGGCCATTAAAATAGGAGAATGCGTCGCAATAACAAATTGTGAACCTTGTTCCGCTAGCTCATGCATTCGAATAAGCATGGAAAGTTGTCTCATTGGTGATAGAGCGGCCTCAGGCTCATCTAAAATGTATAAACCTTGTCCTGAAAAACGGTTCATAAATAAGGAAAAGAATGATTCGCCGTGAGATTGTTCGTGTAGTGAAACGCCGCCGTAAGATTTTATAGCATCTATTTCATCAATATAAGAAGCAACGTTATAAAATGATTCAGCGCGAAGAAAGAAACCGTCGTTTGGTGTATTGAAACTTTTGGAAATTCGAAGGTATTCATGTAAAGATGAATGTGAATCGTTAGTGCTAAAGCGGAAATTCTTCGTTCCACCTTCTGCATTAAAGCCTAACGCAATTGCAATTCCTTCAAGTAATGTTGATTTACCCGTTCCATTTTCTCCAATAATGAATGTTACATTTGGATGAAAAACTAGTGATTGTAATGTTCGGATAGCAGGTAAGCAGTAAGGATATGCGGAAAAACTAGGGATATTTTCTTTTTTTAATGTAACATTTTGTAAAAAGGGTACGTCAATCAATATATAAACCTCAATTCATAACGGATTTTGATTCTAAAAAGGCGGCAAATACAAGTGTTAATGACACCTGAATTCCTTCCTTATTTTCTGAATATTTTATGTGGATTATATCATTTAAACTATCATATTCCAATGTGAAAATAAATATTGCATGAAGATCCATTCTCTCGTTATGATATATGGTATTCTATTGAAAATGTGAGAAGGAGTTAAAGTATGCCGTTTACATTTGCACATCCAGCAGCAGTTCTTCCTTTTGCGAAAAAGCATTCTAAACATATTTCAGTAACGGCTCTTATATTAGGTAGTATGGCGCCTGACTTTGAATATTTTTTACACTTTAGACCGTATGGTGTTATTGGCCATAAATGGCTCGGGTTCTTATATTTAAATTTACCGCTTGTATTTCTACTCGCATACATATATCACTACATTTTAAAAAAGCCGTTTATAACGCATTTACCTAAACCGTTTGCTGGTTATTATTCATATGCAATAGATGAGAGGTGGGGGCTACATACCTGGAAAGAATTCTTTGTATTTTGCTGTTCTGCATTATTCGGTATGCTCACGCATGTTGTTTGGGATGCATTCACTCATAAGACAGGCTATTTTGTTATGAAAATACCATTATTACAAAGAGAATGGTACGGTATCTCTGTTTATAAATATATGCAACATGGAAGTACATGTATTGGTGTTCTATTATTAGTATACGTTTTATGGAAGTATAGAAATGAAATGGGTAAAGATCTTATTTTAGCTTCGGAAAAAAGAAAGTATTGGGTTTCAGTAATTGTTGTAGCAACTATTATATTTATCGTGCACGCGTTCCTAGATCCCTATTTTCATATTTTCCAAATTGGAGGTATAATAGTATCTGGACTGACAAGTTCATTTTGTGGACTTGTCATTGTTTCTATAGTTTACAAAGCCAGGGACTAATTTTATATTCATGAATGATAGCGTTAGGAGAAATGAAATGATGAAAGCATGGAAAAGTATTTTTGTTTTATGTAGTTTTCTTCTTATGTTAAGTGGTTGCTTCCATCAAGAAGAAAAGAAAGCTGAACCGAAGAAGAAAGAATCTATTCCTGAAACAAAAGAATATGGTGGGCGTGAGCTGAAAAAAGTAGGACAAAAAGTGAAAGAAACAGGATGGGGTACTTTTAAGTTAGAGCAGATGCATTCTGTGAATCAAACATTTGAAGTAGCGCCAATGAAAATTCACGTACAAGATGTGAAAGTAATTTCTTTATCACAGATGAGTGAAAAGGCAAAAAAAACATTGAAAGTATACACGGCACTAACCCCTGAAGAAGTAAAACGGAGATTAGGGGATAAAGTAAGCCAAGAAGATGCAGAATTATATGCATCGCTAAGTGGAACAGAGATTAGTAATACAATTCGTTACGTTGAGATTACATATAAAGTGGAGAATACCGGAAATAAAAATATGCAATTTTTCTCTATGAATGATGTTATGATTAATGGTAAGCAACATTTTAAAGTAGCCACTCAAAACTTTTTATATGACGAAGATACGTTAGTTGGTACAAAAAATGTATCAAGAGAAGACTATAAGCCTGGTGAAACAAGAGATGGTATTATTGGTTTAATACTTGACGATGGAAAAGACAAGGTAAAGGATATTCAGTTTACAACTGATGATTTACTTGCAGGAGATTCAGAAACACAAGATGTTGTAAAAGAGCCACAAACGTTTAACATCTCACTAAAATAATGTAAGGCAAAACAGTCAGCATTCAAATATTATGCTGACTGTTTTTTTATTTCTTTTATGTATGAATCTACATTTTGAAAAGGCACCTTAATTTTAAACGCATCTTTTTGTTCATTAAATTGCTTTTCATTGTAGGGACCGAAACGTTTATTGTGCTTTACGTCAATAATCCAATAATGTTCACTTTTTTTATTTGCAATTGCTGCGTCAGGGTTATTCGGATCTGATTTTTCCTCGGTTTGTTTTGCAATAATGTATTTATCATCCCAAGCAATGTCTGTAATTTTTGCAGGGATGTATTGTGTGGCATATACAGCATCTTGCGAGGGGAAAAGTTCAAATGCATTTCCAGAAGTACGTATGAGTTCGTATTCATCGTTAACCGTATAAGTTAAGTGACCTGTGTTTCCTGCACAACCAGTTAATAGGAAGGCGACGAATAGGATTATCCATTTTTTCAATATGGGAACCTCCTTTATAATGCTATTGTAACAAATTGTACAAGAAAAGTAAGAGAAAGGCTAGTTTACAATGTTTTTTAGAAGTGGTACGATGAGACGGGTAAAGAAGGATATGAAGGAGTCGACATAAAATGAAGTTAAAGATGCATCGTCCAGCGCTTGTAATGAATCGCATAGGTGCTTCCCTAATTGACATGTTTTTAATCTCGGTTATGTATGGTGTAGTAGTAGCTATTATGACCGGAAACTATAGTGCTATGTTTAAGCGCTTTAATATAAGCTTAGGTGATTTTAGATATGATTTCGCAGTAGTTTTTATATTAATGGCGATATATTTTATTGTGTTACCCTTTATTTGGAACGGTGTTACACTTGGAAAAAAGGTAACGAGAATAAAATTAATTTCATTGAAGAGTGAAAAGCTAACGTTGCAAACATTAATTATAAGATTTTTTGTAGTGTTATTACCGAACGTATTGCTATTAGGAATTCCATTAATATGTAATATATATATGATGTTGTTCCGCAAAGATAATTGTGGTTTTCATGATTTAATTACAAAAACGAAAGTAATAAGTCTTGTATAATGAAAAAAAGACCTTTTTATATATAAAAGGGTCTTTTTGATTTTATAAGTATATGGGGAATGTTTACAGTAAGGAAAAGCTAAAATGTGTTAATTCTATTTATAATAGATTGAAAATTAAGAAAATGATATAATGATTAAAAATAATATCTTTATTCCGCCATATTGGGGCTGATTAAAATTTCACTTTATATAATAAGGGGGAGATTAAAATGACTGGAGGTAGTGTAATCTTTTGGGGGATTTTAATTTTCATCGGTTTAGTTTTCGATCAGCGTAATAATAAGAAAAAAGAAGGATAAAAAGTAAACGTTTACAAGTAAAATAGCAATTTTTCTTGCTTGCAGATTAATCTTATAAAGGAGTATACTGAATGACGGTAAGACTTATAGAAGGGGTAATGAAAATGAAGCTTGCAGGAAAAGTTGCTATCGTAACTGGCGGTGGCATCGGTATTGGACGTAATACAGCTCTTTTGTTGGCTAAACAAGGCGCAAAAGTTATTGTGACGGACATTGATCAAGAGAGTGGACAAGCAACAGTGGAGGAAATTATGAATCTAGGCGGAGAGGCACTTTTTGTATCCTATGATATGGGAAAGCAAGGAGATTGGCAACGCGTTATTAGCATTACTTTGAATGCATTCAGTCGCATTGATATGCTTTTTCAAAATGCAGGTTTATATAAAATAGATTCTATTTTTTCTCGCCAACAAGAGAACGATTCCAATGTACTTTGTATTAATGACGTTTGGATAGAGATAAAACAATTAACGTCATCTTTTATGAAACAGCAAGAAGAAGTGGTGCTTAGTGATTTACCGATTTTCGGTATTATTAGCACAAAAGGACAATCATTTCATACAGTAGAAGCCCTAGTATAATAATAAAAACCGCCCTCAATATATGTGGACGGTTTTTTTGTATGTGTATAGTAAAGATAAATTTTTTAGCGAATACGTTGTTCAGTTTGGTTATCAAAGAAATGTGCTTTATTCATATCAAATGCTAATTTAATTTGATCACCAGGTGAAAATGTATGTCTTGCATCTACACGTGCTGCAAAATCTTGATTTCCAAGTTTCATATATAAAATGGATTCAGCACCTAATAATTCAGCGACTTCAATTTTTGTTGTGAAGGCAGTAGATTGCGAAGCTTCTAAAAATAGTAGTTCATCATGAATGTCCTCTGGGCGAATACCTAAAACAATTTCCTTATTTACATAGCCTTGTTCACGTAGCATCTTCATTTTTCCTTCAGATACTTTAATTTTTATAGTATTGTCTATAACGAAATCGGTTTCAGTCAATTTACCACGGAAGAAATTCATCGCTGGTGAGCCGATAAATCCACCCACGAAAATGTTTTCTGGCGTTTCGTATACTTCTTTTGGAGTTCCAATTTGTTGGATTTTTCCATCCTTCATAACGACAAGACGCGAAGCCATAGTCATTGCTTCTGTTTGGTCATGTGTTACATAAATTGTTGTTGTTCCAAGGCGATGATGTAGCTTAGAAATTTCTGAGCGCATTGCAACACGGAGTTTAGCATCTAAGTTTGATAATGGTTCATCCATTAAGAAAACTTTTGCATCTCGAACGATTGCTCTACCTAACGCAACACGTTGGCGCTGTCCACCTGATAATGCTTTCGGTTTTCTATCTAAATATTGTTCAAGTCCTAAAATTTTTGCTGCATCTTTCACACGACGATCGATTTCATCTTTTGGTATTTTTCGAAGTTTTAATCCAAATGCCATATTATCATATACACTCATATGTGGATAAAGAGCGTAGTTTTGGAATACCATAGCGATATCTCGATCTTTTGGAGGAACATCATTCATTAGTTTACCATCAATTGAAAACTCGCCTTTTGAAATATCTTCAAGTCCAGCTACCATTCGTAATGTTGTAGATTTTCCGCATCCAGAAGGACCGACAAATACAATAAATTCTTTATCTTGAATGTGTAAATTAAAATCAGTTACAGCTGTTACGTTATTATCATATATTTTATAAATGTTTTCTAATTTAAGTTCTGCCATGGTATTTCCCCCTAGAAATAATTATGCAAACGTTTTCTTTGAGTTCATTATAAACGAATAGATTCAAAAAATAAATAAAAAAATAAAACGTTTTCATTTATTGGAGATTTATTAGTGGTTTTCATATGTTTTCTTAGAAAAAGAACAATAAAAATTGTAAGCGCTATTTTAAATTGAGATAGAATCTGTTATCATTCATTAATGAAAACGTTTGCGCCTTAAAAAAGAGAAAAATGAATGATGAATGAAATGGGGTAGCATAATGGAAAAACAATGGTGGAAAGAAAGTGTAGTATATCAAATTTATCCTCGTAGCTTTATGGATAGTAATGGTGATGGTATAGGAGATCTTCAAGGGATTATTTCAAAGCTAGATTACTTAAAAGAGTTAGGGATTGATGTGATTTGGTTATCACCAGTCTATGAATCTCCAAATGATGATAATGGTTATGATATAAGCGATTATTGTAAAATTATGAACGAGTTCGGAACAATGGAAGATTGGGATGAGCTATTACATGAAATGCATGAACGTAATATGAAACTTATGATGGACTTAGTTGTTAATCATACTTCGGATGAACATAATTGGTTTATTGAATCACGTAAATCAAAAGATAATAAATATAGAGATTACTATATATGGCGCCCTGGAAAAGAAGGGAAAGAACCGAACAACTGGGGAGCTGCTTTTAGTGGATCTGCATGGCAGTATGATGAAATGACGGATGAATATTATTTACATCTGTTTTCTAAAAAACAGCCAGATTTAAATTGGGATAATGAAAAGGTAAGACAAGATGTTTATGAAATGATGAAGTTTTGGTTAGAAAAAGGAATTGATGGCTTCCGTATGGATGTTATTAATTTTATTTCTAAAGAAGAGGGATTACCAGCTGTTGAAACAGAAGAAGAGGGGTATGTTTCAGGTCATAAGCATTTTATGAACGGTCCAAACATTCATAAATATTTACATGAAATGAATGAGGAAGTATTATCGCATTATGATATTATAACGGTTGGTGAAATGCCTGGTGTAACGACAGAAGAAGCGAAATTGTATACTGGAGAAGAACGAAAAGAGTTGCAAATGGTATTCCAATTTGAACATATGGATTTAGATTCAGGAGAAGGTGGAAAGTGGGATGTAAAACCATGCTCACTTCTTACTTTAAAAGAGAATTTAACAAAGTGGCAAAAAGCATTAGAGCATACCGGATGGAATAGCCTTTATTGGAATAATCATGATCAGCCTCGCGTTGTATCTCGTTTTGGTAATGATGGAATGTATCGCATTGAATCAGCAAAAATGTTAGCGACAGTTCTTCATATGATGAAAGGAACGCCATATATTTATCAAGGAGAGGAAATTGGAATGACGAACGTTCGATTCCAATCAATTGATGAATATCGAGATATTGAAACGTTAAATATGTATAAAGAAAAAGTGATAGACCATGGTGAAGATATAGAAAAAGTAATGGAATCTATTTATATAAAGGGTCGTGATAATGCTAGAACTCCGATGCAGTGGAATGATCAGAATCACGCTGGATTTACAAAAGGTGAACCTTGGATTACTGTAAATCCTAACTATAAAGAGATTAATGTGAAACAAGCAATCCAAGATGAAGGTTCAATTTTTTATTACTATAAGAAATTAATTGAACTACGCAAAAATAATGAAATAGTTGTGTATGGATCATATGATTTAATATTAGATAATGACCCTTCTATTTTTGCTTATGTAAGAACATATGGAGATGAAAAACTACTTGTCATTGCAAACTTTACTGCGGATGAAAGTGTATTTGAAATGCCTAAGGATATTAGTTATAGTGAATCAGAGTTATTTATACACAATTACGATGTAGAAATCGGATCAATAGATAACATTCCATTACGTCCGTATGAAGCGATAGTGTTCAAATTGAAATAAGAAAAAGCCTTATGCCATTTCTGAAGTGCACCCCAATTGTTAGACACAGTCTAACAATTGGAGGTGCATTTTTTATGGCTAAATTTTCTTCAAAAGAAAAAATCCAAGCGGTGAAACGATATTTAGATGGTACAGAAAGTGGAAAAAC